>DATHQE010000317.1:0-4382 GCA_035483035.1 Streptosporangiaceae bacterium | reverse complement strand
TCGGGGTTCCCGTGCCCGCCCGTGGTCACGTAGATTGGCTGCAACCCCGCTGTGCTCCACCGTGGGGCTACGGCCAGAGGGAGAACAGCGGTGGCGCAGCCTAGCTACGGACCCGCGGCGACCCCTATCGAGGTCATCCCTGTCGTTGTGGTGTCTCAGGTCTTCCCAGCCAGACCGTCGTCGATCCCGGACATCAGGGACTTCGTGCGACGCTGCCTGGCGGAGTCGCCGCTGACCGAGGAAGGCACGCGCGAGGTCGGCGAGACGGTGTTCCGCGCACTGCTGGACGCGGCTGGCCCGACCGGATCGATCCAGGTGGCGTTTCGGATCTTCCCCGAGCACGTCGAGGTCGACGTCCTGCACTCCGACACGGCCATTCAGTCACCCGTCGTCCCCGGTCCGCCCGTCACCTACGCACAGCCGGCCACGACTGGCCAGCCTGTCGGTTCTGGGCAGCCCGGCAGAGCGGCCCCAGCGAAGCTGGCGCCGGCTAGCGGCCCCGTGGCTGGCGGCCCCGAGGCTGGCGGCCCCGTGGTTGGGGAAACCGTGGCTGGGGGAACCGACGGCGGGCGGCCGCCCGCAACGTTCGCGGAATGGATGTCTAGTGCCCTTCGCCGGGAAGGGCTGACGCAGGAAGCCGCCGCCCGCCAGCTCGGCGTCTCGGTCAAGACGGTGAGCCGCTGGGTCGGCGGCGCGACCGAGCCACGGATGCGCGACTTGCGGCGCATTCAGGAAGTGTTCGGCGAGGTTCCGCTGCCGTAGTCCGCAATCGTGTCAGGTAATGGCCTGGAATGGCCACTCCTGTCTGACTGGATCGCTGGACGTCCCCCCACATGTGTCCTACGGTTCAGCTATGGCGATTCGCGCGGGACGCCACCCACTCGGCACCGACATGGGCCGGGTCACGTTGCGGACCTTCCGCGACGGGCTGGTAGCGCAGGCGGGTCACGACCTGACGATCGACGCCGTCCGGTGGTCAGGCGAGCTTGTCGTTGCCGATGACCTTTCGCCGGCGAGCCTGGCGGTCACCGTGGATCTCGGTGCCCTCGTCGTGCTCGAAGGGACGGGCGGCATCAAGCCGCTGACCGACCGCGACAAGCGCGAGATCGCTGTCACGGCACGCAAAGTGCTGTCAGCTGACCGCCATCCCGAGGCCACCTTCACGGCCACCAGCTTTGAGCCGACCGCCGATGGCGGCACCATTACCGGCACGCTCGCGCTGGCCGGCCAGTCCCGGCCGCAGCGACTCCAGGTCAGCCAGACCGCTTCGGGTGTCTACCACGCCACCACGACCATCCGGCAGACCGACTTCGGCATCAAGCCGTATTCAGCGTTCCTTGGCACGCTCAAGGTTGCCGACGCCGTCGAGGTGGCAGTGGATCTTGACCTGTCGAAGGCGGCGGAGTCCGAGTCGGCGGCATGACCGCGCCGCCCGCTGACCAGCAGGCCAGCCGGTTGTTCGACCGCCGCGAACAGCCGGTGCACGAGCTCGCTAGCCAGGCAACCGCCGTCGCGGCGGCGTGTCACCAGATGGCGAGGCGTTTCCATCAGGGTGGCAAGCTCGTCGTGTTCGGGACCGGCGGATCGAGCACAGACGCCCAGCACGTGGCGGTGGAGTTCGTGCATCCGGTCATCGTCGGCAAGCGGGCGCTGCCCGCCATCTCGCTCACGTCCGACGTGGCGACGGTGACCGGCATCGCGGCCCGGAGCGGCATGGCCGCGATCTTCTCGCATCAGCTGCGCTACCTGGCCACACCTGGCGATATCGCGCTCGGTATCTCGGCGGACGGCAACTGCGCGAGCGTTCTGGCTGGCGTGCTCACGGCGCGTGATCTCGGCCTGCTTACTATTGCCCTAGTCGGGGGCGACGGCGGTGCCATCGCGGCATGCCCGGCCGTGGATCATCTCCTGATCACCAGGTCCACCGATCCGCGCATCGTGAAAGAGATGCAGGTCACCATGTACCACGTGCTATGGGAGCTCGTGCACGTGTTCTTCGAGCAGCCAGGCGTCCTAGCGCCGGGGGTGATTGCGTGAGCGGGCCCGAATGTCATGACGATGTGTGCATCACCTGCTCGGACTCCGCCGTGCCGGTTACCGTGATCCGGCTGCTGGCTGATGGCCTGGCCGAGGTCGAGACCGGGCGGGGCCGGGAGGAAGTCAGTGTCGCGCTGGTGACCGCTGCGGTTGGCGACACCGTCCTGGTGCACGCCGGAGAAGCCATAGCGGTGGTGTCCTAGTGGCACGGCTGCCGAGTAATGCGTCGGCGTCGGCGCCGGCCAGTGACCCCGCGCCAGACGGCTCGATCGAGTCGCTCTACCCGTTCCTTTACGCGGGTACGACAGACGTGTCCGCCGTGCTGGAACAGGTGCGGCAGTCGACGGTAGCTAAGGCCGCGGAAATACTCGCGCTGCGCCGCCGGGTATGCGATGCCGACGGCGCCAGGCTGATGGCGTGTGCCCGCCAGATGGCCGGCCGGTTCGCGTCCGGCGGGCGGCTGCTGGCCTTCGGCAACGGCGGCAGCGCGACCGACGCGCAGCAGCTGGCCACCCTGTTCCTGTATCCGGGCGGCATCGCCAGGCCGCTGCCGGCCCTGAGCCTGGCCAGCGACGCCGCCGTGCTGACCGCGCTGAGCAACGACATCGGCGTCGACGTCGTCTTCGCCCGTCAGATCGCCGCGTTCGGCACCAAAGCTGACATCGCCGTCGGGCTGTCTACCAGCGGCAATTCCGACAACCTGCTGCGTGCGTTCGACGAGGCGAGCCGGCGCGGCATGCTCACCATCGGCATTGCCGGCTACACCGGCGGCAAAATGGCGGAGCTGGACAGCATTGACCATCTGTTCATCGCTCCCTCGACCTCGGTGCATCGGATCCAGGAAGCCCAGACCACGGTGTACAACGTGCTCTGGGAGCTATGCCAGACAGCTTTGGGCGCCAGCGATCCTGATCAGGTGCCGCGGTGAGCGGGCGGCTGCTGATCGCGGGCGTCGGCAACATCTTCCTCGGCGACGACGGCTTCGGCGTCGAAGTGGCCAGCCGGCTGGCCTTGGCCGACCTGCCCGACTGGGTGCGCGTCGTCGACTACGGCATCCGCGGCATGCATCTCGCCTACGACCTGGCGGGCGAATACGACTCCGCCATCCTGATCGACGCGACGCCACGCGGCGGAGCGCCCGGCACGATCTACGTGATCGAGCCAGATCTGGCCAGTCCGGCGTCTGCGGCCGCGGGCGAGGGGGCCGCGGCCGCGCTCGCCGGCAACCCGATGTTCAACGCGCACGGGATGCAGCCTGATGTGGTCTTCGGGATGCTGGCCATGCTTGAGGCTGAGACCAGGCAGGTCCTGGTGGTCGGCTGCGAGCCCGCAAGCGTGGACTACGGCATCGGGCTCAGCCAGCCGGTAGCCGCCGCAGTCGACGAGGCAGTCAGGGTCGTCCTCGACCTGGTCTCCGCCGCGGCGCAGTCAGGCGATGATCACCGACTAGTCACAAAGGAGTGGGCCCATGTGCCTCGGGATTCCGGGTGAGGTGATCGAGTTCCTTCCTGACCAGCCCGATCTGGCCAGGGTCGATGTCAGCGGAGTGAAGCGCGTCATCAACATAGGCCTGCTCGCGGACGAGCGGGTCGAGGCGGGTGACTGGGTGCTGATCCACGTCGGATTCGCGCTGTCCAAGATCGACGAGGCCGAGGCCGCCGCCGCGCTCGAGTTCCTCGAGGGGATCGGCCAGGCGTACGAAGACGAGCTCGCCGCCCTCGCCGATTCACGGATCGAGTAGGAGGCGTGGCGATGAAGTTCGTCGATGAGTTCCGCGACGCCGACAAGGCGCACGCACTTGCGGCCAAGATCGCAGCGCTGTGCGAGCCCGGCCGGCAGTACAAGCTGATGGAAGTGTGCGGTGGCCACACCCACACCATCTACAAGCACGGGCTCGAGGACTACCTGCCTGAGCAGATCACCCTGGTCCACGGCCCCGGCTGCCCCGTATGCGTGATTCCGATGGGCCGCGTCGACGATGCGATGGCGCTGGCCAGCGAGCCGGACGTGATCATGACGTCGTTCGGCGACATGATGCGGGTGCCCGGCAGCAATGGGTCGTTCTTCGATGCCAAGGCGCGCGGCACTGACATCCGGATGGTGTACTCCCCGCTGGACTCGCTGAAGATCGCCCGGCAGAACCCGGACAAGCGCGTCGTCTTCATGGCGATCGGCTTTGAAACGACGGCGCCGTCGACGGCGATGACGATGCTGCGGGCCGCGGCCGAAGGCCTGCAGAATTTCTCGATCTTCTGCAACCACGTCACGATCATCCCGGCGATCAAGGCCATCCTTGACTCGCCTGACCTGCGCCTTGACGGCTTCATCGGGCCCGGCCACGTCTC
>DATHQE010000316.1:0-1765 GCA_035483035.1 Streptosporangiaceae bacterium | reverse complement strand
CACCACGACGACCTCGAACGGCGCGATCGCGGCCGGCCAGATGATGCCCTTGGCGTCGTGATGGACCTCGATGGCCGTGGCCATGGCCCGCTCCACGCCGATGCCGTAGCAGCCCATGATCGGCCGGACCGGCTTGCCGTCCGGGCCGGACACGCTGAGCCCGATGGCGTCGCTGAACTTGTAGCCGAGCTTGAAGATGTGGCCGACCTCGATGCCGCGCTCCAGCTGCAGCGGATGACCGCAGTTGACGCACGCCTCGCCGGCGGCGACCTCGCGCAGGTCGGCCCACCGGCCGACGGCGATGTCCCGCTCGACGTCGACACCGCGCAGGTGGGTGTCGTCGATGTTGGCGCCGGTGTACATGCCGCGCCGCCCGCGCAGCGCCTCGTCGGCGATCACCGGGTGATCTGTGACGCCGACCGCGCCGAGGCTGCCGGGCAGCGCGCCGAGCGCCTCGCGGATCTCTTCCGGCTGGGCCGGGCGGATCGCGACCGCGCCGGTGGCGTCGGCGAGCTTCTGCTCGTGCAGTGCATGGTCACCGCGCATCAGCACCAGGGTGAGCACGCCGTCCAGGAAGTACACCAGGGTCTTGATCTGCCGGTTGGCTGGGGCCTGGTATTGCTCGGCGAGATCCTCTATGGTGCGCACCCCCGGCGTGGCGAAGGGCTCGGGGGAGGCAAGCAGTGCGGTCCGTTCGGCAGAATCGTCTATCTTGGCCAGCCGGGACGTGGCCTTTTCTATATTGGCCGCGTAATCGCAGTTCGGGCAGTGGATGATGAGGTCCTCGCCGGTCGGCGAGGGGCAGACGAACTCGATAGAGTCCGAGCCGCCCATGGTGCCGTTGGACGCCTCGGCCTGGATGGCCGGGATGCCGAGCCGCTCGAACGCGCGGGCGTAGGCGTCGCGGTGGGCGTTGAAGGACACGTGGAGCTCGGCCGGCCCCAGGTCGAAACTGTAAGAGTCCTTCATGGTGAACTCGCGGGTCCGCATCAGGCCCGCCTTGGGCCGCGGCTCGTCGCGCAGCTTGGTCTGGAACTGGTACCACAGCTGCGGCAGCTGACGGTAGGACTCGAGCTCGGTGGCGAGGGTGGCGACGATCTCCTCGTGGGTCATGCCAAGGGCCAGGTCGGCGCCCTTACGGTCCTTGAGCCGGAACATCTCCTCGCCCATCAGGTCCCAGCGGCCGCTCGTCTGCCACAGCTCGGCCGGGTGCATGACCGGCATCAGGATCTCCTGCGCGCCGATCGCGTTCATCTCGTCGCGGATGATCCCGATGACCTTCAGCCGGACCCGCTGTCCGAGCGGCAGCAGCGAATAGTGCCCCGCCATCAGCTGCCGGATGTAACCCGCACGCAGCAGCAGGCGGTGGCTGGGCGCGCCGGCGTCGGCCGGATCGTCGCGCAGCGTCGGGATGTGCATCTTGGACCAGCGCATGAGCCCGTAGTCTATGCCCTCGCGGGAGCGTCAAGGGGGGTCGTCCCCGCGGGCTAGCACTACCGAGGGTTAACGCCGCGTCGATATCGGGGGGCCGGCCAGCGCAGCCAGGCCGAAGCGGATGACCATCCCTGAGTGCCTCATTGGGCGGCGACGGTATGGCCACGCAGGAAGGGGCGGAACGTACCCCGGATGTCCAGTAAGACCGGCGATGTTCCGCCCCTGGCGGCCGTAACTCTCGACGCTGGATCAGGCGAGTACCTTCGCCTTCTCGCGCTCGAATTCCTCAGCTGAGATGACTCCGCGGTCGCGGAGGTCAGCCAGCTTCGTC
>DATHQE010000315.1:0-31765 GCA_035483035.1 Streptosporangiaceae bacterium | reverse complement strand
GTCCGGACCGCTCGCGGCGACTCCGTCGGGCTTCCAGAAAATGTCGTCCGGCCAGTCCAGAGACTGCACGCCCGCATAGTCGGGACCACCCGAATTCATGACGACGCGGCCGCCATCAAATAGCGCCAGGAAAGCCTGCACTTCGTTCCACTGCGCATTATCGATCGCGTCGCCGGTGGTCACCGCCAGTTGCGGTGCAAGCGCCGTCACCGGTCCGACGGCCGCATTGACTGTACGCAGCATCGCGTCGATGGCATGCGCATTCAACGCCTCCTGCGGCCGCTGCACGGGGACGATCTCGGCGTACCTGGGATCGGCGAACTGGCGGTTCAGGAACTCGAATCTTGTCGGCGACTGGACGTCGGCGAGTTGAAGGTCGGTCAGGTGCGCGAGGCAGAGCAGCGGCCGTCCCTCGCTCGCCGCCTGGTCATGCACACCGAGGTCAGCGCGAACTACATGCCGCTCGCCGTCGATGATCTCGACAGCGCGGTACGGCGAGATCGTTCCGGTTCGCAGCACGGCCCCCGGGCCAAGCCGACGGGCCGTAGTGAGCAGTGAATGACCTCCGCTCACCCCTCACTCGCGACGGCAGAGTCAGCTGACACCAGCACCGGGTCAGGCCGGATCGTCAGGGCCACCCGGCTGCCCGCGGGCAACTTAGTGGCCTCCGAAGTCGGCAGCTGAGCCATGATCGTCGTATCACCCAGGTCGACAGTGACACGACTTGTCGCGCCCAGGAATGTCGAGGCAATCACGGTCCCGGTCATGGGGCCGGATTCGCCTGTGTCGTCCGACGCCAGCGTGACCGCCTCAGGCCGGACGATCGCCGTCACCGGGCCGGCCGGCGTCAACGGGTCCACGAGAGGCAGGTCGTGACCGCGCACGGTGACGGCTGACCCCGTTACGATGCCGGCGAGCCGGTTGCTCAGGCCGACGAACTCCGCCACAAAAGACGTCGCCGGGCGCGAGTACACGTCGGTGGGGGGCGCGAGCTGCTCCAGGCGGCCAGCTCGCATCACGCCTACCCGGTCAGCGATCGCCAGCGCCTCTTCCTGATCGTGGGTCACGAACAGGGTGGTGATGCCCACCTCCAGCTGAATCCGCCGGATCTGGTCCCGCAGTTGTGCCCGGACCTTGGCATCCAGCGCCGATAGCGGCTCGTCTAGGAGCAGCACCTGCGGCTCGATCGCGAGCGCGCGCGCGAGCGCGACACGCTGCTGCTGGCCGCCCGAGATCTGATGCGGATAGCGGTCCGCCTGGCTGCCCAGCTCCACCAGCTCCAGCATCTCGAGGGCTCGCTTATCGCGCTTGGCTGAGCTGATTTTGCGCAGCCGTAGCCCGAAAGCGACGTTCTGCTGCACGGTCATATGCGGGAACAGCGAATAGGCCTGAAACACCATCCCCATGTCTCGCTTGCTGGCCGGCAAGCGGGTGATGTCCCGCCCGGCGACGTTGATCTGACCGGTGTCGGCGTCCTCCAGGCCGGCCAGCAGGCGAAGCGTGGTGGTCTTGCCGCAGCCCGAAGGGCCAAGCAGCGCTATCAACTCGCCGGGCTGGACGGTCAGGTCGAGATTGTCGAGCGCGACGACGCTTCCGTAGTGCCGGCTGAGTCCTTCCATCCGCACCTCGACCGCGGTCCTCGTCGCGTCGGACTGGGTACTTGTCGTTGGCAAGCTCACGGATTCCACCTCATGGCCGACCGCGGCGCATGCGGCGCCCGGCGTAGGACAGGATCAACAGCAGGATGAACGCGAACAGCAGCGTGGCCGCAGATGCCGAGAAAAGCACGCCAGCATTCTCCGCGCTGCGGCTGATCTCGAAGAGGTTCACCTGCATGTTGACGTACGTCAGCAGGTAGGCGACCGTGAACTCGCCGAGCGTCAGGGCGACCGTGAGCAGCAGGGCGTTCAGTATCGCCTGCCACATGTTGGGGACGATGATGCGGAACATCACCGTGCCCCAGCGTGCCCCGAGACTCCTCGCAGCTTCGGACAGGGTCGTCGCGTCAACAGCGTTCAGGCCGGCGGCCAGGGCCCGGTAGGTGTACGGCAGCGCCAGGATCACATACGCCCAGAACAGCATCAGCGCCGAGACGTTGACCCGCTCAATCCGGTTGTAGATGGGGGCCAGGCCCACCACCAGCACGATGGCCGGGATGGTCAGCGGGAGGAGGCAGATGAACTCCATGACCTTGCTGAACCATCGGGCGCGCAGCCGGATCCAGATCATGGTCGGTACTACGAGCACCAGCACGACCACGCTCGTGATGACGGCCAGCTCAAGCGTGATCTCGATGGAAGACAGCAGCGGAGGCGGCCCTGGGTAGGACGCTATCTGCGTCCAGGCACTCACCGACCAGGTGCCGAGCTTTGTGCCCTCGAGCGAGAACCTGACCATGGCGAGCAACGGCAGCAGAAAGAACAGGCCGAAGATCGTGAACGCCACGTACCTGAATACGTTCAGCCGCCTGCGCTGGACAGCCCGCAGGCCGCCGGGCCGCCTAGCGGCCGCCGGGCGCCCGGTAAGGTCTGCGGCCAGGTCGGCCAGCGGCGGGTTTAGCCCTGCCATCGTGCTGCCCGCCTCTGCAGAAGGAAGTAGCCGGTCATAACGATGACCACGACCACGATCAGTCCAAGCGCGAGTGCGTCGCCCTGATGGGCGTTGGCAAGACCGACCTCGCTGATCAGGGAGCCGCTGATCGATTGTGGCACGACGTAGTTGATCTGGTTCTCCCATGCTTCGATGGTCGCGAAGGCAGATAGCGCATTGGCGAAAAGCAGCAGTGCGGCGCCACTAAAGGCCGGCATCAGCAGCGGGCCCCCGACGTAACGCCAGTAGTGCCACGTCGATCCGCCGAGGTTCTCGGCAGCCTCCCGCCACTGGATCTTGAGTCCGTCGATCGCGGGCAGGAAGACCAGTACCATCAGCGGGATCTGGAAGTAGCAGTAGATCAGCCCGATGCCCCAGGGAAAGTTGCTGTACCAGCTGGCGTGCAGCAACAACCCGGCCGGGCCGATCGTGGCAAGGAAAGCGAAGGCGAGCGTGACGCCGCCGAACTGGGCGAGCACGCCCGACCCGGCGAGATAGAGCCTGCGGATCACTCCGTCCGGGTTCCCGGACGCTACCGCGTACGCCAGGATCGCGCCGAGAATGGCACCGATCACCGACGAGATCACGCAGAGCTCGAGAGAGCCTTTGAAAGCACTGCGGACCGGGGCCGTGTTGAGCGCGGTGATGTTCGATAGCGTCCAGCCCCCGCTCGTCCCCTTGAAAGCGTTCCAGATCACGATGCCCGTGGGGAGCAGCAGGAAGATCCCGGTGTAGGCAAGGAACGGCAGCGTCCCGATCCACGCGAGCGGAGGCCGACGCCCAGCCCGTACGGGCTGGGCGCCGGTCTGCGTCGCAGTAGCAGTTGTCACTACTCGGGTTCCTAGCTGATCGCCTTGGGCCAGTTCGCCGCGAGGTAGGTGGCGGCGGCTGTGGCCTGAGGCTGGGTGAGGAAGACCGGTGTCCCGGTCACCGGCGGCAGTGCTGCGGCAGCCGCCTTGTTGATAGTGCCGTTGCTCGTCATCGCGACCTGCTCAGACGGCCGGGCGCCACCCGCGAGCCACAGGTTCTGCCCGCCGATTGCAGCCTGGGAGAACAGGTACTCCTCCCACAGGCGCGCTGCCGCCGGGTGCGGTGCGTTCTTGTTGATGGCCTGGTAGTAGAAGCCGCCCAGGGTGGCGTTGGCTGGAATGAAGACCTTCCAGTTGGAGGCCGGCTGCCCGACGACGGCCGCGGTGTTGAGGTAGTCCCAGTTGAACACGACTGGCGTCGTACCGGCCTTGATGGTCGCCGGCGTGGCCTGCGTGGTGTTGAAGTTGCCAGCCACCTTGAGCTGGTGGAAGAAGTTCACGCCATCGGCAATGCTGCCCGCGCTGCCGCCCTGAGCGAGACTCGCCATCATCACGCCGTTCAGCGCAGCATTGGCCTCCGTCGGGTTGCCATTGAGCGCGACATCGTTCTTGAACTTGCTACCGAGCAGCTGGCTCAGCGAGGTGATGGTCCCGAACTTGGCCGGGTTGTAGCCAACTGACATGTAGCCGCCGTAGTCCCCGACATACAGGCCAGTCGAGTCCTTCAGGCCAGCAGGAATCGACGACCAGGTGGCGACCTCGTACGGCGCGAAAAGGCTCGTGCTGGCTGTTGCCACCGAACCGCCCACGTCGAGCACATCCGCTGCCAGCGAGGTGCCGTTCTTCTGCTGAATCTGGGTCACTTCCTGTGCGCTGCTGTCTGAGGGCGCGATGGACGTGACCTTGATGCCGTACTTAGAAGTGAAGTCCTTAATGATCGTGCCGTAGTTCGCCCAGTCGGCCGGCAGCGCGATGACGTTGAGCGTGCCTTCCTTCTTCGCAGCGGTCACGAGCGCGGACAATCCGCCGCCCGATGCCGCCGAGGTGGCCTTCGACCAGTTGTATCCACCTGACGATGACGACGGCGACGACGACCCGCACCCGACTGCCGACACGAGCGTCAGCGCAGTCAGGCCTGCGAGTCCAAGTCGGTACGGAGTTCTCACTACAGCCTCCTGTGGCTTCCCCACCTGGTTGACCGGACACGCGCCGGCCGGAAATCAGCGAACTCCACGCTCGCGGATAGCTCTGCGAACGGAGACGTCCAAATGTCTGAAACGTTTAGCCTTTTGGCATGCTGGCGCAGCCGTTGTGCACGTGTCAAGCCTCGTTACCTACTTGACGCCCCCTGGCCATCTGATGGCCATCGGTGCAGGTAAGCGCCGTGTCGCGGGCCACCTTCCGGCGGCTGAAGAGAGGGCCGCTCGATGAGCTCGACCGGCGCGACAAAGTCGCCCAACGGCACCTGGGCCAGCAGCCGTGCCATTAGCGCCTGCCCCATTTGCCGCCGGTCGATGCCGATGGTCGCCAGCGGCGGGTCGAGGAGCTCCGAGGTTGGCAGATCGTCGTGGCCGATGACAGAGATCGCGGGCCCGACGAGCAGTGAAAGCTCACGCGCCGCCTTGTAGATCGCGTGCGCGGTGTAGTCGGAGTTCGTGATGATCGACGTCGGCCGGCGCGCGTCGGACAGCACGGCGCGCGCGGCACGTCCGACGTCCGACATGGTCAGCGGCGAGTACACCACGCGGCCGCGCATGCCTAGCTGAGAAGCCTGCTGGCGGAAGTGACGCAGCCGGTCGGCGTCGGCCATCAGTCCGCGTGGTGCCGTGATGAAGGCGGCCGATGCGTGACCTAGCTCGGCTAGACGCTGCATCGGCAGGGCCACGGCCGCGGCATTGTCTGGTGACACCAGCGAGAGGCCGTTGATACCCGGCAGCGATGCGTTAAGCGCGACAACAGGCGTGCCAGGCCGCAACTGATGCCAGAGCTGGATCGAGGCGCCCGCGCCGACCGGCGCGATCGCCAGCCCAGCAAGGCGCTGGGCGGCCATGTTCCTGACGTGCTCGGCTTCGCGATCGATCGAGTACTGAGAGTCCAGCACGATCAGCGTGGCCCCCGCCTCGCTCGCGACCTCCTCGGCGCCGCTCATGACATCCAGGAAGAACGGGTTGGCGAGGTTGCGCACGACGAACCCGTACATCGTGCTGCGGCCGCTGCGCAGGGCCTGCGCCTGCGGGTTCGCGCGATAGCCGAGGCGCTCCGCGGCCGCGGCGATGCGGCTGCGGGTGCCGTCGGCCACACCGGGCAGGCCATTGAGGGCAAGGCTCGCCGAGGCGACAGACACGCCGGCCAACTTGGCCACGTCGCGGATGCCGATGGGTTTGGCCGTCGTCTCCACGCGATTCGTCTCTCGCGTTTCGCGGGCTGTCACGTCCGTCAGGCTCCAGCGTCCGAATTGGCTCACCCGCGGTGCGGCGATGGCCTACGTCTGCACACCATGCAGGAGAGATAGCTGCGCCGCAAGTCCTCAGGCGACCTTCGGTACTGTCGTGGCCGTGCATGATGATTGTGATGACGCGTCCGTGCCTTGCGAGCGCCGGTGACGACCTCTGATTCGACCGCGGAGCGGCGGCTTGTTCCCGGCCCTGCGGGTGACCTCGGGTACCGACGGCTGGTCGCGACCGACGGCGAGCAGCACACCGTGCGCACCGAGCTATGCAGCGGCACCCTGGCAGCAGGTTGGCAGCGGTCGGCAGCGCCCCTGCTGGCCCTCGCGCATCTGTCGGATACGCACGTCATGGACCACCAGTCGCCGGGCCGGGCCGAGCTGGTGGACAGGTTCTCCGACCCGGATTCGCCGCTGCGCGCCACCGTCGGCATCATCGGCACGTACCGGGCGCAGGAGCTCTTCACGTATCACGTCGCCGAGGCGATGGTGCGGGCAGTGCGCCGCACGGCGGCGGCTCCGGTCTCGGCGGCGCCGCTGGACTTCGCCGTCGTGACCGGTGACGCCACCGACAACTGCCAGCTCAACGAGCTGCGCAGCTATATCGACATGCTCGACGGCGCCAGTGTTGTGCCTGACTCTGGTGATCCGAGCAAGTACGAAGGGGTCGCGGCGCCGGACGTCGCAGACGAGCGCTACTGGCATCCCGAGGGCGGTGCACCCGACCTGCCAAGCACCCGATACGGCTTCCCGTCCGCACCTGGCATCCTGGCCGCGGCCCGCCGCCCCTTCCGCGCGACCGGCCTGGGCCTGCCCTGGTATGCCGTCCACGGCAACCACGACAACATGCTCCAGGGCACCGTGTCGCCGACCGGCTGGCTGCGGGAGTTCCCGGTCGGAGCCGTCAAGCTGGTCACACCGCCCGACGACGTCGACGCGGCTGAGTTGCTGGCCAGGTTCGAAAGCGCCGAGGGCGACGCGCTCGCCGAGCTGGCCCGCGGCACGCAGCTGCCGGTGACGCCTGATCCCGGCCGCGCCATGGTCACCAGGTCCGACCACATCCGGGAGCACTTCAGATCCGCTGGCGTGCCAGCCGGGCATGGCTACTCCGAGCGCAACCTCGCCGACGGCACCGCGTACTACGCCTTCGATCATGGCCCGATTCGGTGCGTCGTACTGGACACGGTCAACCATCACGGCGGCTGGCAAGGCTCTATCGACGCGACCCAGCTGGGCTGGCTGGAGGCAGAGCTAACCGCGAGCGCCGCCAGGCCCGTCGTGCTGTTCAGCCATCACCCGCTCGAGACCATGGTCAATGACACCCGGCCGCCGGGCGCTGACCGCCGCGTGCTCGGCGATGAGCTGCGCGCGATGCTGCTCGGTCATCCGTGCGTGGTCGCGTGGCTGAATGGGCACACCCACGTGCACGCCGTCACCGCCGTCACTGACGGCGCGGGCGGCGGTTTCTGGCAGGTCACCACGGCATCGCACATCGACTGGCCGCAGCAGGCCAGGATCGTCGAGTTGCTGGCGACTGATGCATCGCTGGCGATCGCGTGCACGGTCATCGACTCGGCTGCCGCGGTCAGCTACCAGGGCAGCGCCGAACCTGCGGACCTGGCGGCGCTTTCCCGTGAGCTGGCGGCTAATGACTGGCAGGTGCGCGATCAGATCACGGCGGAAGGCGGGGCGGGCGCTGGCGCGATCGCCGATCGCAACGTCGTGCTCGCGATTGACTGGCCACGAGCCCCCGGCCAGCTTCGGCTGCGCTGAGGGTGATGCCTCACTCGGCGCTCGGGTTGATGACGTGGTACAGCAAGAAGTCCTGCCATCGTCCGGCAATCTTGAGGTAGGTCGGCGCCATGCCGATGCGGACGAAGCCGTTCCGCTCCAGGACCCGCTGCGACGCGACGTTGTGCAGCAGAGTCTCCGCCTGGATCCGGTGCAGCCCGAGCTCGCCGAAGGCGACAGCCATGGTCTCCCCCAATGCGGCCGTGGCCAGGCCGCGCCCGCCCGCTGCTGCGCTCAGCCAGTAACCGACGCTGCACGACTGAAGCGCGCCGCGAACGATGCCGTTCAGGGTAATCCGGCCGACGACCGCGCCGGTGTGGTCGAGGATCACCGAGGGCAGTGCGTTCCCTTGATTGTGCTGTTCTAGGGCACGCTCGATGTCGGCGCGCTGGCCAGCCTCGGTGAAGTAGCCCTCGCCTCGGAGCGGCTCCCACGGAGCCAGGAACTCCCGGTTTGCCCGGACCAGCTCCGCCAGGACGGCAGCGTCGGCCAGCCTGATCAGTCGGCGAGTACTCACCTGCTTATGCTCCCGGGCGTCCGGCCAGGGTGCGTCTGAGGCCGGCCTGCTGGCTATTGCCGGGCGGCGGCGCCGAGCCCGATCAGCTGGATCAGCCCGCCGATCGAGTCCAGGATGTGCGGCGCTCCGGCCGCGATCAGGGCTTCCCTGCTCCCCGCCCCCGTTGTCACGCCGGCGACGAGCCCGGCACCGGCGCGCCGGCCGGATTCGATGTCGCTGGGAGTGTCGCCGACGACGGCGAGCTCGCTCACCGCGCCACCGCCGAGCCGGAGCAGCGCAGTCAGCGGCAGATCTGGCCACGGCCTGCCCCGGCCAGCGTCCGCCGGTGACAGCGCAAGGTCGATCAGCGGCCGCCAGCCAAGGGCATCGAGCAGTGCGTCCCTGGTCGCCGGCGCGAACCCGGTCGCCAGGCAAACCTTCAGGCCCGCTGCGCGCAGCACCGTAATCGTCTCGACTGCTCCTGGCAGCGGGGCTACCAGTCCGGCCCGCACCGACTCTTTGTAGCTCGCCTCGAAGACGTGATTGGCCCGCTGGGCGCTGTCTTCGCTGCCTAGGAGCCGCCGGAACACCTCGATCTTCGACTGGCCCATGGTGTCCTGAACGAACTGAATCGCATCGTCGTATCCGGGCGCGCCTGGCACTAGCCCGAACTCCGCTCCCGCGGCGCCGAATGCGGCCATCACGCTGCCGTCGTCAGCCACCGTCGTCCCCGCCATGTCCATGCACACGACCGTGATGTCCCGCATAACTGCCCCTCCTCGGTCTGCTGCCGGTCTCTCTGCGGCCGGAATCCTGCCACCGGGACCTGCGCGCGCCTCAATGGGCGTGCATCGGGCCCGGCACTCCCCGCCGACGATCACGACCCTGTCCACCAGGCGAGCTCCCTCCAGCACCGCAGGTCCGCAGGTCCGCGCGTCCGCGGCGGCAGGCGGCACGCCGTCAGTTAATCGTGCCTGTACGACAGTCCGTGAACAGAGCGCGTCTCACCATCGGGCAGCCGCGGGCGACCACGCGACTGGAGCGCTCGCCTGCGGGTCTGCGCCGGGTCTCCGCGGGCGCGGTCGGCCACCTTTTGCGAGCGCGGCCGGCCACCTTGTGCGTGGCTGTGGCAACCACGTCGCTGTATCCGCAGCAGAGTCACAACCATGACGTTCGCGGGGAGGCGAGCGCAGGCGAACTAGGCAGTTATGTGACGAACGTCCCTTTAGCTGGCAGCGTTACGACTAGCCCGCGCTGGCGGAGCTCCTCCACCGCGCGCCGGGCGGTACCGACCGCGACCTGATAATCGGCCGCCAGGTCTCGCTCGGCCGGCAGCCGCGCCCCCACGGGCAGTTCGCCGGCCTCGATCCGCGCCGCGATGTGGTTCGCCACCCCGACGTAGACGTACACGGGCCCAAGCGCGTTGGCGTCGAACCTAGGCACTTTCACCACGGACGCCACCCTAGAACGCTCCTGAACTGCCGAAATATGCAGAACGCGGCCTGCTGCACTAGACTGCTCTATACCGCGCTATGCTGGAGTTGAAGCTGGCCCTGGCACCCCTGCGGCGGACTGGACGCCCGGACGGGGCCGCAGTGGAGGCGGCATGGACGGAAGCGGCATGGCCGGACACAGCATGGACGGACGCAGCACGGACCGCGCCGGTATCGACGGGTCCGGCTTGAACGGAGTCGGCATGGACAGGAGGCGGCATGGACTGGAGTGACGCGTCTGCGCTGGCAGACCTGCAGATGCACTGGGACGAGGCATACGTCATCGGTCTCGATGGCGACATCTGGTCTGCGCGGTACCAGACCTCGACTGACGAACTGCGCGCGCACACCAGTGGCGAGCTGCGCGAGCTGATCCGGTCGGATTACGCGTACCGGCAGAAGGTCGACCGAGCAACCCGCGATCCCGACGAGGACGCGGACGAGGAAGACGGGGCGGACGAGGAGGACGAGGCAGACGAGGAGGGCCTGGCCGACGGCTCGGCCGACGCAGGTGACACCGAGATCGAGGCCGCCGACGGCTCGGCCGGCGCAGACGAGATCGAGAATGAGGCCGGCGACCGTTCGGCCGGCGCGGGCGTGAGCGAGACCGGCACCGGCGATGGTTCGGTCGGCGACCGTTCGGCCGGCGCAGACGAGATCGAGACCGACACCGGCGACCGTTCGGCCGGCGCCGGCGGGGTTGCCGCCGCGGCGCGCCGGGCTGCGGCGGACGTGAACTTCGCGGCGATACGCGGGGAGCGGATGTCTACGTGACGATGCCCAGGTACTTCCGCACGCTGTGCGGTCCAGATCAGTAGCGGTGGCGGGCTGGGTATAGGGCCTTAGGCTGGTCCTAGAGCTCAGCCCGCCCGGCAGGATGCCGGCGTCGGACCATACCGGGAGGAACGTATGGCTCACGTGCTCGGCATCGACATCGGCGGCAGCGGCATCAAGGCAGCGCCGGTGGACACGACGACCGGCCAGTTCATGGCGGAACGGCAGAAGCTCCTGACTCCGCAGCCCGCCACCCCGGAGGCGCTCGCGAAGGTCGTAGGCCAGCTTGTGCGGTCGTTCAACTGGACTGGCCTGGTCGGCATCACGTTTCCGGGCGTCGTCGTCGACGGCGTCGTCCGCACGGCTGCAAACGTTGACTCCTCGTGGATCGGCGTCGATGCTGTCAAGCTGTTCGGGTCTGAGACCAACCTCACCGTGACAGTTCTCAACGACGCCGACGCGGCGGGCGTTGCGGAGATCCACTTCGGCGCCGGCAAGGACGTGCACGGGACGGTCCTGTTGCTCACGCTCGGCACCGGTATCGGCAGTGCGCTGTTCACGGATGGCGTGCTGGTGCCGAATACCGAGCTCGGCCACATTGAAATCCGCGGCAAGGACGCCGAGAAGCGTGCATCTGATCACGCTCGCGAAGAACACCAGCTGAGCTGGGATGACTGGGCCGGCCGGGTTGACGAGTACCTGGAGCACATGGAAGCGCTGCTATCGCCGGGTCTCATCATCATCGGCGGCGGTGTCAGCCGGAAATCTAGCAAATTCCTGCCGTTGCTGACGGCCCGCGTGCGCGCCAACGTCGTGCCCGCGGCCCTCCAAAACGAGGCGGGCATTGTCGGCGCGGCGATGGCGGTCGAGGCCGCCCACGGCTCCACTACGCAGTAGGCCGCTACGCCGCCATAGGTCTAGCGCACTGCGGCTGATGCAGCCGCGCTGGGATCGCTATCAGCCGGGCCGCGATGCGGAGGGGTCAGGGGGCGAGGCGACCGGGGCCGCCGTCGTACGGTTCGGTGTTGCCCGGTGGGCCGGGCACGTCCGGCCCGCGCGCCGCCTGCGGCTGACCCAGATTCGGCGGCCCGGAAGACGGCTCGCCAGAATTCAGGGGGCTGGGCGTCGGCTGGCCAGGCCCAGGCTGACCCGACGCGGGCTGGCCGGGTGTGAGCTGGCCAGGCGCGAGCTGACCCGACGCGGGCTGGCCAGGCGCGAGCTGACCCGAGGCGGGCTGACCCGAGGCGGGCTGGCCCGACGCGGGCTGGCCGGGCGTGAGCTGGCCGGAACTGTGGCCGCCAGGGTAGGACCGGGCGCCGAACGTCTCCATGCCCGGCATCGGCGTCCCGTCATAGGGCAGCTGGTGGCGGGCCTTCAGCACGCCGACCAGCTCGATCCCGCCCGCCACCCCGGCGGCGGCCAGCGGCCAGAAGGCCAGCGCGCCGCGAGAGCCTAGCGAGATCGGCGCGTGCAGGAATGTGCCCGGCCTGCTCGTCGCCAGCAGATGGTCAAAGCCCGCTCCGCCGGAGAGGAGATGCCCGACCCACGCTGCGATGAACGCGGCCGCGATCGACCCCACGACGATCCCGACCATGGGCGCAGGACCGTGACGCCGCACCCCGAACAGGTAGCCGACCAGGCCGATTAGCGCGCCGCCCGCGACCGCCACGAAGCAATACCAGCCATCAGCGGCGATAAAGGCACTTGTTTCCGGATTTGTGGCATATGCGGTCGGCGGGCTCAGGGTGTAGACCTGGTAGAGCACTCGCGGCGCGGCCGCCGCCCAGACCGCTCCGGCCGCCAGGCCTACGATCACGCTGCCCGCGATGATCAGGACGGCAATAAGCAGCGCGGGGCCCTGTCGGCCTGGCCGCGCCTGTCCATGGGATAGCGATGCCGCGCCGCTTGGCGGCGTAAGCATGCTGTTATCAGTCATAACTCCGTAGCAGGGTACGGGACATTTCTGCAGGCCCGGATACCGACCAGGCCAATCCGTGATCTTGACAGCTTACCGCCGTCCTCCTTGCGCCCATACCGACCAGGAACGGGGTCGGTCTGCGCTCGGGTAGCTCTGATAACCTCGCCACGCGATAGGACGCAACTGCCAGCTTCGCCGGATGAGAGACACCGATGATCGAAGCCAGAGACCTCAGCAAGAGATTCGGCGACACACTCGCGGTCGATCATCTGTCCTTCACCGTTCAGCCCGGCCGCGTGACCGGCTTCCTCGGGCCGAACGGGGCGGGCAAGTCCACGACGATGCGCATGATCCTCGGCCTCGACCATCCGACTGGCGGCACTGCGACGATCAACGGCAAGCCCTACGCGCAGCTGACCAGTCCGCTGCGGACCGTGGGCGCGCTGCTGGAGGCAAAGTCGGTGCACACGGGCCGCAGCGCCCGCAACCACCTGATGTTCCTGGCCCAGACTCAGGGCCTGCCGAGCAGCCGGGTGGACGCGATGCTGGACCTGGTCGGGCTGCGTGACGTAGCCAAGAAGCGGGCGGGCGCGTTCTCGCTCGGCATGGGCCAGCGACTCGGCGTCGCGGCGGCACTGCTCGGCGATCCGCAGGTACTGCTGCTCGACGAGCCGGTCAACGGGCTCGACCCCGAGGGCGTGCTATGGATCAGGAACCTGATGAAGCACCTGGCCAGCCAGGGCAAGACCGTCCTGGTGTCCAGCCACCTGATGAACGAGATGGCTGTCACGGCCGACCATCTGATCGTGATCGGCCGGGGCAAGTTGCTCGCCGACGCGGCGACCGCGGACGTCATCGCCCGTGGGTCCGGCCAGTCGGTGCGAGTGCGAACTCCGGAGCCCGGCCGCCTCACGGAGCTCGTCACCGCCGAGGGCGGCAAGGCGGTGCTGGCCGACACACCGCCCGGCGACGGCGGTTCGGCCGCTGCCGACGAGGCCCCGGTGCTGACCGTCACCGGCCTGCCCGCAGCCCGGATCGGAGAGCTGGCCGCGTCGGCATCGGTTGTCTTGCACGAGCTCACGCCGCAGCTCGCCTCCCTTGAGGATGCCTTCCTTGAGCTCACGTCGGACAGCCTCGAGTTCGGCCATCTCGACTCTGCCCAGCTTGATTCTCAGCCCGCACAGGCCGCCGACGGGGGTGTCCGATGACCACGACAACAGCCGCCGGCCAGCTTGAGTCCGGCGCGGCGCGGTCAGGGGTCCGGGCCGGCTTCGGTCACCTGATGCTTGCCGAGTGGACCAAAATCCGCTCGGTCCGGTCCACTGCCTGGACCCTGATCCTTTTCGTGATCATTACGATCGGCCTGACGGCGCTCTTCACCTGGGTCACGATCGCGAACTGGACTGGACTGCACGCAGCACCCCGCGATGCGAGGGCGCTCGCGGACCCGACCAGCATCATCTTCGGACCGTCCATCTATCTGGGCCAGCTCACTATCTGCGTCCTCGGCGTGCTGCTGATCACTACCGAGTACTCCACCGGCGTCATCCGGGCTTCACTGCTCGCCGTGCCCAAGCGGTTCCCGATGCTGGGCGCGAAGATCGCCGTGTTCGCTGTCCTGATGACCGTGCTCGCCGAGATTGTGGTTTTCTGTTCCTTCTTCGTAGGCTCGGCGATCCTGCACAGCCGAGTGTCGGTGTCGCTGAGCGACTCCGGCGTGCTCCGATCGACCGTCGGCGCTGGGCTGTACCTGACGGTCTTCGGCTTGTTCGCGATGGCCATCGGCGCGCTAGTACGGCACACGGCGGGCGCCATCAGCATCGCTATCGGGGTTGCCTTCGTGCTGCCGATCCTGGCTGGCCTGCTGCCGGACACCTCGTTCTTCAACCACCTCGTCGCCTACCTTCCGCAGCAGGCAGGATCGGTGGTCTATCAGGTCCACCCGACCGGCTCCCAGCTACTGAGTGCCTGGGAAGGCTTCGGCGTGCTGTGCATCTGGACGGCGCTGCTCCTGGCTATTGCCACCTATCTGCTGGACCGGCGCGACGCCTGATCGGCCCCACGGTCAGGTTATGCCGCGCACATAACCCGGCCTGGGCACGGCGATGACCGCGTGGCTAGCCGCGACCACCCGCTGATAGGCGCGGCTGATGTCGGCGCGGTCGGTAGGCTCGCCGACGGAAGCCGCGCTGAGCCGCTCGATCATGGCCGCCTGATCCAGGAGCACCTGCCGGTCGGGCGCCGTGCTCGTCCGCTCCATGACCTTGGCTAGTGCGTCGAGCTGCCTGATCATCACGGCCGGCATGCCAGTGGATGCCTGGCGGACCTTGTCAAAGGCGCGCTGGACGAGCCGCTCCCAGGTGGTCTCGGTCGTGATCACCCGGACGGCGCCGCTCGAATCCCGGTAGACCCTGGTCGGCTGCCATCGCCCGGTCACCTTGCACAGGCTGTCGCCGATCCAGTCGATGCAGGTCAAAGCCGTGAACGTATCGTTAACGGCGCTGGAAAGCGCGCGGATGCAGATCTCCACCAGCTGGTCCACGCCGAATGAAACGTCCTGCGCCAGCGTCCGGTACGGGCCAGTGACGTGAGCGCCCGCGAGCTCGCGCGTCACGCTGTCGGCAGCCTCGGCCGGCCACACCGTCGCGTACTGCTGTCCCTGCACGATGAAGTGGCCAGGCCGGAAGAGCACGTGGATGACGGCAGTGACTTCCGTGGCGATCGAGATCAGGGTCCCGTGCTCCAGGTACTGGAGGTAGCCGCTGCGCGGCGCGATCACCACGCCGCCCTGCGCACCCATGCTCTCGATCACGGCGCTGGCCAGGTCGGCGTCGGCGCCTTCGGACGGATCACCCGCCTGGAGCTCAATGGCGCTCGAGAGGTCGCCGGCGATGCTCGCAATCACCTGCGGCAGCTGGATCTGGACGGTGATGTGATGCAGGAAGTAGATCAGCACGGCGAGGTCGGCCAGCAACAGCACGAGGGTCACGGTGACGCTGATGTGTGGCACGAAGTTCCCGTGCGCGCCCTCCCCCACGGAGCCGAGCGTGAGCACCGCATAGACGAACGTGGCGACGAACGTCCCCAGCGTCAGCTGGGTCCCGCGGTCGCGGATGAAGTTGCGCAGCATCCGGGGACCGAACTGGGTCGACGTCAGCGTGAGTGCCACGATCACGATGGAGAACACCACGCCGACGACCGTGATGACGGCTGCCGCGATGCCGATGAGGACAGTCCTCGCCACGTCGGGCCCGCCACTGATGGCCCAGCCCGGAACGCCGAAAACCCCGTTGTAGGCCGCCAGGTCCAGCGAGTACGTCGCGACGAACAGCACAACCGCCGCGAGGACCAGGATGGCGGGAACGAGCCACAGGTTGGTCCGCAGCACCTCACGACGCCATTCAGACCCGCGCAGCAGTCTGCGGATCACTGGCCCCCGCCCCCGGTGCTCGCTATCCCTCGCCATGGTGAGCCTCCAACCGCTAGCTGGACGCCGAGCAGTCTTCCGCGCTCACCTCAGGACAGGATGCTACCCAGGCCAGCTGAACCGCAGTCGAGCCGAGGTGGCAGCCAGGTCGCGCCCCACACGCGGTCGTGCCCGCCATTGGCAGTACCTGTCGGACAAAGCTAGCCGACGCAACCGGGGCCTAGCAGCTGCTTCAGGTCGCCCAGCAGGGACGGCGACGGCTTGACCCGGAGCTTGTCGTCCAGGCGCAGTACCTTGATCCTGCTCCCCGTCACCAGCCGCAGGTGCACCTCAGTGGGACCGGGGTGCGTCCGCAGGACTTCCTTCAGTCGCTCGATCACTGGCGGGACGCACCGCCCTTCCAGCATCGACACTACGAAAGGGCCAGTCTCACCCGCCGTGACGTCAGCCGTGCTCACCTCCATGGCGACCAGCTTCGGCACCTCCTCCCGCCGGTCCAGACGGCCCCGGACCACGACAATCGCGTCGTCGATGATCTGGCTCATGCACTGGGCGTAGGTCGCCGGGAAGAACAGGACCTCGATCGCGCCCTCCAGGTCCTCGAGCGTCGCTGCTGCCCAGGTGCTGCCCTGCCGTGTGACCTTGCGCTGGACCCCGGACAGGATGCCGCCGACGGTCACCACCTGCGCGTCCCGGTCTCCGCGTGAGGTGCGGTCAGGTTCGTCGTCCGCCGAGCCGAGCAGCTGCGCGAGCGAGCAGTCTGTCGCAGCCGCCAGCACGTGCTCGACGCCTAGGAGCGGGTGGTCGGATACGTAGAGGCCGAGCATCTCCCGCTCGAACGCCAGCAGGGTCGACTTCTCCCACTCGCCGTCGGGGACCGGCACGTCGAACGTCAGGTCATCGTGAGAATCGTCGCCGAACAGCGAGTCCTGGCCGATGGCCTCGTTGCGCTTCACGTCGATGATCGCGTCGACGGCCTGCTCGTGGATCAGCATCAGGCCACGGCGCGGATGGCCGAACGAGTCGAAGGCGCCTGCCTTGACGAGAGACTCGATGACGCGCTTGTTGCAGACGTTGACCGGCACCTTCCGCAGGAAGTCCGAAAAGCTGGTGAACGCGCCCTTCGAAGTACGCGTCGCGACGATCGACTCCACCACCGACGTGCCGACATTGCGCACCGCCGCCATGCCGAACCTGATGTCAGTCCCGACCGGCGTGAAGATCGCGTTGGATGCGTTCACGTCCGGCGGCAGGACCTTGATGCCCATCCGGCGGCACTCGCTGAGGTACAGCGCCGACTTGTCCTTGTCGCCCGCGACCGAGGTGAGCAGGCCGGCCATGTACTCGGCCGGGTAATTGGCCTTCAGGTACGCGGTCCAGTAGGAGATCAGCGCGTAGCCGGCCGCGTGCGCTTTGTTAAAGGCGTAGCCGGAGAACGGGACCATGACGTCCCAGATGGTCTTGATGGCCCCATCGGAGTATCCGTTGGCCTTCATGCCGGCCGCGAAGGGCTGGTACTCCTTGTCGAGGATCTCCTTCTTTTTCTTGCCCATGGCCCGGCGCAGCAGGTCGGCGCTGCTGGCCGAGTATCCGGCCAGCTTCTGCGCGGCGAACATGACGTCTTCCTGGTAGACCAGCAGCCCGTAGCTCTCCCCCAGAACGTCGCTGAGCGCATCGGCGAGCTCCGGATGGATCGGCGTCACCGGTGCGCGGCCCGTCTTGCGGTCGGCGTAGACCGGCGCGCTGGCCATCGGGCCGGGGCGGTAGAGCGCGATGACGGCCGAGATGTCGCCGAACTTGTCGGCCCGCATGGCCCGCATCAGCGCGCGCATCGGGCTGCCGTCGAGCTGGAAGACGCCCAGAGTGTCGCCCCGCGCCAGCAGCTCGTAGGTCGGCTTGTCGTCAAGCGCGAGGTGATCTAGGTCAATCTCGATGCCGCGGTTGGCCTTGATCCCGGCGAGAGCGTCCTCCAGCACAGTGAGGTTGCGCAGGCCAAGGAAGTCCATCTTGAGCAGGCCGATGTCTTCGCAGGCCGGATAGTCGAACTGGGTGATGATCGCGCCGTCGGCCTCACGGCGCCAGATGGGGATGTGCTCCAGCAGCGGCTCGGAGCTCATGATCACCCCGGCCGCATGGACGCCAGGCTGGCGGATCAGGCCCTCAAGGCCCCGCGCGGTGTCGATGACTTGCCGGACCTCGGGCTCGGCCTCGTAGAGCGCACGTAGCTCGCCTGCCTCGCCGTAACGCGAGTTATCGGGTTCGAAGATGCCCGACAGCGTGATGTCCTTGCCCATTACGGCAGGAGGGAACGCCTTGGTGATCCGGTCGCCGAGCGCGTACGGGAAGCCCAGCACCCGGGCCGAGTCCTTCACGGCAGCCTTGGCCTTGATCGTGCCGTAGGTGATGATCTGCGCGACCCTGTCGTCTCCGTACTTCTCGGTGACATACCGGATCACGTCGGCTCGCCGGCGCTCGTCGAAGTCAATGTCAATGTCTGGCATCGAGATGCGCTCGGGGTTCAGGAATCGCTCGAAGACCAGCCCGTGCACGAGGGGGTCGAGGTCGGTGATGCCAAGGGCATACGCGACGATCGACCCGGCACCGGAGCCGCGCCCCGGACCTACCCGGATGCCATTCCGCTTGGCCCACATGATGAAGTCGGCGACCACCAGGAAGTACGAGCAGAAGCCCATCGTCTCGATGACGCCCATCTCGTACTCTGCCTGCCGACGGCGCTGCTCGTCGAAACCGTCCGGGAAGCGCCAGTCCATGCCACGCCAGACTTCCTTGCGCATCCAGCTGGCCTCGGTCTCGCCGTCAGGCAGCGGGAACACCGGCATCAGGTTGCTCTTAGTGAAGCTGGCCTCAGCGCGCTCGGCGATCAGCAGCGTGTTGTCGCAGCCGGCCTGCCAGTCCTCATCGCTGCGCAGCGCTCGCATCTCCTGCGGGCTCTTCAGGTAGTAGCCGGTGCCCTCGAGCCGGAACCGGCTCGGGTCCGCCATGTTCGTGCCGGTCTGCACGCACAGCAGCACCTCGTGCGCCGCCGCGTCGGCTTCGCGGGTGTAGTGCGAGTCATTAGTGACCAGGAACGGCAAATTCAGCTCGCCGGCCACCCGGCGGAGCCCGTCGGCATACCGGCGTTCGACGTCAAGCTCGTGATGCATCAGCTCGGCATAGAAGTTGCCAGGCCCAAAGATGTCGCGGAAGTCACCAGCCGCGGCGAGCGCCTGGTCGTACTGTCCGAGGCGCAGCCGAGTCGGCACCTCGCCGCCGGCGCACCCGGTCGTGGCGATGATTCCCTTGGCGTACCTCGACAGCAGGTCACGGTCCATCCGGGGCTTGCGGAAATAGCCTTCCAGCGACGCCAGCGAGGACAGCTTGAAGAGGTTGTGCATGCCCTCGGTGGTCTCCGCGAGCAGCGTCATGTGAGTGTAGGCACCGGCCCCGGAGACGTCGTCGTCCTTCTGAGCGGGGGTGCCCCAGCGCACCGGCTGCTTGTGGCCGCGGTGCTCGGGCGCCACGTAAGCCTCGATGCCGATGATCGGCTTGATGCCAGCGGCCTGCGCCTTAGACCAGAAATCGTAGGCGCCATAGACATTGCCGTGGTCGGTGATCGCGACTGCCGGCATCCCGGTCCGCTCGCACTCGCTGAAGAGCTCCTTCAGGCGCGCAGCTCCGTCGAGCATGGAGTACTCGGTGTGCACGTGCAAGTGCACGAAAGAGCCCTCAGATCCCCTGCCCGCCTGGCCTGCCGCCATGAAGCACCGCCTCCTTCAGGCATGCTGCCACGGGCCCGGGCGCAGCAGCCAGTGAACCTGACGGCGCGCCCCTCCGGGCATCTCGCTTGGGTGTCTGTCGACCCTACCGCTGACCTGTGACAGCCGGTCTCCGCGACACGCCCCCCGGCTACGCCTCGGCTTCCAGCGTCGCCAGCGCGGCCGCCAGGTCGGCCGGATAGGGGCTCGTAAACTCGACGTGCCGCCCGTCGGCCGGGTGCGCGAACCCGAGCTGAACCGCGTGCAGCCACTGCCGGGACAGCCCGAGCCGCTTGGCGAGCACCGGGTCCGCCCCGTACAGCCTGTCGCCGACACACGGGTGTCGCACGGCCGTCATATGCACCCGGATCTGGTGGGTCCGGCCCGTCTCCAGCCGCACTTGCAGCAGGCTCGCCGCCCGGAACGCCTCCAGCGTGTCGTAGTGCGTCACCGACGGGCGGCCGTCGGACACGACCGCGAACCGGCCGTCGCCGGATGGGTGGCGGGCGATCGGAGCGTCGATTGTCCCCCGCAGCGGGTCGGGATGGCCCTGCACCAGGGCGTGGTACCGCTTGTCGACGGCCCTGTCCCGGAAGGCCTGCTTGAGCACGCTGTAAGCGTGGTCGCTCTTGGCGACCACCATCACGCCGGTCGTGCCGGCATCCAGCCGGTGCACGATGCCCTGGCGTTCGGCCGCGCCGCTGGTCGCGACCGTATGACCCGCCGCGAGCAGGCCCTGCAGCACCGTAGGCCCGGTCCAGCCGGGCGTGGGGTGCGCCGCGACGCCCACGGGCTTGTCCACCACGACGATGTCGGTGTCCTCGTACAAGATGCCGAGCCCGGGCACCGGCTCCGGGTTGGCCAGTGGCTGGACCGGCGGCGGCGGCAGCGTCACGTCCACCCAGTCTCCGGCTCGCACCCGGTCAGATTTGGCGGCCGGGCTACCGCTGACGAGAACGGCCCCGTTCCCGACCAGATCTTGAGCCTGGGTCCTCGACAACCCGAACATGCGGGCCAGTGCAGCGTCCAGGCGCTCCCCGTCGAGTCCGTCCGGCACCGGGACGCGTCGGGCGCCTGTCGCCGTCATCTGGTCTCGCGCTGCCCGTCCAGCCGGATGCCGCGGGCGGAGAGCAGCACCGCCAGGATTCCGCCGCAGACGATGGCGGAGTCGGCCAGGTTGAACACCGGCCAGTGCGGTACCTGGATCCAGTCCACGACCCAGCCACGGAAAAGGCCAGGGGACCGGAAGATCCGGTCGATCAGGTTGCCCGTCGCGCCGCCGAGGAGCAGGCCCAGCGTGATCGCCCAGGCCAGGCTGCGGATCCGCCGCGACGAGCGCAGGATCACGACGATCACGGCGATCGCGATCAGGGAGAACAGGATGGTCAGTCCTGGCGCGAAGCTGAACGCCGCACCGGGATTGCGGTCAACGCGCAGCTTCAGGAAGCCGCCGAGCAACCGGATCGGCGCCCGGTTCGTCAAAGTGGCGACCACCGTTACCTTGCTCGCGATGTCAAGCGCGATAATCGCGACGGCGACGGCGATCAGTGCCCCGACCCGGCGGTGTGGCACTCCGACCTCGAGCCCGGCGGGGACGTCGGACTTGCCCTGAGGCTGTTGGTCGGCTGCCACCGGGCGCGTCAGCGACGCTCCTCGCGCTGCTTGCAGGACACGCACAAGGTCGCCCGCGGGAAGGCCTGAAGCCTGGCCTTGCCAATCGGCTCACCGCAGGACTCGCAGTTCCCGTAGGTCCCTGCCTCGATCCTGGCGATCGCCCGCTCGTTCTGCGCGAGCAGTTCACGAGCGTTGTGCGTGAGCGCGAGCTCATGCTCGCGCTCGAACGTCTTCGCACCCACGTCTGCCTGGTCGTCTCCGGCGTCGCCCACAGCATCGCCCAGCCTGCTGGCGATGTCGGACTCAGCACGCTCGATGTCGGCGCGCAGCGCTGCGGCCTCGCTGGCTAGCTGGTCGAGCAGCGCCGCAATCTCCGCTTCAGTCCAGCGCTTTTCGCCGCGCCGCACCGGAAGGGCGGCTGCGCCAGAATGCGCGGTAGCGGTCATTTTCCGCCTCCCTCGGTGCCTGGGCAATGATCGTCGATGCGAACAGTCACCGGAGGATAAGTGGTGACTGGCGCAAACAGCAAACATACCCGCCGCCGGCCAGTAGCCAACCGCGGATTATCGGGCGGCTACCTGCCTGGCGGCCGCCCGCGATTGGCCGCCAGAGGCCCTCCTAGAAGGCCGTCCGATATCCTGTTGCGACCATGCCGCGCCCCTATCCCGCGCTCCCCACCGGCGCTGACCTGCCCGCACTTGAGCACGAGGTCCTGCGCAGGTGGCAGGACGGCAAGATCTTCGAGCGCTCACTTGAACAGACGGCAGGTGGTCCGCCGTGGATCTTCTACGAAGGTCCGCCTACAGCGAACGGCATGCCGGGCGTCCATCACATCGAGGCCAGAGTCCTCAAAGACGCCTTTCCGCGCTTCAAGACCATGCAGGGCTTTCATGTGCCGCGGCGAGCCGGCTGGGACTGCCACGGCCTGCCAGTCGAGGTCGCGGTCGAGAAAGAGCTGGGACTGACGTCTAAGCGCGACATCGAGGCATATGGGATAACTGCGTTTAACGCCCGCTGCCGCGAGTCCGTCCTGCGGCATGTCGACGCTTTTGCGGAATTTACCCGCCGGATGGGCTACTGGATTGATCTGTCCCAGGCATACCGCACGATGGACCCGAGCTACATCGAGTCGGTCTGGTGGTCCCTGAAGGAGATCTACGGCAAGGGCCTGCTGGTCCAGGACTACCGGATCAGCCCCTACTGCCCGCGCTGCGGGACCCCGCTGTCCGATCACGAGATGGGCCAGCCAGACGTCTACAAGACCGTGGCCGATCCGTCGGTGATCGTGCGATTCCCGCTCCGGTCCCTGCCACCTTCGGCGCCAGCCGAGCTCGCCGGGGCCGATCTGCTGGTATGGACGACCACGCCCTGGACGCTCGTATCCAACACCGCCGTGGCAGTCCATCCCGACGAGACGTACGCGCTCGCCCGTCGTTCCGGCGTGGGTGATCGGGTGATCGTCGCCGATGCCCTCTTCGCGCGCGTTCTCGGCGAGGGGTGGCACATCACCGACAGGTTCACCGGCGCCGAGCTGGCCGGGGCGACCTATCAGCCGCCGTTCGACCTCATCGAGATTCCGGACGCACACCGAGTCGTCACCGGGACGTTCGTGACGACCGAGGACGGGACTGGCCTGGTGCACCTCGCGCCAGCGTTCGGGGCGGACGACATGGCGGCGGGCCGGGAGCACGGGCTGCCGGTCGTCAACCCGGTCCTGCCGGATGGCAGGTTCGAGGAGCACATCCGGCTGGTGGGCGGGATGTTCTTCAAGGCTGCCGATCCGCGGCTCATCGAGAACCTGGCCGACCGGGACCTGCTGTTCAGCTCGCAAGTGCACGAGCACAGCTACCCGCATTGCTGGCGCTGCGGCACGCCCTTGCTGTACTACGCGCTGCCGTCCTGGTACATCCGCACCACCTCGGTGCGGGACCAGCTGCTGGCGGTGAACGAGGCGACGAACTGGCAGCCGCCGACGATCAAGCATGGCCGGTACGGCGACTGGCTCCGGAACAACGTCGACTGGGCCCTGTCCAGGACGCGGTACTGGGGCACGCCGCTGCCGGTCTGGCTGTGCGCGTCAGATCACGGCACTTGCGTAGGGTCGCTTGCCGAGCTCTCATCGCTGGCCGGGACCGATGTCACGGGCATTGATCCGCATCGCCCGTTCGTCGATGACGTCGTCATAGCGTGCCCGGACTGCGGCGGCGAGGCCCGGCGGGTACCCGAGGTCATCGACGTGTGGTTTGACTCCGGGGCGATGCCGTTCGCGCAGTTCGGCGCGCCCTGGCGGAATCCGGAGCAGTTCGAACAGTCGTACCCGGCGCAGTTCATTTGCGAGGCCATCGACCAGACCAGGGGCTGGTTCTACTCGCTGATGACGGTCGGCACGCTGGTATTCGGCCAGTCCGCTTACGAGAACGTGGTCTGTCTTGGCCTGCTCGTCGATGAGCGGGGCCGGAAAATGAGCAAGCACCTCGGCAACGTGCTGGAGCCGATGCAGCTGATGGAGGCGAACGGCGCGGACGCAGTGCGCTGGTTCTTCGCCGTGTCCGGCTCACCGTGGGCGACCCGGAAACTCGGGCCAGGGACCCTGGAGGAAATCGTCCGCAAGGTCCTGCTCACCTACTGGAACACGGCCTCGTTCCTGGTCTTGTACGCCAATGCGGCACAAGATTCGGCTGCACCCGTCAGCGCACCGGCTCCCGCCGCGCGGCCGCCGCTCGACCGGTGGCTGCTGAGCGAGCTCAACCTGGTGGTACGCGAGGTGACGGCGGCGCTGGAGGCGTTCGACCCCGCGACCGCGGGCCGCCGGCTAGCTGGGTTCATCGACGACATATCCAACTGGTACGTCCGCAGGTCGCGGCGCCGGTTCTGGGATGGGCCGGCGACGCCCGACGGCGCGGCCGCCTTCGCCACGCTGTCACAGGCGCTGGACACGCTGACCCGCCTGATGGCGCCGATCACGCCGTTCATCACCGACTACATCTGGGGCGCGCTGCGTGAAGACGATGCGCCGGAGTCGGTCCACCTGGCCGCCTGGCCGACGGCGGACGACTCGCTCATCGACACCGAGCTTGCCGCCCAGATGGCGCTGGTCCGGCGGCTGGTCGAACTCGGCCGCTCGGCTCGTGCCGGCGCGGTGGTGAAGGTGCGCCAGCCGCTGGCGCGCGCCCTCATCGCGGCGCCCGGATTCGCCGCGCTCCCGCCAGAACTGCGCGCGCAGATCGCTGACGAGCTGAACGTCCGCGCCATCGAGCTGCTCGATGCTTCCGACGGCTCGCTGGTGCGGCACACGGTCAAGGCGAATTTCCGAGCACTCGGCAGGAGATTCGGCAGCGGCACCCAGGCGGTGGCTACTGCGATCGCAACCGCCGAGCCGGCCGCGCTGGCCGCCTCGCTGCGGGCTACCCAGGAGGCAACTGTCCAGGTCGACGGCGAGCTGGTCAGCATCGGCCCGGACGACGTCGTGGTGACGCAGACGCCTGTCGCGGGCTGGGCGGTCGCGACCGACGGCGGCGAGACCGTCGCGCTCGAAGTCACCATCACCGCAGAGCTACGGCGCGAGGGCCTGGCGCGCGAGTTCATCCGCCTGGTCCAAGACGCGCGCAAGAGCGACGGATTCGCCGTGAGCGACCGAGTCTCGGTGCGCTGGTCGACTGCGGATCCAGAACTCGTTGCTGCGCTCACGGGGCATCAGGCGCTGATCAGCGCGGAAGTGCTGGCCGTCGACTTCGGTCCTGCTGGCGAGCTCGGTCCTGCCGATGCTCTGGGCCTTGCGGATGATGGCGCCGACGCGGCAGACGGCGCCGGCAGCCAGGCGCGCCGGCACGAGAGCTCCGAACTCGGCCTGACCTTCTGGCTAAAAGTGCGCTAAGCGCACGCAAGCAGTTGGGCACCTGAGCAGTCACGTAATTCATGGGCAAGCTGTTGACCTTGCCGGAGCGCAAAGAGGGCAAATCGGCGAGGCAGCTGACGACTATGGCGGGCGAGTTGCCCTACGCGCTAACGCCAGCCTTCTCGGGCCGGCAAGCCTTGCAGGGCACGCAGCCTGATGCCTCTGCCGCCTGCCTGGTCATGCTCTCCAGGTCGTCCGCACTGAGGAACCTGATCAGAATGCAGTCGGCTGTGTGGTAGCGGGCGATCCCAGGCACGACCGAGACCTCGCCGTCGGTCGGCGCGGCCGCCGAGCCGTTGGCTGGGCTCTTCGCTGGCGTCCCGGCTAGCGCCGGGGTGGCCACCTCCGCCGCGTCCTTCGCCGTCGGCACGGCGGCCGTTGGCGCGGCGGCCGCGGCCGCCGACGGCGCTGGCGCTGGCGCCGGACTCTGCTTGGCCGCGGGCTCGGAGTTCTGCTTGACCGCATCTCCCGCCGCCGGGCTGGCCGCGCTGGACGCCGGGCTCGGTGCGCCGGACGCAGGGCTTGGTGCGCCGGACGCAGGGCTCGCCGCGCCGGATGTCGGCCCTGGAGCACCGGGAGCCGGGCTGGCGGGCCTGCTGCGGTCGGCGCTGCTCTGTTCGGCGCTGCTCTGTTCTTTGCTACCCGGCCGTGGGCTTGCCGGCGTAGTGCTCTCCGGCACGGTCCTGGTTGACGGGATGCTCGCGGCCGCTGGCTTGTCCGGCGCGTTGGTGGACTGCCCGCCATGGGCTTGCGCCTTACCGGACGTCGGAGCCGAAGGGCCGACGTTCGTGGTGCCTGGGCCGGGGCTGGCCGTAGTGCCCGGGCTGGCCGCAGTGCCCGGGCTGGCCGCACCAGCAGGCCCGCGGTCAGCTGTCTGTGTCTCTGTGGGCTTGCCAGCCGGCGCTCGGCCTGGACGGTGGGGCTCGGCGCCTGCAGGACCGTCTGACCGGCCGGGCACTGGCTCGGGCGGCAGGCCGGCCGCCGACCGGGCCGGGGGTGCAGGCGGTACACGGACTGGACCAGGCGGCGTTTGGGCGGAGGCTGCTGGTGCGGCCGACTGGCGCTCAGGCGCTGACAGGGATGGACTCCGGGATCCGCCTGGTGGCGGACCGGTCAGCGGATTAGGCGAATGGCTTACGCGCGTCTCGACCCTCGTCTCCGGCGCACGGACGGGCGACCCGGAATCGGGCGCGGCCCTGCCCAGCCCCGCCGACGCTGCCGGAGCGGCCGCGTCTGCAGCGGGCACCGCTTCGTTGGCCGCCACAGGCGCCGGGCGCTGCTCGCGCGGGTCGCGATCGCGTCGGTCATGATCGCGTCGGTCACGATCGCGTCGCTGCCGCTCGTCGGCGGAACCGCGGTCTGCCACCGAGGCGGCGCGCGCGTCGGCAGCGACGGCCTCGGGCCTATCTGACCGGTGGGAAGACGGCCTAGATGACGGGCCTAGGCCTACCTCTTCTCCACGCTTCCCGTTGACCGCCGCCACGGCCGGCACCGGAGCCTCGGCCTTCCGGCCGTCAGCCGACCGACCGGTATCAGCCTGCCGGCCGGTGTCAGCTTGCCGGCCGGTGTCAGCTTGCCGTGGGGCGCTAGGCCGCTGGTCCGCGGCGGGCTTTCGGGCGGCGCCGCCAGCCGCAGCGGCCGCCACCGCCGCGGCGACCAGTTCAGGCTCAATTGCCTGCCTGGTCGCCGTGGCCTGTGCGGCCGCTGTGGTGCCGAATACCTCGTCCCGCCAGATGACCACGCCCGCGATGAGCATGAGCAGCGCGAGCGCAGCCAGGCCGATCGACACGTACACCAGTGTCAGCTGGCCCGATACGGCGCCTGCGATCAGCAAGCCGATCGCGATCGCCACGACGGAGACGATTGCGCCGAACCGGATCACCTGAGGGCTCCGTTAATCGGGAAGCAAGCGCAGCCAGCCGGTCGAGCTACCGACGGTCGTGCTGGCCTGCGTCTGACGGGTGGAAGCCGCCGTTGTGCGCCACGGGCTCGGGCATGCCCTGGTAGCCACCAGTCTGGCTGCCATTGCGCATGTCCAGGCGGCCTACGCCGACGCCGACGGGCGCCTGCTGGCCAGTGCCCACAGCCGGGAACACCCCGCTGTCCGCGGCACCCGCCTCCAGGTCGCGGAGCTGCCCCTCCAGGTACGCCTTCAGCCGGCTGCGGTACTCGCGCTCGAACGCGCGCAGGTCATCGACCCGGCGCTCCAGCTCCTCGCGGGACTGGACGAGCGAGCCCATCGCCTGACGGTGACGCTCCTGCGCGTCGCGCTCCAGGCTCTCTGCCCTGGCGCGCGCGTCGCTCGTCACCTGCTCGGCCTGGCGGCGCGCCTTGGTGAGGATGTCGTCGGCCTCGCGCCGGGCGCGGCCAAGCGTCTCGTCGGCCTCGCGCCGGGCATCGGCGATCGCCTGGTCAGCCGTCTGCTGAGCAAGCGCCAGCACCCGGGCTGCCGTATCCATGTTGTCTTCGACCGGCCGCGGCGAGCTGATCATCACCGGCTCGGGGCGGCGCTCGGGCTCGTGCCGGACAGGCTCTGGCTGCATCATCTCGGGGACCTCGGCCTGCGGGGTCAGCGAAACCGGCGGCTTGCCGCGCAGCACTTCAGCCAGCTTCGCCCGCAGCTCCTCGTTGTCCTGAATGAGCTCGTCAAGCGCTGCTTCGACTTCGTCGAGGAAGGCATCGACTTCCTCTTCGTCGTATCCCGGCCTGAGCCTGGTCGTGCTGAACTGCTTGTTCCGCACATCCGCGGGCGTCAGTGGCATCTCTTCTCCCTGGAGCTTTGTCCCTTATGGACGCTACCTGATGACCTTACCGTCACCGCGCGACTTGCCAGAGCACGTAGACCACCAGGAACAGCACTATGAAGCTGAGGTCAAGGGCCACACTACCGAGCCTGATAGAGGGAATGTAGCGCCTTAGGAATCTCAGTGGCGGGTCCGTGGCGGAGTAAACACCCTCAGCTACCACAAGAAGGATTCCGCTGGGGCTCCACGACTTGGCATAGACCTGAATCCAGCTCAAGACCATCCGAGCGATGAGTACGACCAGGTAGACCGTTAGCACATAGAAGGCGACATCTCTGAATATGTTCACTCACGTCTACCTATCGGTCATGCAGGCAAGGCATCCTGCCTGACCCTGCGGCCGGGCTTGGCCGCCGGGTCAGCTCTGGTTGAAGAAGCCCCGCTCCGCGATCCGGGCCTTGTCCTCAGCCGCTACCTCAACATTGGCAGGGGACAGCAGGAACACCTTGTTCGTCACTCGCTCGATGCTCCCGCGCAATCCGAAGATCAGCCCGGCCGAGAAATCGACGAGACGCTTGGCGTCGCTGTCGACCATCTCGGTCAGGTTCATGATCACCGGAGTGCCCTCGCGGAAGTGCTCTCCGATCGTACGTGCTTCATTGTACGTGCGCGGATGCAAGGTCGTGATCCTTGCCAAATCGGTCGTCTGGACCTGGCCGACGGGACGGCGATCGGCGATCCTGCCGCCGCCCGGACCCTCAGGCACGTGCACGTCCTGCCGATCGTCGTCCTGGACCAGCTCGGCACCGTACTCGTCGTAGTCGTCGCCGAACTCGTCCTGGTACTGATCATCGAAGTGGTGGTCGTCCTCTACCAGTCCGAGATAGACCGCCATCTTGCGCATAGCGCTGGCCATCTTCTGTCCTCCGTCGTACACGCCAGGCGGCCCAGCTCAGTGCAGGATTCATTGGCCGGGTCCCACGCGTCGGACATTACCTGACGAAGGGCGGCCGGCCGCCGAGCAACGCCGTACCGATTCGCACATGTGTCGCGCCTTCCGCGATGGCCTCGCCCAGGTCACCGCTCATGCCCGCGGAAATCACCTGCGCGGCGGGATGCGTCACCCGCACCGTTTCGGCGATCTCCCGCAGCCGGGCGTAGGCCGGCCTGGCAGGCTGGCCGAGCGGCGCCACGGCCATGACGCCGGCCAGCTCCAGTCCGTCGCGCGCGGCGATCGCGTCGGCCAGACCGGCTACCTGGCCCGGCTCGGCGCCGCCCCGGCCGGCTTCGCCGTCGAGGCTGACCTGCACCAGGCAGCGCAGCTGGCGGCCGGCGGCCACGGCCCGGCGACCGAGCGCCTCGACCAGGCGCAGCCGGTCCACCGAGTGCACCATGTAGGCGTAGCTGGCCACGCTCGCGGCCTTGTTGACCTGCAGCTGCCCGACGAAGTGCCAGCGCAGGGCCAGCCCGGCCGCAGCGCACGCGGCGGCCTTAGGCGCCGCTTCCTGGTCTTTATTCTCGCCGACGTCATCGACGCCGAGCTCATGCAAGATCATTATGTCCGGAACGGGGAACGTTTTCGTCACCGCGATCAGCTGGACCTCGGCCGTCGCACGGCCCGACGCCGCGCAGGCTTCAGCGATCCTGTCCTGCACCGCCGCGAGGTTCGCCGCCAGCTCCGCACGCCGGTCGCGGTTGTCTGGCACGCTCACCGGTCCGCCAGCCAGACCAGCCCGGCGAACCGGCCCGTGACGCCGTCCCGCCGGTAGGAGTAGAGCCCGTCGGACTCCCGCGTGCACCGGCTGTCGGTGGCGATAGCGCCGACCCCGGCCACGGCCAGCTGGGCGCGCACGCCAGTCGCGATGTCCAGCCCGGCGGTACCGGCGAACGTGTCGCAGCTCGCGGCCGGCACGACGGCGCCGACCCTGGCGCGCATCAGTGCTGGCACTTCGTAGCAGCCGCCGCAGATGGCAGGCCCGGTCACCGCGCGCATCCGCGCCGGGCTCGCGCCAGCCGCGGTCATGGCCGCAACCAGGGCCGGCACGACGCCGGCAACCAGTCCCTCCCGGCCGGCATGGGCGGCGCCGACCATCCTGGCGACCGGGTCCGCGATCAGCACGGGCACGCAGTCCGCCACCAGTACGCACAGCGCCCGTCCCGGTTGATCAGTGAACATCGCGTCGACCGGCGCCGACGGCTCCGTCGAGCCGGGGCCGGCGTACCAGACGTCGGCGCCATGCACCTGCCGCATGAAGGTCAGGCTTGCTGGCGGCAAGCCGCACGCCCGCGCCAGCGCGGCCCGGTTTGCCTGCACGGCTGCCGGGTCATCGCCGACGCCGAGACCAAGGTTGAGACTCTGGTAAGGCGGCTTGCTGACGCCGCCGGCCCGGCCAGAGAACGCCGCCGCTACGCCTTCGCCCAGGTCGGGCCCGGACGTGCTCAGCTGATCACGGGCAGCAGTGCTCACGTGCGGACGCCAGCGCTCACTTCAGGAAGTCGGGCACGTCGAGCTCGTCGTCTTCCTCGAACACGACAGACTTGCGACGGGTACTGGCCGAGTCCACCGGGCGCCCAGCGGTGCCAGGTCGCGCGCCGTTCTGCGGGCCATCCTTGGCCAGCTGGCCGGACGCCGTCTCCGGGCTGCCCGGCCGTGGCGACGGGATGCCGTCGATCCTGGTGCCATCGCCGCCAGCATCCGCCGGCTTGCCGCCGGCTGCGGCGCCGCCATCGGCATGCTCCGCGTCGCTCCCAGCGGTCGGCGCGGCGACCGTCGGCGCCGCCGCCACTGCCGGAATAGCCGTCGGCCTGCCGTCGGTGAGCTGGAACGGCCGCCAGTCATGCGTCCCGCTGGTGCCAGGCCCGGCCGCGGCGCCGGCCGCCAGCTCGGCCGAGGGCAGCGCGGCGCTGTAGGCCGTAGTCCGGGGCCGCGGGCGACCCGCCTGGGGCTCGTCGAAGCCAGCGGCGATCACCGTGACCCGGACCTCGTCGCCGAGCGCGTCGTCGATGACCGCGCCAAAGATGATGTTCGCGTCGGGCGCGGCCGAGTTCGCGACTAGCTGCGCGGCCTCATTGATCTCGAACAAGCCGAGATCCGAGCCGCCCTGGATGGACAGCAGCACCCCATGCGCGCCGTCGATGCTCGCCTCCAGCAGCGGGCTAGAAATGGCCATCTCGGCCGCCGCTACTGCGCGGTCGTCGCCACGCGCGGTGCCGATGCCCATGAGCGCCGATCCGGCTCCGGACATGACCGATTTCACATCGGCGAAGTCAAGGTTGATCAGCCCGGGTGTCGTGATCAGGTCGGTGATGCCCTGAACACCCGACAGCAGTACCTGGTCGGCGGCCTTGAACGCGTCCAGCACGCTCACGTGGCGATCCGAGATCGACAGCAGCCGGTCGTTCGGGATGACGATCAGGGTGTCGACCTCGCTGCGCAGCTTCTCGATCCCGAGGTCGGCCTGCCCAGCCCGGCGCTTGCCCTCGAATCCGAATGGCCTGGTTACCACGCCGATGGTGAGCGCACCGAGGGCCCGCGCCACCTCCGCGACAACTGGCGCCCCGCCAGTTCCGGTCCCGCCGCCTTCGCCGGCCGTGACGAAGACCATGTCGGCGCCCTTGAGTACCTCCTCGATCTCCTCCCGGTGGTCCTGCGCGGCTTTGGATCCGATGTCGGGATTCGCGCCGGCCCCAAGGCCCCTGGTCAGCTCCCGGCCGACGTCGAGCTTGACGTCGGCGTCGCTCATCAGCAGCGCCTGGGCATCGGTGTTGATCGCGATGAATTCAACGCCTCGGAGTCCTTCTTCGATCATCCGGTTCACGGCGTTGACGCCGCCCCCGCCGATACCGACGACCTTGATGACCGCCAGATAGTTCTGCGGTGCTGCCACGAGGAGCAACCCTTTCCGCTCGTACGATGTGCCGCGGGCCTGCGCCGCAGTTGCGGCTACGTGCCGGATGCCGGGAACGGGCTCGCCCCGGTCTCGGTCCTCCTGCCCGCGAACTCCCCCCAGTACC
>DATHQE010000314.1:0-10566 GCA_035483035.1 Streptosporangiaceae bacterium | reverse complement strand
GACGTACGGGGACGCCGACGGCGACGGGTTCGTGGAGTACTCGCGCAAGACCAGTCACGGACTGGTCAACCAGGGCTGGAAGGACTCCTGGGACGGGATCAACTTCGCCGACGGCACCATCGCCGATCCGCCCATCGCGCTGGCCGAGGTGCAGGCCTACTGCTACGCGGCCTACCGCGCGAGGGCGCAGCTCGCCCGGCACGCCGGTGATGGCGTAGGCGCCACGCACTGGCGCAAGAAGGCCAAGCAGCTGAAGCGCGACTTCAACGAGCGGTTCTGGCTGCCCGACAAGGGCTGGTATGCAGTCGGCCTAGACGGGGACAAACGCCCGATCGACTCGCTGACCTCCAACATCGGCCACTGCCTGTGGACGGGCATCGCCGACAAGCACAAGGCATCGGCGGTGGCCAAGATGCTGATGTCACCGGACATGTTCAGCGGCTGGGGCATCCGTACGCTCGCGTCGTCGATGGCGGCCTACAACCCGATGAGCTATCACAACGGCTCGGTCTGGCCGCATGACAACGCGATCTGCGCGGCCGGACTGATGCGCTACGGCTACGTCGAGCAGGCCCAGCGCGTTACGGAGGCGATCGTCGATGCGGCGGCGGCGTTCGGGTACCGCCTGCCCGAGCTGTTCTGCGGATTCGACCGGGACGAGTTCGCCACGCCGGTGCCGTACCCGACCTCGTGCTCACCACAAGCCTGGGCCGCGGCCGCACCCCTGCTGCTCTTGCACAGCCTGCTCCGCTTCACCCCCGACGTGGACAGCCGCCAGCTCTGGTGCGCACCCGAGGTGCCCGACCGGTACCTTCCGCTGCGTGTCAGCGGGCTCCGCGTCGGCAAGTCCAGGCTCGCCGTAGACGTCGGCGAGGGGCAGTGGGAGATCACCGGCCTGGAGCCGGTCAGCATCGAGGTCATTCCGACGGCATGGCCGGCCCGGTCAGGCTGACCGGCCGCTACGCCGGCCAGTGCGATGTCAGTCGTCGACCTCTTGGATCAGCATCCGCGAGCCGGGCGGCGCGATGCTGCCGTAATCGGCTGCGGTCGCCGCGCCCTCAGGCGAGCCGAAGGCCGCGTTCATCGCGTCCTGGTCGGCGAAGTACAGCTGGGCGACCCGGTGGTAGGTGTGCTCGCCGCCATCCAGCGCCATCGTGAACTTGCCGGTTTCGGCACGCACTAGGCCAGGCAGCTTGGCGACGAGCGGCATGTGCACGCTGAGATAGTGCTCGTCGAAGGCGACCGGGTCAGCCGGTTGCGTGTAGAGAACCACAAGTTTGATCGTCATGTCCGGGACGCTACCGCTCGTGCCCGGTTCTGTCACGCAGGTGCAGCCCGCCTACAAATCGCCGGCGAGCTCGGATGTCCAGACCACGACCCTGGTCCGGTCACCCCGGAACCGGTCCCGCGCGTACTCCAGCGGCCGCCCGGTTATCGAGTAAGCGGTTCGCTCCACCAGCATCAGCGGAGCGCCCTCGTCAACCTCGAGTGCCTCGGCTTCCCGCACGCCTGCGACAACCGGCTCCAGCGATTCGCGCGCCCGGTGCGGCCGCTGCCCGTAGTTGTCGGCGAGCAGCTCGTAGAGCGAGCCGTCGAGCCGGCAGTCCAGCAAGTCGGGGAACAGATCAGCCGGGAACTGCGAGTGCTCGATCACGATCGGCCTGCCGTCCGCGAGGCGGATGCGCCTGACGTCATGCACGGCGGCCCCCTCGGCCAGCTCGAGTGCCGCCGCGGCGGCGGGGCTAGCCGGGATTCGAGTGGCGGCGAGGACCCGGGCACTGGCGACCTTGCCGTGCCTGCGCAGCTGCTCGGAAAATCCGGCCAGCGTCGTGAGGTCCTGCTCAAGCTTGGCCTCGGCGACGAACGTGCCGCCGCCGCGGCCGACCGTCCTTGTCACCAGGCCGCGCTGGGCCAGTTCGCTCAGTGCGTGCCGGAGCGTCATCCGGCTCACCCCGAGCCAGGCGGCCAGATCGTGCTCGGTGGGCAGCCGGTCGCCGGGCGTCAGCTGCCCGGCCGCGATGGCGTCGGCCAGCCAGTCCTCGATCTGCGCGTGCGCAGTCACGCCAGGCTGGCGGACGATCATCGGCGGCTTCCTGGGCAGCGTGACGAGCGCGGCCGCCGTTGCGCCGCGCCAGGAGTGCTGTCGACGCTGCATAAGTCCTAGTGTCCCTTCCCCGCCGGGCAGCCCGACGGCGGACCGCAGATGCCTGCCGGCCGCTGCGATCCGCCGTCCAGGGAAGGCGCGCCGCCCGCCCCGCCGGCCCGCGGGCCCCTCCCAGTTCCCGCCTGCCAGCACAGCGCGCCATCCGCTTGACAAGTCCTGGCCACCCCTCGTTAGGTGGCGCCCTCGCTAGGCGGCACCGCTCGCCGGCACCGGCTCATCGGCGGGCGCCGTCACGGCAACGAACTGCTTGCGCCGCCCGGTGATCACGTAATAGACAGCGCCAACCAGGGCGATGAAGATGACGACCGTCCACAAGATCGGTATGTCGTTGAGGAAGCCGATGTGGAAGTTCAGCTGCGCCGGTGCGGCGGTTTGCTTGGGCTCTGGGTTGCTGGCCGCGCGCGGCCAGGCGAAGTTGACCAGCATCGCCCCGCCGTACAGCAAGCCGATGATGTTGACGACCAGGCCCCACGGTCCGAGCCGGAACGGCGCCAGCGTCTTCGGCCAGCCGCGCAAGCGCGCATTGAGGATCGCCAGGTTGCCGAGGAAGTAGCTCAGGTAGATCATGCCGGTGGCCGCGATCGCGATGGTGCCAGCGCCCGAGTACTGAATGAACGGGACCGCCGCCAGGACCGCGATGGTGATGCACATCCACACCGGGGTGTGCAGTCCGGGCGAGACCCTGGACAGCGGCTTGGAGAACGGCAGTTGATTGTCGCGCGCCATCCCGAAGCCGAGCCGGATCGTCGCGGCCATGATGGAGAGGCAGCACACGAAGATCGCGGCCGAGACCACCAGCAGGTAGACAGTCGCGAAGTCGGGGGAGAAGTTCGCCTCGATGATCTGCGCGGGTCCCCAGCCGTCCTTCACCGCAGTGCCCATGTTCGGGATCGCCACGAGCGTGCCGAGCAGGAACACGCCGCCGATGATGAACGCGCCGATCACGGAAAACAGCACGGCCTTCGGCGCTGCCCGACGCGGGTCGCGGGTCTCCTCAGCCAGCGTCGACGCGGTGTCGAAGCCGTAGATCACGAACAGGCTCATGAACATGGCAGCGAGGAACGTGCTCGGCTTGACGCTGAGGCCCGCGCTGTTGGTGACCACGTGGAAGCCCTGATGGTTATGGAAGATCATCAGGATGATCGCGAACACGAACATGCCGAGGATCTCGAACAGCACGCCAGTGTTGTTGATGATGGCGACCAGGCGCACACCGTAGATGTTCAGGACGGTGATCACCACCAGTGTGATCGCCGCGACGACCAGCGAGGTGTGCAGCTGAGTGCTCGCGCTGCCCGCGCCGAGACTGTGCCAGCCGAGGCCGTTCAGCGCCGGGACAAGCGCGATCGGCAAGGTGGCCACTACTGCCGTGACGGTGAGGATGCCCGCGAACATATAGACCCAGCCCGTCATCCACGAGTACGCGCGGCCGGCCATGTACTTGGTCCACTGGAACACCGAGCCCGCCACCGGGAAGTGGCTGGATACCTCGGCGAAGTTCAGCGCGATGATGAACTGGCCGATCGCCACGATGGGCCAGGTCCAGATGAACACCCCGCCGATCGTGATCAGGCCGAGCGCGAACAGCGTGAAGATGCCCGTGGACGGCGAGATGTAGCTGAAGGCCACGGCGAACGAGCTGAACGTACCGAGCGACCGTTTGAGCTCTTGCTTGTAGCCGAACTTGGCAAGGTCGGCAGCGTCACGCTCGTGGCTGCTGCTGACATCTGGGCTTGCGCTCACGGCAATTCCTCCTCGCCAGCTGGCGGGTGACCTGAGTGACCTCGGTTGGCAGGAGCGTAGGGCGTGACCAAGTTAACTGTCCAGACCCTAAGAGCCGACATTCGCGACAACGAACCCCGTTCCCTGTCAACGCATCAGACAGCTTCCACGGAACTAGCCGATAACGGTCGCTTCCGTCTAGACCTTTTCGCTCATCGCTCGTAGCCTGCGATCGTGACTGAACAGCGTCTGGCTGATGCGGGCGAAGCCGACGTGCTCGCGCTACTCGGCAGGGTGGCGAGCCTCCGCGGCACGCCCCGGCTGGTCAGTCCATTGCCGGGCGGCCTGACCAACCGGAACTTTAAGGTCACCACGCCGGACGGCGTGTTCGTGGCCAGGCTCTTCTCCGACGGCGGCGAGTTGCTCGCCATCGACCGTGACCACGAGTACCAGAACTCGCTGATCGCGGCCGCGGCCGGCGTGGGCGCGCCAGTCATCGACTACTGCCCGGCCGACGGCGTCCTGGTCCTCGGCTTTGTCGAGGGCAGGACGCTCACCAACGCCGACGTGGCCGAGCCTGCCACGCTGATCAGGATCGCCGCGGCGTGCCGGCGGCTGCATGGCGCCGCGCGGTTCGCCGCCGACTTCGACATGTTCGAGATCCAGCCGCGGTATTACGCGACAGCAACGGCCGCGGGCATGCGCATCCCGGCCGGCTACGCCGAGCTGCTGCCCGCCTTCGCCGCCGCCAGGCAGGCGCTGTCGGCTCGCGCCGAGGGCACGGTGCCCTGCAACAATGACCTGCTGGCCGCCAACTTCATCGATGGCGGCGACCGGATCTGGCTGATCGACTACGAGTACTCGGGCAACAACGACGCCTGCTTCGAGCTCGGCAACGTCGCGGGGGAGTGCCGCCTAACTGACGACGCGCTGGCCGCGCTGGTCACCGCGTACTACGGCCGGCCACGCCGCAGCCGGATCGCGCGGGCCAAGCTCTACAGCCTGGTCGCCAGGTACGGCTGGACGCTGTGGGGGGCCATCCAGCACGCGTCCAGCGAGATTGAGTTCGACTTCTGGTCCTGGGCGATGGAGCGGTTCGAGGCAGCGGCGGCCGGATTCACCAGCTCGGACTTCGACCGCCTGCTTGCCGACGTGCAGGCGCCCGATTGACAAACACCGATTGACCAACACCGACCGACGAGCACCACTGGCGAGCACCGACTGACGGACAGGGGAAAGAGCGAAATGGCGCAGGCACTGCCCGGCCGGGCCCAGGTCGTGGTCATCGGGGGCGGGGTGATCGGCACGAGCGTGGCCTACCACCTGACCGCGCTGGGCTGGACCGACGTGCTGCTGCTGGAGCAAGGACAGTTGTCGTGCGGAACTACGTGGCATGCGGCCGGGCTGGTCGGTCAGCTGCGGGCCTCGGAGGCGGGCACGAAGCTAGTGCAGTACTCCACGGCGCTGTACGAGCAGCTGGAGGCCGAGACCGGGCAGGCCACTGGTTTCCGGCGGTGCGGCGGCCTCACCGTCGCGAGGACCGCCGACCGGATGATGACCCTGCGCCGGACCGCCTCGACCGCGCAGGCCTACCAGATCGAGTGCGAGCTGATCAGCGCCGATGAGGCGGCGCGCCGCTATCCGCTGCTCAACGCTGCCGACCTCGAGGGGGCCATCTGGCTGCCCGCTGACGGCCGGGCCAACCCCGTCGACCTGACCGCGGCCCTCGCCCGGGGTGCGCGACTACGCGGCGCGACCATCCGCGAGCGAGTGCGCGTCACCGGCATCCTGCAACGAGATGGCCGCGTGTGCGGCGTCCGCACCGACCAAGGCGACGTCGAGGCCGAGGTGGTGGTGAACTGCGCGGGGCAGTGGGCAAAGCAAGTCGGAGCCCTGGCGGGGGTCACCGTGCCGCTGCACTCGGCTGAGCACTTCTACGTCGTCACCGACCAGATCGACGGCGTGCACCCGGACCTGCCCGTACTGCGCGATCCCGACGGCTACACCTACTTCAAGGAGGAGGTCGGCGGCCTGGTGGTCGGCGGCTTCGAGCCCACGGCCAAGCCGTGGGTGTCGCCCGACGAGCTGCCCTACCCGTTCGAGTTCCAGCTGCTCGAGGAGGACTGGGACCACTTCTCGGTGCTGATGGACAGTGCCCTGCACCGGATCCCGGCGCTAGCGCAGACCGGCATCCGCAAGTTCTACAACGGCCCGGAGAGCTTCACTCCCGACAACCAGTTCATCCTCGGGCAGGCGCCGGAACTCGCGGGCTTCTACGTCGGGGCTGGCTTCAACTCCGTCGGCATTGCCTCGGCCGGCGGCGCAGGCCTGGCGCTCGCGCAATGGATCATCGACGGCGAGCCGGACACCGACCTGACCGCGGTCGACATCCGCCGCTTCGCCCCGTTCAACGGCAACTCCCGGTGGCTGCGCGACCGGGTAGGCGAGGTGCTCGGCCTGCACTACGCGATTGGCTGGCCGAACCGCGAGCTGGAGACGGCCCGCCCGTTCCGCCGTTCGCCCGCTTACCAGCTGCTGGCGGAGGCGAACGCCTGCTTCGGCTCGAAGATGGGCTGGGAACGGGCTAACTTCTTCGCGCCGCCTGGGCACCGCCCCGTGATCGAGTACTCCTGGGACAAGCAGAACTGGCAGCCGTGGTCGTCGGCCGAGCAGGTGGCGACCCGGCACCGGGTCGCGGTATTCGACCAGACTTCGTTCTCGAAGTACTTGGTGACTGGGCCGGACGCCGAAGCTGCGCTCCAGTGGCTGTGCACCGGCGACGTCGCCGTGCCGCCCGGTCGGACCGTCTATACCGGGATGCTCAACGGCCACGGCACCTACGAGTCCGACATCACTGTGACCAGGCTGTCGGCGACTGAGTTCCTGCTGGTCGCGAGCGCCGCGACCACCGAGCGCGATGCCGATCACATCCGGCGGCACATGCTGCCCGGTTGCCAGGCCAGCCTCGCGGACGTGACCTCGGCCTATGCGGTCTACGGGGTCATGGGTCCTGCATCGCCGCAGCTGCTGTCCCGGCTGAGCGCCGCCGATCTGAGCGAGGACGGGTTTCCATTCGGCACCAGCCGGCTTATCGACATTGGGTACTCGACGGTCCGGGCGACCAGGATCACGTACGTCGGCGAGCTCGGCTGGGAGCTCTACGTGCCGGCCGAGTTCGCGGTCGCGGTCTATCAGGACCTGATGTCGGCCGGCCGGGATCTGGGCGTGGCCAATGCCGGCTATTACGCGATCGAGTCGCTGCGGCTAGAGAAGGCCTACCGGGCGTTCGGCCGCGAGCTCACGCCCGACTACAACCCGGTCGAGGCCGGGCTCACGTTCGCGTGCAAGCTGGCGTCGCGCACGGCGTTCCTCGGCCGAGAGGCGGTGGAGAAGGCCAAGGCGGACGGTCCGCGACGGCGGCTGGTGTCAGTCACGCTCGACGACCCTGACGTGATGATGTGGGGCAGCGAGCTGCTGCTGCGTGACGGCGCGCCGGCCGGTCAGGTGACCTCAGCAGCGTGGGGGGAGACACTGGGCGCCGCGGTGGGCCTGGCGTACCTGCGCGACCCGGCAGGCGACCCGGTGACAGCCGAGTTCGCGCGGGCCGGCACCTATGCCGTGAACGTCGGCGCACAGCTTGTCAGCGCCACGGTCGGGCTGCGGCCGCCTTATGACCCGGCAGGCAAGAAAATCAAGGGCGCGGACCGTGGGTAGCCGATCGCTGGCGTCGCTGGCGCGCGGCCGGCCGGCTAGCTTCGGGCCGACGGCCCCGTCCACCAGGACAGCGTTGTCCTAGCAGCAGGGGAGTGGTCCGATGACCGTCAGCGTCTTCGATCTCTTCAAGATCGGCATTGGCCCGTCCAGCTCGCACACGGTCGGCCCGATGCGTGCCGCCTTCATGTTCGCCAGCTCGCTCGAAGCAGATGGCTTGCTCGCCCGTGCTGCCGACGGCCGTGTTGACGGAGTCCGGGTCGCCCGGCTGCGGGCGGAGCTGTTCGGCTCGCTCGGGGCCACGGGCCACGGCCACGGCAGCGTCAAGGCCGTCGTACTCGGCCTGTCTGGCGAGCAGCCCGAATCGGTCGACCCGGCGGGTGCCGAGCCGTTCGTCGCGCGCGTCCGGAGCTCGGGCACGCTGCCGCTGCTCGGGCGCGTGCCCGTGCCGTTCGACGTGGACGAGGACATCATCCTGCACCGGCGCAAGCGGCTGGAATTCCACTCCAACGCCATGCGCTTCGCCGCGCTGGACGCGGCCGGCCTGGAGCTGTCCGCGCGCACCTACTACTCCGTCGGGGGCGGCTTCGTGCTCGGGGAGGACGAGGCAGGTCGCCCGGCCATCGTGGCCGACCCGACGCCGGTGCCGTATCCGTTCAGCAGCGGGGCTGAGCTGCTCGCGATCACGCACCAGACGGGTCTGCCCGTTAGTGGGGTCATGCTCGCCAACGAACTGGTCCGCCGCGACAAGGCCGACGTGGCGTCAGGACTGCTGCGGATCTGGGCGGTCATGCAAGAGTGCGTGCGGAACGGCTGCGCAGCTGAGGGCGTACTGCCTGGTGGCCTGAAGGTACGGCGCCGGGCCGGGGCGCTCCAGCAGATGCTGGAGGACAGCGGCGACCTGGCCGACCCGCTGTACGCGATGGAATGGGTCACGCTGTACGCGCTCGCGGTGAACGAGGAGAACGCCGCCGGCGGGCGCGTCGTGACGGCGCCGACCAACGGCGCGGCTGGCATCATCCCGGCAGTACTGCATTACTACATCAGGTTCGTGCCGGGCGCTGACGATGCGGGCGTGATCAGGTTCCTGCTGACCGCCGGCGCGGTCGGGGCGCTGTTCAAGGAGAACGCGTCGATCTCCGGCGCCGAGGTCGGCTGCCAGGGCGAGGTGGGCTCGGCCTGCTCGATGGCCGCTGCCGGGCTGGCCGAGGTGATCGGTGGGTCGCCTGAGCAGGTGGAGAACGCTGCGGAGATCGGCCTCGAGCACAATCTCGGCCTGACCTGCGATCCGGTTGGCGGCCTGGTGCAGATCCCCTGCATCGAGCGCAACGCCATCGGGGCCGTCAAGGCCATCACCGCCGCGCGGATGGCGGTCCGCGGCGACGGCGAGCACAAGGTGTCGCTCGATAAGGCGATCAAGACCATGCGGGAGACCGGTGCAGACATGAAGGTGAAGTACAAGGAGACCGCCCGCGGCGGACTGGCCGTCAACGTCATCGAGTGCTAGTGACAGGCAGACGCCAGGGCCCTGCGGGGATGCGATAGGCGCTCGGGTTCAGCGGCCGCTCGGCGGGCTGGCTCAGGATGCGGAGGACGGCTCTTCGTCGGCCCGTTGCTGGTGGTCAGTGGCTACGCGGGCAACGCTGACGCCCGCTGCCGCGCCCGCCGAAGCCCGAGCACTCTGGGCGGGCGGCTCGCCGGGCCCAGGCTTCAGCGCAGACGGCATGGCGGCGCGCCGCTCGCGCAGGAAGGTCCCGGTGATGACGCGGGCGTACCGCAGGCCGTAGGCGAGATTGCGGCCCTTCCTGCTCTCCCCGGACATCCGCTGCCGCATGACAGTCGGTACCTCGGCGACCCGGTAGCCCTGGAGAAGGGCGCCGATGAGCAGCTCGGAGGTCTGGTACTGCGGCTGCGTCTGGGTCACGGTGCCGGTGAGGTCGGCGCGCATCAGCCGCAGGCCGCTCGAGGTGTCAGTGACCGGGGTCCGGGTCAGCGCGCTGATAACCCTGGCGAAGAACTTGACCCCGAGATTGCGGAACGCGTCGGTGTTCTCAGTCTGGCCCAGCTGGCGGGAGCCGAGTACGAAGTCCGCCTCGCCGCTCTCCATGATCGCGACCATCGCGGGCAGGTCGGCAGGGTCCCACTGGCCGTCGCCATCGAGGGTGGCGATGTACTGCGCGCCGCCCTCGCGGGCGATGCGGTAGCCGAGGCGGAGGGCCACACCGTGGCCGCGGTTGGCCGCCAGTGTGCAGACCAGCGCGCCGTGGCGCTCGGCGACCTGCGACGTGGCGTCAGTACTGCCGTCGTCGATCACGAGCAGCGACACCGGCACGTCGGCGATCTGCTGCGGAATTTCGTCCAGGACCGCGCCGATGTTGTCAGCCTCGTTGTAAGCGGCGATGACGATGACCAGCGGCTGCAGCTTGAGGTCCGGATGCGCACGTGCGAAGGCCTGCTGGGCCGCAGTGGTGACAGCTGCCGTATCCGGCGCCTCTCGCAGCCCTCGGTACGTGACGTCAGCTGGTGGCTCTCGCCTCGGCATCTGCGTCGTCTCTCCAGTCCCGGCCGACGGTTATGACGGTCCACAATAGCCGCAGATTTGGACTCGCCGACATCATTCACTAGTCACTCGCCTCGGGTAGGCAGGCCCTGCGAGCTTACTGACCGTACAGCCAGGCGGATGCAGCTGTTCGGCCAGCACCACACCCTAGCGGTCTAGACCAATGTACCCGCTAGGGATCAAGGAACCGGCGGACGCGGGGATTAGATGACAAACTGGTAACGCCGGGGCCGCTGGTGTCGTGTTCTGCAGCCGCTGCGGCGCCACATAGAATGAGGTCGTGATCCGCCGCCAGCGGCCTGCTGAGGACGCTGGATGCGGGCAGCAGGTGCCCGAATCGATGGCGCGGCTTTTTCCCGGTAAGCTAGGTCAGCCCCAGGGCTATGGCGGGGGCCAGTCGGCAGTGCCG
>DATHQE010000313.1:0-29515 GCA_035483035.1 Streptosporangiaceae bacterium | reverse complement strand
TCCTCGTCGACCCGCACCATCGCCCCGGCCTGGTCGAACTGGTCGGCGTAAGCCCCGCGGACACGGACTGACAAGTTGAAGTCGCCGTCGACCTCGCGGCCATAAACATGTCCGCTATCGCGCACGAACCCGTAGTGAGTGGTGCGCCAGAAGTCACTGCCCGCATCCGCGGTCACTGTCAGCACCCCGTCGGCAGCCGACCACTGGCCCGGCTCGTTGATCCATTCCACACTGGCCTCCCCGGGATTGACGACGGCTCTTGCAAGCTTGCTCGGCGGCTAATGAGGTGAGCGATGCCGGGGCTCGTAGATAGGGAGCTCTGAGCCGTCCGGGAGGGCGATGGCCGCCAGCAGCCCCCAGCCCTGATCGGCGACATCCCGCACCACCTGGACTCCCTTGCCGCGCAATTCGGCCAGGGTCGCGTGAATGTCGTCGCACATCAGGTAGAGCTCGTGGCGGCCTGCGCCGTCGGCCGGGTGGACAGCCAGCTCGGCCGGGGGCATCGCGAAGATGAGCCAGCCGCCGCCTGCATCGACCGAGGTCAAGCCCAGCACGTCCCGGAAGAAGGCCCGGACCTTCTCAGCCTCGGGGGAGAACACGATCGCATGCAGGCCGGTGATCACCCCGGTGATCTTAGCCGCATCAGCGTTTCCTGGTACGACAGCGACGAACAGCGACGCCTGATGTGCGGGTGGTTGCGTTGGTCGCGTACTATACGACAGTTTCCTACTTACTAGCATTGAATGTCCGGGTCGTCGAGGCATGGAGGACGGATGCTGGCTGCTGAAGGCAGAGACGCCGGGTCGGCGCGCTCCGCGGCTGGTGCGCGATGGGCCGATCCTGCGCTCGACGGTCACGGGAGCGCCCGGAGTACCCATCGGATGGCCATCACCGTCCTAGGCGCCGTGACGGCCGGGGCTGCCGCCGCAATCGCATTGTCGAGCGGCGCCGGGGTCGCTGCTTCTGCGTCCTTGCCCGGAAGTCAGGCCGGGGCATATGCGGGCGTGCAGCCGGGCCCGGCAATCACGGCCTCCACTGTCGCTCTCATCCTGCCGGCCGACAGCACGCCAGCCACCAGCCCGTCACCGTCGGCCTCGTCAGCGGATCCCTCGCCGTCCGCCGACCCCACGGCAACGCCGGATCCCTCGGGCACGCCAACCGCCACGTCGTCACCAGATCCTTCGGCTACGCCTACCGCTACGTCGTCACCGGATCCCTCGTCCACTCCTACCGCCACGTCATCGCCCACGCCATCGGCGGATGCATCAGCAGCACCGAGCGCCAGCTCATCGCCGACCAAGCGGGCTGCGCCAGCTCCCAAGACCTCCCGTGCAGTGCCGTCGACGTCCGTGCTGCCGCTGGCGCAGGTGCTTGAGGCTCAGCCGTTGCCGACCCAGCCCCCGCTCGCGCCCACGCCGGCCGCCTCGGGCAGCAAGGCTCCAGTCACCGTCCAGTCAGCCACGGCGTCGTCGGCCAGCGAGCCTCGGATTGCCGAGCCAGCCTCGCGAGCGGCCGCCAGCCTGGCTGCGGATGGCGGGCCAGCCCCGACGACCATTGCCGTCGTCGTTGCCGCGCTCGGTGCGCTGGCTGGCTGCTCGTTTGCGATCGTCCGACGCCAGCGGGCTTACCCGCGGCGGGTTCCGAAGCATTCGCGCCGCGCCGCCAGGCGAAGCTGGCCCTGGCCAACCCGCAAGTAGCTGGCATTGACTTGGCCTCGCCAGGCAGGCGGTTGCTAGCCTTACGGCCGTGCGGGATTGGTACTCGCAAGAGGAACTCGACGTATTGCTGGCCACGGCAAGCCCGCGGCACGGCTGGGACTTCTCTCGCATGAACGCGCTGCGGCAGCCTGTGCCGTGGGAGTACTCCGACGTCGTCGCTCGTTATCTGGACCCTGCCGACGTGGTGCTCGATATCGGAACAGGCGGTGGCGAGAGATTCCGTGAGCTGGCTCGCCTGTTTGGTCATGGGCTCGGGATCGACGTAGATCCGCAGATGATCAGGCATGCCGAGCAGGCGTCGGCTGCGCCTAATGTCGAGTTCAGGGTCTGCAGCGAACAGCTCGAGGCCGTCACGTCCGCCGGTTTCGACGTGATCGTCTGCAGGCATGCTCCATTCAACCTGCGAGTGGTGGCCGACCACCTGCGACCGGGCGGTTACTTCATCACCCAGCAGGTTGGCGAACGCACTATGACGTCCGTCAAGGAAGCTCTGGGGCAGTCGCTTGCCGGGCCGGTCATCGCTCCGGAGCATTTCATGCAGGCCGACCTGCGGCTGCTGGCGTTCGCCGAATATGACGTGGAGTATGTGGTGTGCGACATCGAGTCCCTGGTCTTCTGGCTCAGCGGGCTGGACCTATGCCATGCCGACGTAGCCGGTTCTGCTGCGCTGACAAGCGCGGCGACGTTCAGCCAGGTCCTGGCCGGGAATGTCGATGACCGAGGCTTCGTGACCAACGAGCATCGCTACCTGGCGATCGGCCAGAAGAGGTTGAGCTCGGTTCTGCCTGGCAGGCCCTCTCGGTAGCGCCGCCGTGCTGGTCAGGCGCCGACGAGTCGCAGGATCCTCGTGACGACCTCAGCCAGCGGTGCTGTGGTCCGCACCTCGTGATCGGCGACCTTGCGCAGCAACGGCTCAACGGCCTGCACATCGTCAAGGACGCGGCGTAGGTCAGCTGGTGCTTTGCCGAACGGGTTGCTCGTCCTCGTCGCGAGCCGGTCGACGAGGGTGTCAACCGGCGCGCTCAGCAAGATGATGGTGTCGAACTGCGGATGGAACCGCACCTGGTTCTCCTCGCAGCCGGCCACAAACAGAATGTCGGCGTCGTTGGCGTCGAGCAGTGTCTGGATTGCATCCTCGCGCCACAACTGCCGCCCCCCGGGCAGCGGCTGGCACCACCCGTCGTCGGTGTCGATGGCCTTGTACCCGCGAGCCACCAGCGCGCGCACCACGGCACTCTTCCCGGTCCCCGACATGCCGGTCAGCAGGACTCGCTTCACGCAGAGAGCCTAATCTGGCCGCTGCCGCCAGGATGACGACGTTTAAGATGCCCGCATGCGCTTCAGTATCTGGCCGTCGCCGGCCCAGTCTTTCGATGACATCCACCAGATCGCAGCCCATTGCGAGCGGACGGGCTGGGACGGCGTGTATTTCGCCGATCACTTCATGCCGAACGGGCCGGGCCCGGAGCCGCTGGACGGCGACACGCTGGAGTGCTGGTCGGTCATCGCGGCGCTGGCCGCGGTCGTGCCGCGGGTGCGGCTGGCACCCCTGGTCACCAGCGTGACTTACCGCCACCCCGCAGTACTAGCAAATATCGCGGCAGCAGTGGACCAGGTCAGTCAAGGGCGGCTCACGCTCGGCGTCGGTGCGGGCTGGCAGGAGAACGAGCACGCCGCTTACGGCATCGCTCTCGGGACGGTGCGCGAGCGGATGGACCGGTTCGAGGAAGCCGTCCAGATCCTGCTCTCATTGCTGCGCCAGCCCCGCACCACGTTCGCCGGTGAGTACTTCCAGCTGCAGGATGCGCCCTGCCAGCCGGCACCGGTGCAGGAGCGGCTGCCGCTGCTCGTCGGCGGCCGAGGCGAGCGACGGACCCTGCGCATTGCAGCCCGGTACGCCGATCACTGGAACGCCTGGACCACCCCGGACCAGCTCGTGCACAAGATCTCGGTGCTGCGAGCGCACTGCGAGGACGTCGGCCGGGATCCGGCCGAGATCCACGTCTCGACCCAGGCTCTGCTGTTCCTGTCGACCGACAAGTCCTGGCTTGATAAGAAGCGGCAGGCGGATGCGGGCCAGCCAGTGATCGTCGGCACGCCCGCCGAAGTCACCGACATCGTCGCGCAGTACCGGGAGGCCGGTGCTGACGAGCTCATCGTCCCCGACTTCACGCTCGGGCCGATGGCCCGCAAGCAGGACACCTGCGATCTGTTCATGCAGGAGGTCGCGCCAGCGTTCCGCTGACCGCAGCCTGCGGGTCTCTGGGAGGATCGGGGACGGCGGCCAGCCCGGCCGTCACCCGGCGATAGAAAGGCCACCCGTGGACCTGCAGCTGGCCGGAAAACGAGCCGTGGTGACCGGCGCGAGCCGTGGGATCGGGTATGCCGTCGCCGACACGCTCGCCGCCGAGGGGGCCGATGTGGCACTGGTCGCCCGGGATCAGGCAGCTCTGGATACGGCGGCCGCGCGGATCGGCCGGCCCGGTCACCGGGTCCTCGCTCTGTCCGCGGACACGACAGACGACGCAGCAGTGCGCGCCATGATCGCGGCCACAGTGGCCGGCCTCGGTGGCGTCGACATCCTGGTGAACGCGGCCGCGCAGCCAGCCCGGCCAGACGCTGCCCGCTCGCTGTCCGACCTGGCCGACGATGACCTGCGCACGGAGATCGAGACGAAGGTGCTTGGATACCTGCGCACGGCCAGGGCGGCCGCTCCGTACATGGTCGAGCAGGGCTGGGGCCGTATCATCAACATCAGCGGACTGGCCGCCCGGCAGGCAAGCAGTGTGGTCGGCTCCGTCCGTAACGTGGCCGTCGCCGCCATGACCAAGAACCTCGCGGACGAGCTAGGCCCGGCAGGCATCAATGTGACGGTCGTCCATCCCGGCCTGACCGTGACAGAACGCACGCCAGCGCTGATCAGCGCCTACGCCGCGGGTCGCGGTGTCTCCGAGGCCGAGGCGGAGCGGGCGATGGCGGCCGGCATCAGCATCCGGCGCATGGTCACCGCGGCCGAGATCGCCGACATCGTGGCGTTCCTCGCCTCGCCGCGCAGTGTGGCGATCAACGGTGACGCGATCGCGGCTGGCGGTGGCGCGCGCGGCGCCATCCACTACTGACCAGGCAGGCGGGCAGCCGTCGCGGCGGTCCGCGCCGACCGCCATGCCACCAGGTCGCCCGCCGCAAACCCGAGCGCCAGTAGCGCTGCGCCGACGGCGTCCCGCTTCCCGATCGAGCGGAAGCTCGCGAGGCTGGCTGCGGCGTCCAGCGCGTCGCTTGCCCCAGTCGCCGCGATCCAGCGGCGGATGTCGCTCTCGGCAGCAGACCGTGCCGCGGTAGCGGTGCCCAGGCCAAGGACGAGGTCCCTGATGCCGATAGTGCGCATCAGCAGCACGCTGGCCGCGGTCGGATCCTCCCGCCCTGGCAGCCGCAGCGGGACCTCAGGCGCCACGATGAGGGCAACTCCCACAGCCGCGCGAAGCCAACCCATCGTCTGAGCACTGGTGACCGGCACGAATGCAGCGTAGTTCAGCCGCCGGCCGGTCAGCCCGGTCAGCCCTCGAGCGCCCGGCGCATCGGCCGGAACTTGGTCTCTGTCTCCGCGAGCTCGGCCTCGGGCTGCGAACCGGCCACAATCCCGCAGCCGGCGAATAGCCTGGCCCGGCTGCGATCGATCTCGCCGCAGCGCAGTGCGATGCCCCATTCGCCGTTCCCGCGCGCGTCGACCCAGCCCACCGGACCCGAGTAGCGGCCGCGGTCCATGCACTCCAGCTCCCTGATGAGCTCCAGCGCGGCCTCGGTCGGCGTGCCGCAGATCGCGGCCGTGGGATGCAGCGACGCCGCCAGCGCCAGCGCCGACGCGTCCTTGGCCAGCACGCCCGACACCGACGTCGCCAGGTGCTGGTAGTCGGCCATCTGGAGTAGGTAAGGCTCGGGATCGACCGCCAGCTCCATGCACAACGGAGCCAGCAGGTCGTGTACCGACTCGACCGAGTACCGGTGCTCCTCGGCGTTCTTGGCCGAGCCAAGCAGCGCCGCGCTGAGTGCCTCGTCGTCGGCCTGGCTGCCGCCGCGTGCCATGGTGCCCGCGAGGACGAGCGACCTGACGTCCCTGCCCTCGCGCTGGATCAGTAGCTCCGGCGTCGCGCCGACGAGGCCGGCGCAGGCGAACGTATAGCAGCCGGGGGACCGCGCCGCCAGCCTCGACAGCAGCACGCGCACATCGATGTCGGCGGATGCGTACGCCTGCAAGTCGCGGGCTAGCACGACCTTGTGCAGCTCGCCGGCCCTGATCCGGGCCACCGCCGCCGCGACGACCTGCTCCCACTGCGGCGCCGTCAGGCTGCCGTCGCTCCAGCGCAGCTCGGCCGGGCTGGCGGCGAGCCTGGTGCGCCAGGGCTCGGGCGCAGCACCGTCCGCCGTGATGGTCGTCTGCCAGGTCACGCCGGACCTGCGGCCAGTGATCAGCGCCGGGACGATGAGGACGGAACCTTCGGAGGCCGGGTCGAAGGTGAAGCTGCCGAACGCGACCGGGCCGGTGCCGGGCACGCCCACCTCGTCGGTGACGCTCGCCGCGTCGAAGAGCTCGGTCAGCCACTTCTCGCCGGCCGCGAACCGGTCCTCCCCGGCGGGAATCGTCAGCCTAGCGGCCTCGCCCCAGCCCACCAGACCGTCGCCCTGATGGATCCAGGCCGACACGACCTGGCTGGGCAGCCCAGACAGGAGATCTCCGGGATCGGCCACGCTGACTGTGCTGACAGTCAGGCCCTCCGGCAGGCGACGTTCCTGGCTGGTATGCGCTGCTCCCACGGCAATCCACTCTACGTGCGCGGGTCGGCCGCACCGACCGAGGGGACCAGGGCCGGGTCACGGGGACGGTCGGGGGATCTCACTGCGGCGGGCTAGCGGGCCGACCCGATAACTCGGCGACCGGTTAACAGGGCGACCGCCAGCCGGAAGCCGAGCCAGGCCACCACCACGGCAACGGCCAGGCTGCCCAGCACGTTGAGGCCGGCCTCGCCGATAGCGCCGTCTTCAAGCAGGCGCAGCGTCTCGTAACCAAACGTCGAGAACGTCGTCAGCCCGCCGCAGAAGCCGGTGCCGAGCAGCGCGAACGCTGCCGACGGCAGGCCGAGGTGCGCCTGCGCGCCGAGCAGGAAGCCGAGCACAGCCGATCCGGTGATGTTGACAGCGAACGTGCCCCACGGGAAGACGCTGTCATGCCGGGCCTGGACGGCGCGGTCGGCGAGGTACCGGGCGGGTGCGCCGAGCATGCCGCCTGCCAGCACTGCGAGCACGATCACTGCGCGTTGCCGCCCGCGTAGGTGTGCACGTACACGTCCTCGACGATGATCAGGCCGCCGCTGACCAGGTCGGCCACCTCTTCGAGGAAGGCGTCTGTCCGGTCTGCGGTGTCCACGATGATGATGGCGAGCGGCAGGTCCTCGCTGAGCGACAACAGCCTGCTGGTGTGGATCCGGGAGGCGGCGCCGAATCCCTCGATGCCGCGGAACACGCTCGCGCCGGCCAGGCCACGCTCGTGCGCCCGGTGCACGATCTCGGCGTAGAGCGGCTTGTGGTGGTAGCGGTCCGACTCCCCAATGAAGATGGTGATCCGCCGGGCGGCGCCTTGAAGCCTCATTCGCCACCTCCGCTGGGCCGGTCCCGGATGCGCGCCGGCAGGCTAGCCGCGGCCCTGGCCGCTCGCATCCCACACCATACGGCGACCAGGGCCGCAGCGATGCTGCTCAGCGCGTAAGCGACCGCGAGGGCCGGCGCGTGCCCCAGCAGCAGCGTGAGCACGCCGCCGGCATAGGTGGAGAACGTCGTGTACCCGCCGATCAGCCCGATCGCCAGGAAGGGCCGCAGGAACCGTCGCGGCGGCCATACCTCCAGCAGGTAGATCAGTAGCAGGCCGAGGCAGAAGGAGCCGGACACGTTGATGGCGAAGACAGCCCAGGGAAATCCGTGACCGGCCGGGAACGCCGCGGAGAGCAGGTACCTCGCGACACTGCCGATACCGCCACCGACGGCGACCGCAGCGAGGTCGGCTGCGCCCGGACCCGAGTGCTGGTGCTGCCGGGCAGCCGCCTTACTGCCCAGTCGCGCCTCCCCGCCCGGCACGCGCTCCTCCTCTGCAGTCCATCCGCCGCTGGCCTCGGTCCAGAGTAGACGCCTGCGGCCTGCGCAATGACGCTCGCGTGCTACCGTGGCGCTTAACCCGATTAAGTCGATTGGATTCATAGGATGCAGTCTGCGCCAGGTGTGCAGCAGGTCACGCCGATCCCGACCCCGTTCCTGGTTACTGATCGGCCAGGTGCGCCTGGCCGTGAGACCGGTGCGGGCCGCACCCTCAGCCCGGCAGAGCTCGGCCGGCTGGTGCGTGCGACGGCCCGGCAGGGCGGCGCCTGGCGGCCGATCGTCCGGTTCACGCCTGACAGGCGCTGGTTTCACCGGCTGGCGCTCACCGCGGACTACGAGATCTGGCTGCTGACGTGGCTGCCGGGCCAGCGCACCGGCTTCCACGATCACGGCAACGCGTCCGGTGCGTTCGCGGTCGGGCAGGGCGAACTGCGCGAGACCCTGGCTGCGCCGGGCGGCAGCCGGATCCGGCACCGCACCGTCGCGGCGGGCTCGGTGACCAGCTTCGGCGGACGGCATCTGCACGACGTCGGCAACGTCGCGGCCGCTCCGGCCGTGAGTGTGCACGCGTATTCACCACCGCTGTCGGCGATGCGCCGCTACGAGATGACCAGTACCGGGCTCGCGCTCATGCGCACCGAGCGGGCGGAGCTCGACTGGTGACCCGGCCACTCGTTGCGCTCACGATCGACGAGGTCCTGGCGGCTGCCCGTAGCCGCCTGACGCGGCTGCGCCCCCTCCAGGCGCAGCAGGCGGTCGCTCACGGCGCCGTGCTCGTGGACATCAGGCCGGCGGCACAGCGCCTGGCCGAGGGTGAGATCCCCGGCGCGATGATCGTGGAGCGCAACGTCCTGGAGTGGCGATTCGACCCGGCGTCGGCGGCCCGGCTGGCCGGCGCCAGCTACGACCTGCACGTCATCGTCTTCTGCTCGGAGGGCTACACCTCGAGCCTGGCCGCTGCCTCGCTCCAGGACCTGGGAGTCTGGCGCGCGACCGACCTGGACGGCGGCTTCCGCGCGTGGCGCGCAGCGGGCCTGCCAGTGGCGGGCTCGACCTCAGATCAGTGACAGCTGCACGCCATCTGACGGGAAAGCATCTGGCGGGCCTGACGGGGTGTCATCCAGTGGGGCGGTCGCCGATGCGGTGGGCGCGGTCACGCGACGAGCCCCGGCGGGCGTCGCCCGGCCCACGCCGTGTTTACGTGCGAGCGCGGTCACCTGATCGGAGATCTGGCGCTGGTAGCTAGCGGGTGCGTAGGCGCGGTCCCCGTACAGCTCGCGGTAGGCATCGATCAGCTCCGGGTGCTCGCGGGACAGCCAGCGCAAGAACCACTCCCTGGCGCCGGTCCGCAGGTGCAAGACGATCGGGCTGACGTGGACCGCACCCGCGCTGGCGATCTTGCGGACGGCCGCCTCGAGCTGCTCGGGGGAGTCCGACAGGAACGGGACCACCGGTCCCATCAGCACGCCGCAGCGCAGGCCACGCTCGCTCAGGGCGGCACAGACCGCCAGCCGCCGCTCCGGACCGGGCGCGCCTGGCTCGATAGATCGAGATAGCGATTTATCGACAATGCCGACCGACACGTTCATGCCCACGTCTGTGACGTCAGCGGCTCGCGTCAGCAGGTCAAGGTCACGCAGCACCAGAGTCCCCTTGGTGAGGATGGAGAAGGGGTTGGCCGCCTCCGTCAGCGCGGTGATGATGCCCGGCATGAGCTGGTACTTGCCCTCGGCGCGCTGGTAGCAGTCGACGTTCGTGCCCATCGCGATGTGCTCACCGGCCCACCGGCGCGCCCTCAGCTCGCGGCGCAGCAGGTCTGGCGCGTTGACCTTGACCACGATCTGCGAGTCGAAGTCATGCCCAGCGTCTAGGTCGAGGTAAGTGTGCGTGTTGCGGGCGAAGCAGTACACGCAGGCGTGGCTGCAGCCGCGATAGGGATTGATCGTCCAGCGGAATGGGACCCGGGACGCCTCCGGGACCCGGCTGATCAGGCTGCGCGCGTGGATCTCGTGGAAGGTGATGCCGCGAAAGCCGGGCGTGTCGAAGGTGCGGGTGACCACCGCGGCCCGGCTGAACAGCTCCTGCTGGCCGCCGTCGGCTGTGCTCCCGTCAGCTGTGCTCCCGTCAGCTGTGCTCCCGCCAGCTGTGCTCCCGTCGCCCGTGAGTCGTAGTGAATCCCAGCGCATGACGACTGACTATAGAATACATATTCGATTTACTCAAATACAGTTTCGAGGTTGTGTCGGTGCTGGCCAGGGCAGGCGCGCCGTGGCCGGACGGGAGTGCGGCTTCTGGCCCGTTTGCGCCCACTGTCTGCCGGCACCTCGTGACTTTCCTCTTGCCGGGCGCAAAGGCCTGGTAAAGAATCGTGAGATACGGTCGCTTCAGGTGACCGTCCCTGCAGCACTGGTGTCCGGCCGGAGGTGGCGCTGTGGCGTTGTCGATGGAAGAGCAGCGCATGCTCGACGAGATGGAGCGGGCGCTCGCCGCGGCCGATCCGCGGCTTGCCTCGCGGCTGAACGCGTTCGGCGAGCAGCGCCTACCGGGCGTCTTCTCCTCGCAGCGGGCCAAGACCATCAGCGGCCTGCTCGCGCTCGCGCTCATCGCCGCTGTCGCCATCATGATGTTCGTCCTCAGTCCCTACGCCAGCCACCACGGCTCGCCCCCTCGGACGACGCCATCGGCTGGCCCGAAGACACCAGGCGCGAAGGCAATTGGCGCTCAGTCGAGCGCTAACCGCTAGCGCGGCCAGCCCGCGTCAGGACTCGCGCCAGAGCTGAAGCAGGTACTGCTCCATCCCCTCGAGCTGCTTGCGCGCCTGCTGGAAGTCGTCGCTCAGCGGGTCGGGGAACTGCTGGTAGAGCTCGTTGTAGCTCTGCACGGCCGCGGCGCGGTTCCTGGTGTAGATGCGCACGCCGTAGTCGCCGACACCACCAGACAGCCGGAGCGCTTCCACCGCCCGGCCCGCGGGCCCCATGTCGACGCTGAGCTGGCCGCGCAGGTAGAGCACGCACTTGGCCTCGTCCTCATAGCCGTCGCTGAAGGGCGGCGGCGCGTCGTCCCATTCCTCGACGGTTAGCTGCACGCCAAGGTGCTCCTGCGCGCAGGAGACGACGAGCTGATCGCGACTGGTGCTGATGAGCGAGTCGAGCGGAGCGACCGGAGCGCCCGGCGCGTCGACCTCTGCGACCGGGTCATGGACCCGGAACATCAGCCGCTCGGGGAAGACCGGAATCTCCAGCCGAAGCAGCCTGCGGCTCATTGGCCCCCCTCTGGGCGAAGTCGCACTGGCCGGCAGAATCTGGTGCGGACAGCTTTCCTGACCTACAGGATGCTCCCAACTACGGCCACTTGCGTACCCAATCGGCCAGAAAGACTGGTATGGCGGCCATGTATCGCGCGGCCGGGGCGTTCCCGGTTATCCTCCGGCCATGACGCTGCCGGCTGCCGATGTTCCCCAAGTGATCCATCGCCACGTCCAGGCGGGCGGGCTGAGCATGCACATCGCCGAGGCCGGCCAGGGCCCGCTAGTGATCCTGCTGCACGGCTTCCCGGAGAGCTGGTACTCCTGGCGGCATCAGCTGACGGCGCTCGCCGCGGCCGGGTTTCACGCGGTGGCGCCCGACCAGCGCGGCTACTGCGAGACCGGCCCGCCTGGCGCGCCTGGCCACACCGCTCATGTCGGCGAGTACACGATCATGCACCTGACCGGGGACGTGATCGCGCTGATGGACGCCCTTGGCGCGGCGCAGGCGGTGGTCGCCGGACACGACTGGGGTGCGCCCGTTGCCTGGCACACGGCCCTGTTCCGCCCGGACCGGATACGCGGTGTCATCGGGCTGAGCGTGCCGTACCGGCCGCGCGGGAGCGCAGCACCGATCGCGACCCTGCGCGAGGCTCTCGGCGAGAGCTTCTACATGGTCTACTTCCAGCAGCCGGGTGTCGCAGATGCGGAGCTGAGCGCGGATCCGCAGGCGACGTTCCGCAAGGTGCTGACCAGCCTGGCCGGCGAAGGACCGCCGATGACGCTGATCCCGGCTGGCGGCGGCTTCCTGGACGCCGCGGCGGAGCCCGCCGAGCTGCCGGCCTGGCTCACTCAGCAGGACATCGACAGCTACGTGCGGCAGTACGCGGTGTCCGGCTTCACCGGACCGCTGAACTGGTACCGGAACATGGACCGCAACTGGGAGCTCACCAGCGCCTGGCAGCACGCGCCCATCGAGGTCCCCGCGCTATTCGTGGCCGGTGATCGCGATCCGGTGCTCAGCTTCGTTAAGGCCGACGGGCTTAGCGACGTCCTGCCGAACCTGACCAGGTCAGTGATCTTGCCCGGTTGCGGGCACTGGACACAGCAGGAGCGGCCAGCCGAGGTCAACGACGCGATGGTCGCCTTCTTGCGCGAGCTCGGCTAGCGCTGCACCGGCCAGCGGGGCCGGCTACGACGGCGCGAACGCTTCCGGCGGCGGCTGCGGCGAATGCTCCGCAGTGGCGTCGGTGATCGGCCTGACGCCGGCGATGAATTTGTCGAGGTCGCTGCCGTGCAGCAGCCGCGCCGGAAAGGGATCGGCGGCCACGCGCCTGGTCAGGCCCTCGACCGGCAGCTCGCCGTCGGATCCGGCCAGCACCAGGTTGCCGAAGCGGCGGCCGCGCAGCACCGGCGCGTCCGCCATCAGGCAGATATCGGCGAACACCGCGCGACCCGACGCCGCTCTGGCCCGCGCGTGCGCCAGCGGCGGGCCGTCGCCGATGTTGACGGCGAATATCCCGCTCGGTGTCAGCACGGCGCGCACCGCGGTAGCGAACTCCACCGACGTCAGGTGCGCGGGCGTGCGGGCCCCGGCGAACACGTCGGCGATCACCACGTCATAAGAGCCGGCGCGCAGCGACGACAGGACCGCGCGCGCATCACCGACCCGTACCGTCACCCGTCCGGCCCTGACGCCGGTGCCCGCCCTGGCGCCCGCCGACGCGCTGCGCCGCGGTGGCTGGCGCAGCGGCAGCCGCTCGCGCACCAGGTCAACGACGGCCGCGTCCGAGTCGACGGCAAGCTGGCTGGACCCTGGCCGGGTGGCCGCCACGTACCGGGCCAGGCTCAGCGCGCCGCCGCCCAGGTGCAGCACCCGCAGCGGCGCGCCTTCGGGCGCGGCGAGGTCGATCACGTGCCCGAGCCGCTGCATGTACTCGAAGTCGAGATAGCGCGGATCGTCGAGATCCACGTAGGACTGCGGCGTGCTGCCCACCAGCAGCGTCCAGGCCCGCGGCCGGTCAGGGTCAGCCAGCAGCTCGACGGCGTCCGGCTCGCCGAGCCGGCGGACGGCAGGGGCGGCCCGCCCTGGCCGCCGGCGTGCCCCCTCAGCCACGTGCCCAGTTAGTCATGAGCCAGTCAGATGCGCAGTCAGTCAATGGGGATCTCAGCCGAGTCGGCGAGCCGGAGCTTGCGCCGAGCGCGCTCATAGAACGTGGTGTGCCCGAGCCTGACCACGTGCGCGGCGCCGGGACGCGGCTGCAGCTCGATCTGGTCGCCAGGGCCCACCTCGGCGGCTAGCTGCCCGTCGACCTCTACGGCGAGCGTGCCGCTGTCGGGCAGTACCTCCAGGGCGAGGCTGTCGCCTAGCGACAGCACCAAACCGCGGTTGTAGGCGGAGTGCGGCGACGCCGGCGTGACGAGCAGGGCCTCGACCGCCGGGCTGACGATCGGGCCGCCGGCGGAGAAGCTGTAGGCAGTGGAGCCAGCCGGCGTGGCGACGACGATGGCGTCAGCGGCGTAGCTGACGAACGGGTGGCCGCTTGCCCGCACCGCTACCCGCGCGGTCTGCTGGCCGGGAAAACGGACAACCGCTACGTCGTTGAACGCGGTGAAGACCCGGTCACCGACGATCGCATCGACGGCCAGCCGGGGCTCGACAGTGAACTCGCGTGCGTCCACGGCCGATAGCGCGTCCGGCAGGTCGGGCACGTCGACCTCGGCCAGGAAGCCGAGCTTACCGAGATTCACGCCGAGCACCGGCGCGCGCTGACGGTCGGCCAGGCGCATGGCCCGCAGCATCGTGCCGTCGCCGCCGAGGCTGACCAGCAGATCCGAGCGGCGCCCGAGCTCGACGTCGGTGACGCCTTGCGCGGCGCAGTTAAGCCGCTGGATCTCGGAGTCGATGCCAATGACCTGGATGTTGCGGCGGGTGGCCCAGTCCAGCACGGCCGCGACGGCCTCGGCCGAGTCGCGCCGCGGGTGCAGCACCATGCCGACAACATGCATCTGGCCTCCCTCAGGCGCGGCGCCGCGCCGCCCACGTCCGTAGTCCACTATGGCGGGTTCGATACCGGCGCTGTCCAGTAGCAGCGCAGTCCTATGCCGCCGTGGTCCAGCGTTCCACGTCCGCGCGCCGCACCGCACGCCGGAGGCCGTCTCGCGGTATGACGAGCCGCACCGGTCGGTTGAGCCGTCCGGGGAGTGGGCAAAGCGGGAGACGGTGGTTCAGTGATGAAGCCGGAGTATCCGCGATGAAGGCGGAGCATCCGCGATGAAGACGGAGCATCGGCGATGAAGGCAGTGCATCCGCGATGAAGGCAGTGCGGTTCGAGCAGTACGGCGCGGTCGACGTCCTGAACGTGGTGGACGTGCCGACGCCGGCGCCGGGGCCCGGGCAGGTACTGGTGCAGGTCAGGGCGGCTGGCATCAACCCTGGCGAGGCGAAGATACGCGACGGCATCATGCACGAGCGATGGCCCGCTACGTTCCCGTCCGGCCAGGGCAGTGACCTGGCCGGTGTCGTGGCCGCCCTGGGGACGGGCTCGGTCGGCCTCACGCTCGGCGAGAACGTCATTGGCTACACCGATAACCGGGCGAGCCAGGCTGAGTACGTGCTGGTTGAAGCCGCGCACCTGGCGCCGAAGCCGGACGCGGTGCCGTGGGAGGTCGCGGGCGGGCTATGCGTCGCGGGCGCAACGGCATACGCGGCGGTCCGAGCGGTCGCACCCGGCCGGGGTGACGCGGTCGTGGTAGCGGGCGCCGCCGGCGGCGTCGGGTCGATCGCCGTCCAGCTGGCCACGCTCGCTGGTGCGACGGTCATCGGGCTGGCCAGTCAGGCCAACCACGACTGGCTAGCCGCGCACGACGTCATCCAGGTCGCCTACGGCGACGGTGTCGCCGACCGGATCCGCCAGGCTGCGCCGAAGATCGACGCCTTTATCGATACCCAGGGAGGCGACTACGTGCAGCTCGCGATGGAGCTGGGCGTCAGCCCGGAGCGGATCGACACGATCGCGAACTTCGGCGCGGTCGCGGAGTACGGGGTGAAGGCTGACGGCAACGCCGCCGGGGCGAGCGCGGGGACCCTCGCCCAGCTCGCCGGCCTCATCGCGGTCGGCCAGCTCGAGGTGCCAATCGCGGCCACGTTCCCGCTCGAAGACGTCAGGGACGCGTACCGGCTTCTCGCCCGCGGCCACGTCCGGGGGAAGATCGTCCTTATCCCGTAGCCGCCCTCACTCAGCAGTGAGGCCAGCCCTGTCACGCGCCTCCTGCCAGAGGTCGCGGTACTGCGCGGCAGCTTGGCTGCGAGTCGCGAACGCGGTCACCGGCGCCCGGTGCAGCGACATCTGCTCGATCACCGACACCGCTGGGATCACCGCCCCGGCGAAGTCGGTGCGCCCCGCTGGCAGCTCGGCGGCGATCTGCTTATGCAGCCGTTTGCGCCTGTCGAGCATCGAGAAGAAGGCGAGGATGTCTGGCTTGTGTCCGTTGAATCCGCTCACGAAGTCGGTGAGCTGATCTAGCGTCCGGACCGACAGCGTCGTCGGGATCAGCGGCACGAGCAGGAGGTCCGCCGCGTGCAGCACGCTCTCTGACAGCAGCGAGATGCTTGGCGGGCAATCCAGGAAGACGACGTCGTAGTCCTTCCGCAGCGGCGCCAGCAGCCCGGCGAGGCGCCGGGCCGGCTGCTTGGCCGAGTCCAGCATCAGATCGAGGTTGCGGTAGGTGAAGTCGGCCGGGATCAAGTCGAGGCCGCTAAAGTCAGTGCCCTTGATCGCGTCGTCCATCGAGCGGCGGCCCTGGATCAGGGCCTTGCCGCCGCCCTTGACCCGCGGCTTGATCCGGAACAGGTAGCTTGCGGCCCCCTGTGGATCCAGGTCCCACAGCAGCACCCGGTAGCCGTCCATGGCCGCGAGGTAGCTCAGGTTCACTGCGGTGGCCGTCTTGCCGACGCCGCCTTTGATGTTGTACGTAGCGAAGATCTTCACGAGGCCGACGTCCGGGCGAGCTCGGACAAGCGGGCCTGGCTCGCCGGACTGGCGAAGTCGGCGAACCTGCCGTCGAACCTGGCGCGTGCGTCGCGCTGGCGGATCGCCAGCCCGGCCGCGATCTCGCCCATGGCCAGCAGGGTCTCGGCGGGTGCGCTGCGATCGGCGAGCATCTGCCCGGCGAAGGCGCGGATCTCGTCTCGCTGCACCTCGGCGTCCTGGAATTCACCAAGAGTGTCCTGCAGCGCCTTGAGCTCCCTGACGGCCTGCCATCGCTGTGCCGGGTCGTGCAACGACCCGAACATCTCAACGAGGTAGCGCAGTTCCTTGCAGCGCTTGCGCAAGTCGTGCAGGCTCTGCGCAGGGGACGACGGCGTGATCAGCTGACCAGCGCGCAGCGCCTTGCGGTGTGCCGCGGCGATTCTGGCATCGGCGAGCTGCGCGACTGTAGGACGCCTGCGAGCCGCGCGAACGCCGGCCAGCGCAGCGCGCCAGTCTGCCGTCAGCCGCACGAACCGCGCCGACCGCAGGCCCCTGGTGAGCTGGCGATAGGCGCCGGCGCGCGACTTGAGCAGATAGGCACGGAACGGGGCCAGCTCGAGCTCGGTGGCACCGATCAGCGCAGCCGCCATCCCGTCGAAGCCGAGCAGGTAGACGTCCAGGTCCCTGGTCGGCGTCGTCAGGTCACCTAGCCAGCGGAACTCCGGCTCGAACCTGGCGGCCAGCCCGTCGGGCAGCGCGCTTCGGCAGAGCTTCAGCGCCGACCTAGTCCACCGGACCGCGATGCGCAGGTCATGCAGGAACTCGGTATCGATATCCCGGACGGTGCCGGGAACGTTCGCCTCGAGGGAGTCGAGCAGCGCCGCGAGGGTCGCTGCCATCGCGGTCGCGGCTGGCATCGCCGGGCTCAGCGAGATGGCGGCGGCCTTGCCCGCGAGCTCGCCGGGGCGGCAGCCCGCCGCGGCGAGGGCGGTGTCCAGGGCCGAGGCACGGCCGGCACTGACGCCCGGCACGCCGGCGAGCAAGCGAGCGGCCTTGTCAGCCTGGCTCTGGTATCCGCGGACCGGCGAGAGCGTCAGCCGCGCCGGCGCGACGCCGCGCGCCGGGAACGTCACCGACATCCGGTCGACGGCAAGCCTGGCGATCGTCTTGGCATCGTCATTGACCGCCCGCAGCTCGGCCACCCTGCTGCCAGCACGGGCGACGGGGGACAGGGCGCGAATACCGGCGACGGGCTCGAGCAGCTCGCGGAGCGGGCCAGGCGGCAGCGCCGCGACCAGGCTAGGCCAGCTGACTTTGCGATCCGCGGGCAGCGGCTCTGACGCCAGCACCTCGCCATCGCGCCCAGTCAGGGTGAGCTCGACCCGGCCCCGCGCCGTCACCTGCTCAAGCGTCAGCCCGGCCCGGTAAAGCCGCCAGTCGAAGGTATCGAGCCAGGTACGGCGGCGGGTTGTGACCGGTCCGCCGTTGGCCCAGGCAATGCTGTCGCTGACCGTGCCCGCCACCGCGTGCAGGACGTCCGGTCCGGCGCCCGCGCCGTCGTGGAGCACGAACTCGCGCGAGCCAGTGAGCACTACGGAACCTCGTTAAGCCATAAAGCACGGATTTGTGCTGATTAAGAGTAAACAGACATTCAGCGTTAATGAAGCGTTTACTTAGGCTACCAGCGGGACCTCGGCGCAGGTACTAGCTCAGCGGCTCGCCGCCCCGCCTAGGTCGGCTCCGATAACGTCGGGCAAGATCGTGACGATGAGCCGGACCGAGGAAGCTACTGGTAGTTCGAAGGGAGGCCGCGGTGGCGAACCTGGCCGATGTGGCCTCACTAGCAACCGGCGCCGGCACCCTGGTGCTCGCCATCGCCACGTTCGCGTCCGTCCGGTCCTCGAACCGGTCGGCACGCATCGCCGAGCGCGCGCTGATGGTGGGCCTGCGCCCGCTGCTGGTCCCCTCGCGCCTCGATGACCCCCCGCAGAAGATCTTCTTCCAGGAAGGCAAGCCCGTCATGCTGCAGGGTGGCCGGGGTCATGCGGAGGTGGACGGCGAGGTGGTGTACCTGGCGATCTCCGTCCGCAACGCTGGCCCGGGCATCGGGGTGCTGCACGGCTGGCTATTCCGGCCAGGCCGCGACCTCAACCCGACGCGGCCGGATCCGGACAGCTTCCGGCACCAGGGCCGCGACATCCTCATCGCGCCGGGCGACATCGGCTTCTGGCAGGGGGCGTTCCGTGATACCGCCGACCCCCAGTACGACGAGGCGGTGGCGGCCGTCAAGTCGAACGAAGTGCTCACCATCGACCTGCTGTACGGCGACCAGCAGGGCGGCCAGCGGGCGATGAGCCGGATGATGCTCCAGCGCAGCTCCGATGACGGTCCCTGGCTGACCTCGGTCGTCCGGCACTGGAACGTCGACCGGCCAGATCCACGCTGACGTCCGCTGGCCGGGCATACCGGTCTCGGGCGATGATGGTGCCATGCTTCAGCTCTTCGGATTCAACCGGATCGGCGTCGTCGTGGGCGACATCTACTTCATCGACCCCGCGCCGATCAAGGGTCAGGAGAGCCCTGAGCACGGCGTCAGGGTCGAGGTCCGCATGCTGGAGGCTGGCAGGCTCACCGGCTCCATCTACTCAGCTCGCCCGATCAGCATCGCCGAGCCGATCTGGCGCGCGGATCTGCTAGGAAGTACTGACGGTGTACCCGGCAGCCTGGACCGGGCGCACCACCATCCGAACATGCGCGACTGGGAGCCCGGCAGGCGCGTGTTTGACCGTGACCTCTCTAGTGACCCCGTCGGGTTCGTCGGCACCATGCTGTCCGACCTCGAGGGGCTCCTGACGCGGGCAGGCATCGAAGTCGACGCCGCGCTCGCCGCTGATGCCCGCTGCCTGCGCGGCGCCGTGCCCGAGGTGCAGCGCGCGGTGACGAGCATGCTCGATCAGGTGCAGGCCGGCGAGCTCGGCACGGCGCCGGACGGCGATGGCCTCAGCAGCGCAAGGGTCAGCTGGCTCTGACGGTGCCCTGCCGAGGCAGTCTGCCGAGAATCGTCGCGGGCGTGACCCCGACGGTCGCTAGTCCACCTCATCCACGTCGAGCCCATGCTCGCGCATGACCGCCCGCAGGCGCTCGATATCCGCGCGCAGCTGTGCGACCTGAGCGGTCAGCGACGGGCGCTCAGTCCACTGCGATGCCCGCCGGTCTCGGTCGACGAGCAGAGCGGTCTCGGCGTCGCTCAGGGTCTCGGCGAGCTGGAAGTCCTTCGCATCGATCGCCGATTCCTTCGCTCGCCGTAGCCGGGCCAGCTGGTCATCCAGGTCTGCCGTGTCCGGCGTCATGCCGGCGAACCGCTCGACGGCCGCCAGGCGCGACACCAGCGAGTCGATCCAGCGAGTGCTATCTGTACCGAGCCGGGGACGCGCCGACGTGGCGCGGGGCTTGGTGGCGGGCCGCAGCTCGATAACCCGCGCCCGGACCGCGGCCTCGTCCGCGCCGAGCTCGACCAGGATGGCAGCGCCGCGGCTGGCCGGGTCGCGGACCAGGCCCAGCAGGATGTGCCCCGTGCCGATGTAGTCGTGCCCGAGTTGTAGCGCTTCTCGCAGCGCCAGTTCAAGCGTCCGCTTGGCCTGCGGGGTGAAGGGGATGTGACCCGATGCCAGCTGGCCAGGCGCCGAGCTGCCCTGGGCCTGCTGGCCAGCAGCCGCGACCCGGTCGCGCGCGGCCGCCAGGCCGATGCCGAGTGACGTCAGCGCGCTCGCCCCCGCGCCGTCGCTCTCCCGGAGCAGCCCCAGCAGCAGATGCTCGGTGCCGATGTGATCATGCCTGAGCGCCCTGGCCTCTTCCTGCGCCAGCACGACCGTGTGTCTCGCCTTGTCAGTGAACCGCTCGAACATGTTCCGCCCGCTTCCGTCGCACTCCAGCATCAGCGCGATCACGCGGACGGGTCAAGGTGGCCCGGCCGAGTCAAGACCGCCGGGCGGGCAGAGATCCGTCATGATCAAAACGGCGTACCTGCGAGCCAGCGGATGAGCAGCGCGCCGTCGCCGGTCACCGTGATGGCCGGATCGTCGGATGGCCGCCTGCGCACCAGCACAAGCAGCAACCGGTCAGCCGGACCCGACACGCTGATGTCGGCGGACCTAGCGCCATGCTGGCCACCAGCCTCAAGCTGACGAGCAGCGTCTCGCTGCACCCGCAAGCCCGCCGCAGTGCTGCTGATCAGCCATTCGCCGGCTGGCCCGGCACCGGTCGCACGCACGGCTAGCGCCGCGCCGACGGGCAGCGCCCCGGATCCGTCGCCCCGCTGCCGGTACCGCGGGTCAGTGACGGAGGCGAGCCACTCATCGATGCCGTCGGCCGCAAGCCCGGCATCCAGCACAACATCAGTACCGACAGCCAGCTCAGCGTCCGCTCGGTGCACCATCGTCTCGTGCGACTGCCGTCGCGCCCAGAAGCTCGCGGGCGCCAGCCGGCCGAACGCCCAGACGGGCTCGTCACCAGCCGCCATGATCGCGGCGATGACCCGGTCCGCGCCCGCGTTGAGCCAGGCGGCTCGCTCAGCCTGGCCAGCCGGATACGTGCCGTCCGGCGCGGAGTCGAACGGGATCCGCTCGGCCGCCCTGGTGCTGACAATCTCGGCTGCCCACCGGTGCACCCTGCCCACGTGGGTGGCAAGCTGGCGCAGATTCCAGTCAGGGCAGGTAGGCACCGGCAGGTCCGGGTCATTTTCGCGGGCGATGTCCGCGAGCCGCGCAGCGCTGGCCACGATCTCGGCAATGAACTGATCACGACCAGGCTGCTGCATCCGGGGTCCTCCGGCGTCGGCGTCAGCCCAGCTTAGAGCCCGTCGGCCGGGAGGCCTTCCGCACCGCCTCTCGCGTCGTCACACTGGACGCTGTGTACGACTTCGACGTGCTGGTCATCGGCTCGGGCCCGGGCGGTCAGAAGGCAGCCATCGCGGCGGCCAAGCTCGAACGCCGGGTCGCGATCGTCGAGCGGCCGGACATGCTAGGCGGAGTGTGCCTCAACACCGGCACGATCCCATCGAAGACCCTGCGCGAGACCGTGATGTACCTGACCGGTCTCGACCAGCGAGAGATGTACGGGCAGAGCTACCGGGTCAAGGAAGACATCACGATCGGGGACCTCACCGCCCGCACCCGGCACGTCGTCAGCCGGGAAAACGACGTGGTCCGCAACCAGCTGAACCGCAACCGGGTAACGGTGCTAACCGGCACCGCGCGCTTCACCGGGCCCACGGTCGTCGAGGTCGCCAACGGCTCGAGGCGCAGCCGCGAGGTGAGCGCCGAGAAGATCATCATCGCCACGGGCACCCGGCCGGCCCGGCCAGACAGCGTCGAATTCGACGACCGGACGATCATCGACTCCGACGGCATCCTGCACCTGGACCGGGTGCCGCGGTCGATGATCGTGGCCGGCGCCGGGGTGATCGGGATCGAGTATGCCTCGATGTTCGCCGCGCTCGGGACCAAGGTGACGGTGGTCGAGCAGCGCGACCGGATGCTGGAATTCTGCGACCTCGAGGTGGTCGAGGCGCTGAAGTACCACCTGCGGGACCTGGCAGTGACATTCCGCTTCGGCGAGACGGTCATAGCCGTCGAGCGGCGGCCGGACGGCGCCATGGCGGCGCTCGCGAGCGGGAAGCGTATCCCGGCGGACACCGTCATGTACTCGGCCGGACGGCAGGGCCAAACGGCTGACCTCGACCTGGAGGCTGCGGGGCTGTCGGCTGATGACCGCGGCCGGATCAAGGTCGGCGAGTTCTTCCAGACGGCCGTCCCGTCGATCTACGCGGTCGGGGATGTCATCGGGTTCCCGGCCCTCGCCGCCACGTCGATGGAGCAGGGCCGGCTGGCCGCCCATCACGCCTGCGGCGAGCCGATCCACGAGGTCAGCCCGCTCCAGCCAATCGGCATCTACAGCCTGCCCGAGATCAGCTTCATCGGCCAAACCGAGGATCAGCTCACCCGCGACTGCGTGCCCTTCGAAGTGGGCGTGTCCCGTTACCGCGAGCTGGCCCGCGGTCAGATCATCGGGGATTCCTACGGCGTGCTCAAGCTGCTGGTGTCGCCCGCCGATCGCACGCTGCTCGGCGTGCACGTCTTCGGTACCGGCGCCACCGAGCTCGTGCACATCGGCCAGGCCGTCATGGGCTGCGGCGGCACGGTCGACTACCTCGTCGACGCGGTCTTCAACTACCCGACGCTCGCTGAGTCCTACAAGGTCGCCGCGCTGGACGCGACGAACAAGATGCGCCAGGTGGAACGGTTCTCGGCGTGATCAGGTCTCGGGCTGGCGACTGGGCTAGCCACAGCCGCAGGCGCCGCCACAGCAGCCGCCGCCGCCACCGGACCTCGGCGCGGCCGCGCCACTAGCCCGGCCGCCCACTGCCACCGTGGACAGCAGCTTGACGGTGTCGGGGTGGCCCTGCGGGCACACTGCGGGCTCGGCCGACTCGCTCATCGGGCGGGTCAGCTCGAACGTGTCGCCGCAGGCGCGGCAGCGGAACTCATATCGTGGCACGACAGCAGTCTACCCGGCGGCGGGATCAGCGGCCGGGTGCCGCGAGGCCGGGCCGGCCACAGCGGCCGCCGCTGCCTCCGGCTCGTCGTAATAGAACTGCCGGCCGCGCAGCAGCGAGATGACCGCGCCGATGACCGACATCGCGATAGCTGCGCTGAACACGATCACCAGGCCATGGTGGAATGGCCCGGAGATCAGGTGCGGGAAGAACTCCTTGCCGGTCAGGACCGCGGCGTTGTGAGGCGGCAGCTTGGCCAGCACGCCGGACGGCGTGAGCAGGCTCTTGACCGGGTTGTAGCCGAGCAGCGCCGAGAAGAGCGTGCTGACCGGCGGCAGGCTCGCGATGTGCGTGGCGACCGCCGCGGGCACGCCCTGGGCCCGCAGCCCGCTGCTGAGGGTGCGGGGCAGCGTGGCGGCAAGGCCGGCGATCATCAGCGAGAAGAAGAACCCGATCGACAAGGACATGCCCGAGTTCATGAACACCGATCGCATGCCGGACGCCGCCCCGCGGTGCTCGGCCGGCACGCTGCTCATGATCGAGGAGGTGTTCGGGGACGCGAACAGGCCCGAGCCGATCCCGTTGCAGAAGATGATCGCGGCGAAGACCGGATATGGGAAGTCGATGGGCAGCAGCAGCAGGCCGGTGAATCCGCAGGCGGCCACCAGCAGGCCGGCCGACGCGAATAGGCGTGAGCCGTACCGATCCGACAGGTAGCCCGAGATCGGTCCCGCGATGAGGAAGCCGGCTGTCAGCGGCAGCATGTAGATGCCTGCCCACAGGGGAGTGACGGTGAAGTCGTAGCCGTGCAGCGGCAGCCAGATGCCAGCCAGCCAGATGACCAGCATGAACTGCAGTCCGCCGCGGGCCATGGAACTCATGAGACTGGCCGCGTTCCCGGCAGCAAATGCCCTGATCTTGAACAGTCCCATCCGGAACATCGGCTCTGCGATCTTGGTCTCGACGATGCCGAACACCACTAGGAAGACAACGCCGCCGATCAGCCCGGTGTCCACCAGGGGGCTGGTCCAGCCGGTGGCGTGCCCGCCGTAGGGCTGGATGCCATAGGTGATCGCCGCGAGCAGGCTGGTCGCGCCGATCGCGAACAGGACGTTGCCAGCCCAGTCGATCTTCGCGCGCTTGGTGACAGCGATCTCCCGCAGGCTGCGGTAGGCCCAGACGGTTCCCCAGACGCCGATCGGGACGTTGACCCAGAACACCGCGCGCCAGTCCCAGGCGGCCAGCAGCCCGCCGAGCAGCAGACCGACGAACTGGCCCGAGATGCCGGCGATCTGGTTAATGCCAAGCGCCATTCCGCGCTGGTTGGCCGGGAACGCGTCGGTCAGGATGGCGGCAGAGTTGGCCATCAGCATGGCGCCGCCGAAGGCCTGCCCCACTCGCCAGCCGATCAGCCAGAGCGCGCCGTGTCCGCCGGTCAGGGGGTCGAGCGAAAGCGCGATCGAGGCGAGCGTGAACACCACGAAGCCGAGGTTGTAGATCTTGACCCGGCCGTACATGTCGCCGAGCCGGCCCAGGGTGACCACGAGCACGGCCTGCACCAGCAGGTAGCCCATGATCATCCAGAGGACGTAAGTGATGTTGCCGGGCGCGAGCGGGCTCAGGTGGATCCCGCGGAAGATGGCAGGCATCGCGATGATCACGATGGAGCCGTCGATCGTGGCCATCGTCATGCTCAGCGTGGTGTTGGACAGGGCAATCCACTTGTACTTGTCGGGTTGCCCGTCAGTTGCCGGAAGCTGGATCGGCTCGCGCCGCGATATCACGCCCACAGGGCACTAGCCTACAGCGAAAAGGTTGCTTGTTGGCAACTACCTACCCGGACGACCGCCGCGGCCGTGCGCGGCCAGCCGTGCATAACTCGTGTAAATCATCATCAGGCTGGCTGATCGGCGCCATTGAGATCGCCAGGATAAAGGCGTCTTCGACTAAGCCGCCCGGAATAAGCCGTCTCGGTCGACCTACGAGTCTGACCTGCAGTGACATTCTCCGGCGAGGGAGGGTAAATGCGGTGACACGGGTGATGGTTAATAGCGGGCATAAAAGCGCGGACGATAGACGTGAGGCGGACCGATCTGCGATTATCGCGATGCGCCGCCGGCCGGCGCGCGTCGGCCGGTGCTGGCGCAGGGTGTGTCTTCGGCAAGAAGGACCGCGATCGTGCAGCAAGGCGTCCACGTACTAGACAGGCCACCAGGCCGCCTCCGAACGCCGTCAGCGGTCGGCTGGATGGTGCTCGCTCTCATCGTGGCAGCGGCCGTTGTCGCCACCGTCGGCCTCTTCGCGGTGCACAAGTCCGTCCGGCCCACGACCAGCGCCGCGGTCCGGGCCCGCGTGCCGGCGACGCCCGCCACGGTCGTGACCGGCTCGCCGGCTGTCGCCAGCGCGGACGAAGCCCGCGACCTGCTTGCGGTGGCGCCGTCCGCCGTCGTGACCAGCACCAGCAGCTACGCCAACATCGTCAGGGCGGCCGGCCTCGCGCGGCGAGCGCACGCGCCGCTGCTGCTCATGCCCGCTGCTAGCACCGGCACGACGGCCGCTCAGCTGGCTGCGGAGGTCACGGTCCTGCGGGCTGCGATCAGGGCGCTGCATCCCAGCGCGGTGCTCGCGGTCGGCGTGTCCCGGTCCGAGCTCACGGCCGATCTTCCAGGTGTCCGGCTAGTCACCATGGCCAGCGAGCTGCCCGCCACCACGGCCGCCGCGCCGATGCGGAACGTCGAGGTGCTGGTGCACACCGACCCGTCGCCGGCGGCATCGGCACTGGCCATCGCCGCCGCGACAACGGCCGACGCGGCTGGCGCCCGCGTCATCGACCTGCCCGGCTACGATCCACGCGCCGACCAGGCAGTCATCCGGGCGCTCGCGGCAGCCAGGCCGCAGCGCGTGATCGGCATCGGCGCGGGCTTTGGCTCGGCTTCGCTGCTCGCGGCCCGCGTGGCTGTTGCCGAGACAGGCGTGCAACTGCCCGGTGGCGGCCAGATCCTGTTCCCCGGCCGCCGGATCGTCGCCCTTTACGGGACGCCGGGTACCCCGGCGCTTGGCGCCCTGGGCCAGCAGGGCCTGACGGCGAGCATCGCCCGGGCCAAGGCGGTCGCCGCCCAGTACACGGCCCTGACCAACGCGCCGGTGATTCCTGCCTTCGAGATCATCGCGACCGTCGCGCAGGCATCGGCCGGCCGATCGGGCATGTACTCCTACGAGTCGAGCGTCGCCGCGCTGCGGCCGTGGATCCGAGCCGCGACCAGGGCGGGCCTGTACGTGACGCTGGACCTGCAGCCCGGCCGCGCGAACCTGCTGGCGCAGGCTAAGAAGTACCGCTCGCTGCTGATGCTGCCTAATGTCGGGCTCGCCCTGGACCCGGAGTGGGCACTAGGGCCGGGGCAGGTGCCGCTCCATCAGATCGGCAGCGTCAGCATCAGCGAGGTCAACGCGGTCGTCGGCTGGCTGGCGCGGCTAACCGCGCAGTACCATCTGCCGCAAAAACTCCTCGAACTGCACGAGTTCCGGCTGACCATGATCCAGAACGTGCAGCGGCTCGACACCCACCAGGACGACCTGGCCATCGTCATCAACATGGACGGCCAGGGCGCGCCCAGAGTCAAGCAGCAGACCTGGCAAGGCGTCGTCGCCAACGCGCCCAAGGGCGTGTACTTCGGCTGGAAGGACTTCTACGTCAAAGACACCCCGATGATCGGCCCGAGGCAGACCATTCGGCACCGCCCGGCCCCGGTGCTGATCTCGTATCAGTAGACCAGCGGTCGTTGAAGAGGGTCACCACTCGATGGAGGCGACCGTCGCGCAGTCGTCGGCGAACGCGATCCGGACGTTCACGTGCTCTCCGGCCAGCACTCGCGGCAGCCAGTACTTAGCGTCGTCCCACATCAGAGACAGCGGCAGCGCGTCCTCAGCGAACCAGCGGGGCGCGATCTCGTCGGACTCGGTCGCCTCGCCCTGATAGACCGACGTGACGAAGACGTCGGCGGTCTGATCCCACGACGGCCGCACGGGGAACCTGAACTCGATGCTTGCCATGTGCTGAAGCGCGTCGGCTGCCACGACCAGGCCCGACTCCTCGGCCACCTCGCGCACGGCGGCGGCAACCGGCTTCTCGCCGGCCTCGATGTGACCACCGAGGCCGACCCACTTGCCGAGCCCGAAGCCGGACTTCTTCAGCCCGAGCAAGACCTCGGGGCCGCGGTCGCCGCGACGCCTGATCAGGCACAGGCAGGTCCGCATCATCGGGCCAGCCTAACGAATGACCCCCACCAGGCTCGTCATCCGTCAGGCCGTGTCTCTCGCGAGCGCCGTCAGCCGGTCGAGCACGCGCCCCTCGCTGGTCCGCAGGCCGTCGTGCTCGAATTCGTTGGTGACCCAGTAGCGCAGGCCGCGGATCCCGGCCGCGGTGGCCAGCGAGAGTTCCCTGGGTACGTACATATCGTCGAAGTAGATCGCGGCAGCCACCGGCACGTTCGTCCTCGCGAGCTGGTCGGGGTCGTAGAGGTCGGGCCAGTCAGCGCGTTCCGCCAGCAGCTCGGCCGCCGCTGCCAGCGGACGCAGCGCTGGATCCTGCTCGAATAGGAACGGGTACACCATCTCGCCGGTGAACAGCAGCGGCGCGTCGCCGTCGACAGCGGCCTCAGGCGCGAACTCGCCGAACTCGGCCCGCACCCGCTGCGCCGACCACCTGGTTGCGGTGCCCTGCGCATAGCAGGCCTCGTGAACAAGGGCGTACAGCGGCGCGGAGGCGTAGGACAGGTGCGCGTGCGCCTGAGCCAGGAAGTCATCGCTCAGCTCCGACCCGACGAAGGGATCTTCAAGCAGGTAGTGCAACGAGTGCGAGCCGTCACGTGAACCCAGCATCTGGCCAAGCGCCTGGAACCGCTCGACCGTGAGTGTCCCGCCGTCAGGCAGGGTCGCCGGCCGGCGGGTGAGCGCCCGGGCGATCTGACGTGCCGCGTCGACGTCTTGCGGGTACCGCTGGTAGTGCGCCCGGTTCTTGGCCGCGACTACCTGATAGGTAAGCCGGTAGACGTCGTCGGCGGTCGCGGTGAGCCCTGGCAGCCCGCCGGTGATGAATGCCTCGCGCAGTCCGGCTGGCGCCTTGGAAAGATACGTCACCGTGCAGAAGCCACCAAAGCTCTGGCCGAGCACACTCCACGGCGCGCCGCCAGTGATCTGCGGCCTGATCAGCTCGGCGTCGGCGACGATGGAGTCGGCCCGGAAATGACCGAGGTAACGAGCGACCGAAGCGGCGTCCTCAGGGAGCCGGCTGAGCGTCTGCCGCGTCGCGGGCGTGGACCGCCCAGTGCCGCGCTGGTCGATCAGGAGGACGCGAAAGTCCCGCAGGGCTCGGTCTAGCCAGTCGGCGCGGCCTACCGGCCGGGGTGAGCCGAAGCCAGGACCACCCTGGAGGTAGACCAGCCACGGCAGGTCAGCCGACTCCCTTGCGGCGGCGACGACCTCGCGGGCGAAGATGGTGATCTGCTCGCCGTCCGGCTGCGCGTGATCCAGCGGGACAGTGAAGGTGCGGTCGGTAAACACCAGGCCGGGCTGACGGTAACTGACCATGATCAGCACAGTAGCGCCCGCAGGCGCCGCGGTGGTTCTACGATGACCCGAAGTGATGTTCCCGACTCTCCCGCCTACCTGGAGCGCGCCGCATGCTGGGACTGCCGTCGTCTGACGAGCAGGGTCGCGAGATCCCGCGCGGGCCAGCCGCTGCGATGTTCGCCGCCGACCAGGCATCACGGGGCCTGGGCATGGAGCTGCTGCACGTCGGCCGCGGCACGGCAGTGGTGCAGATGCGGGTCGCGCTGCAGATGCTGAACGGCCACTCGATCGGCCACGGCGGCTACGTCTTCATGCTGGCCGACACGGCTTTCGCCTGTGCATGCAACAGCGAGGGTCCGGTGACCGTGGCGGCCGGCGCGGACATCAGCTTCGTTGCCCCGGTGCGCGAAGGCGACATCCTCGTGGCGACAGCCATCGAGCGCACGCGCTTCGGCCGCAGTGGCATCTACGACGTCACGGTCCGCCGGGGCGACGACATCGTGGCCGAATTCCGCGGCCGCAGTCACACGCTGGGGTAGCCGTTAGCTCAAGATCACGAAGAGAAACGTATCGCCGGCGAAACATTGTTTACGAGATCATGATTTCATGGCGATGACTGCCAGCGTCGAGGGGGCGCTAGGCCCGCTGCCGGCCGGCTACCACCGGCTCTACACGCGGGTGGTCGCCGCCGCCGAGCGCGACGACCGCGTCCGTGCGATGTGGCTGAGCGGCTCGGTCGGCCGCCGCGTGGCCGACGCGGGATCCGACCTCGATATCGTCATCGCCATCGCGCCGGACTCCGTCGCGGACTTCGCCGCCGGCTGGCGCGTCTGGCTGGCCGAGATCACGCCCACCGTGCTGGCCCGGCCGCTGCCCAAGCTGCCGGGCAGCTTCTACAGCGTGACCACGGAGTGCCTACGCCTGGACGTGGTGGCCGAGACGGCCGGCACGGCCGACGCCGAGTCACTCGCGCGACGGCTGCTGGTCCTGGATAAGGACGGCGGCGCGAGCGAGAGCTTCCCGCGGGCCAATACCGGGGAGCCGGCCGAGAACGGACAGCCGTCCCCGGCCGGGCCCGACCTGGTCCGGCTGGCGGAGCTGACGGCGGAGTTCCTCCGGCAGATGACGATCTTCCCGGCCGCCGTCGTCGCACGCGGGGACTGGCTGCTGGGCGTCGTCGGCGTGCAGGGTGCCCAGCTGCTGCTGTACGAGCTCTTCGTCGAGGCCAACCAGCCGCTGCCGCCGATGGGCGTCAAGCAGTGGTCAGCCAAGCTGACGCCCAGCCAGGCAGACGTCTGCGCGGGCCTGCCCGCGCCCA
>DATHQE010000312.1:0-2408 GCA_035483035.1 Streptosporangiaceae bacterium | reverse complement strand
TTGGCCAGGTTGGCGCCGACGATGATCGCGCCGGCCATCGGCAGGAAGGCGAGGCCGGCCATGACCGGGCTGAAGCCGAGGGTCTCCTGCAGGTAGTAGGTGAGGAATAGGAAGATGCCGAACATGCCGGCGCCGGTGATGAGGATCGACAGGTAGGAGGCGGCCCGGTTGCGGTCGAGGACGATCCGCAGCGGCAGCAGCGGCTGGCTGACCCGCGTCTCGATGTATCCGAACGCCGCGAGCAGCGCCGCGCCCGCGGCCAGGAAGCCCCAGGTAGCCGGAGCGTGCCAGCCGTCGCTTGCGGCGTTGGAGAAGCCGTAGACGATGCTGAACATGCCGCCGACCTCGGTCACAAGACCCGGCAGGTCGAGCCGTGGCCGCTGGCGCGACGGCTCACGGCGCAGCAGTGCGACGGCGCCCGCGCAGGCGATGGCGGCGAAGATGAGGTTGACGTACAGGCACCAGCGCCAGTCCAGGTACTGGGTCAGCAGCCCGCCGAGCAGCAGGCCGACCGCACCGCCGGCACCCGCGATGGCGCCGAAGACGCCGAACGCCTTGCCCCGGTCTTCCGAGCCTTCGAACGTGGTGGTCAGCAGTGCAAGCGCGGCCGGGGCAAGCAGCGCGCCGAAGGCGCCCTGGCAGGCACGGGCCACGACGAGCATGCCGAAGCTCCCGGCCGCTCCGCCGACGGCGGACGCGCCCGCGAAGCCGACGAGGCCGGCGATGAACGTCGCCTTGCGGCCGACGATGTCGGCGAGCCGGCCGCCGAGCAGCAGCAGGCTGCCGAAGGCTAGGGCGTAGGCGGTGATCACCCACTGCCGCTCGATGTTGGAGAAGTGCAGCGCGTGCTGGGCCGAGGGCAGCGCGATGTTCACGATCGTGGCGTCGAGCACGACCATCAGCTGGGCGAGTGCGACGACGGCCAGGATCAGCCAGCGCCTGGGGTCCGCGGTGGTTCCCGGGGTGGCCGCGTTCGCGTCGCCGGCCTGCCGGGTGCTGATCTGGATCTCACTAGGCACGACGTGCCTCCTATAGAGAAGGAATGTTCTTTTTAGAGTCTAGGCTCCAGATCCCGCATATTCAAGAGAGAACGTTCCTTCTTTTTGGGGTATGGTGGCATCATGCCCAAGATCAGTCCCGAGCGCCGGGAAGAGCGGCGCGAGCACATCCTGCAGGCCGCACGCCTCTGCCTGCAGGAGCACGGCCTCGAGGCCGTGTCGATGGAGATGATCATCGCCCGCTCCGGCCTGTCGACCGGTGCCGTCTACGGTTACTTCAAGGGCAAGGACGAGATCATCAACGCCGCGGTGACCGAGGGGACGGCCGAGCTCGGCCGCGAGGTGGCTCCGATACTGAGGAACCCCGAGCCGCCGCCGCTTCCCGAGCTGATGCGGCAGCTATTGAGCACCATCGAGGACTTCGGCAAGGACCGGAATGACGGAATCGATCGCCTGCTGGTCGCCATGCATGGCTGGAGCCACTCGCAGAGCAACCCAGAGCTCAAGGCTGCCACCCTCGCCACCTACCGCAGCCAGCGCGAACTGTTCGCCGAGACGGTGAGACGATGGCAGTCGGCCGGGGTTCTCGACCCCGGCGCCGATCCGGAGGAGATAGCGCAGCTGCTCGTGTCGATAGTGCTGGGTTTCGCCGCCCAACGGGCACTGACCGGTGACGCGGACGTCCGGGCGCACGTCGGCGCCCTGGAGGCGCTCATGTGCCGGCGCGACTGACGGGGTGGCCCTCGGCCATCCTCGCGACGCTGATCACGCTGGCGCTTGTCGCTGTCGAGCTGCAACGAGATCGGCGGGATGATGCCGGAAGTGGACGGTTACGGAACAGCGGTTACCGCGGGAGCCGTATCCTTCGCCAGCAAGTTAGCCGCCCACCGCTGGCACGACTGGCCATGGTGCTCGTGGGCCGATTCGCCGCATTGGCTCATGCCAATCGCGAGGACTGGCTCTTCGAATGAAGTCGGCAGCGGCCAGGACGCGCGAGCCCACATTCGGTATCGTTTGGGGCTTTGAGTTTTCTCTGCGGCCGCTCGCCCGCGATTGGCCAGCGAACCCGGCGGCGGCGAGGTAGCGGGAGGATGGGCATGCGACTTGGTCTGGTGCACGTCAACATGAGGCAGCTGAGCCAGCCGGCGGCGCTGGCCGCGGCGGCCCGGGCCGCCGAGGCAGCCGGATTCGACTCGCTGTGGGCGGGCGAGCACGTGGTCCTGCCTGACCCGCAAGTCCCGCCGTCGCCGATGGCCCCGCAGGAGCCGACGCTCGACCCGCTGTTCGCGCTGACCTGGGCCGCCGCGCACACGTCGACGGTCCGGCTGGTGACCGGGATTGTGATCCTGCCGCAGCGCAACCCGGTGGTGCTGGCCAAGGAAGTGGCCAGCCTGGACGTGCTGTCCGGTG
>DATHQE010000311.1:0-22873 GCA_035483035.1 Streptosporangiaceae bacterium | reverse complement strand
GCGCACTCGGTGCCGGCACACATGCAGCGGCACGGGTGGCGCATCATCCCGGTCAACCCGCACGCCGACGAGATCCTCGGCGAGCGGGTCTACCGGCTGCTTGACGACATCCCGCAGCAGGTGGGGCTGGTCAATGTGTTCCGGCCGTCCGGGCAGGCGGCCGACGTGGCCCGGCAGGCGGTCGCAGCGGGCGCGACGGCGCTGTGGCTCCAGCTCGGCATCGTCTCGGCCGAGGCGCGGGCCGTTGCCGAGGCCGCCGGGTTGCTCTACGTGGAAGACCGTTGCCTCCTCATCGAGCAGCGCCGACTCGGGCTGGAGGCACCCGTCCGCTAACTCGCCCGGCGTCTGCTTTCTGGCCGCCGCGGCCGCGCCCATGGGCAGGCGCGCTGCGGTAAACCATGACGACGCGCTCGCCGTCTAGTGACGTGCGGCGCATTTGCCGTTTGCGTGCGGAATCCAGGTCCTCGACGCTCATCGACAAGGAGACACCATATTCATGGCAGCCACCCTGCAGGAGATCCTGCTTGCGCCGGACGTTAAGCAGCTGGTGATCGCGGACTGTTTCACGCTGCTCGACCAGGAGGTCGCGGAGCAGTCGGGGATCTCCGGGGCAGCGGTCAAGCTCGCTTACAAGACCGTCAACGCGTTCATGCCAGGACACGTCCGCTTCATGGTGGAGACCCTGCTGCCGGACATGATCGAGAAACTGGAGCCCTACTGGGCCGACTTCAGGACCTCTGGCGGCGCTGCGTTCGGCGACTACCTGACCAAGCGCGGCGACGAAGTGTCGCAGACCTTGCTGTCGGTGACCGACAGCTATGCGGCCGCGTCAGAGCGGCCGGTAATCGTCAAGGCGTACGGGTCCGTCCGCGGCAATGCCGTGAAGCACATCGAGGCGGCCCTGCCTCGGCTCGGCGACCTGGTGCAAAAGTACGCGGGCTGACCACAGTCTGCCTGACCACTGACCACTGGCCGGCCGGGACCCGGGCGTCGGCGGGGGCGGCGGTCAGCCGGCTCGGTCGAGGCCGACCAGCAGGGCCTGGATCACCGTGATCGCCCGGCCGATATCGGGTGGGCGGTCAGCGATGACATCGGCGTAGAGGAATCCCTCGCAGATGCGGATGATCGCGTAGGCCAGAGTCGACGCGTCGAGATCGGCGTCAAACGCGCCACGACCGCGCTCGAGGTCGATGAGGTTACCGAGAGCCGTGGCCATCCCGTGCCCGGCCAGGCTGCGGCTGCCGGTGAGGATGCGCAGCGCGACGTCCGGCTCGGACTCGATGAACGCGTGCAGCGGCCGGTCCCTCTCAATCGCACGCAGCGCGCCGCTGACGACCGCGGCGATGCGCGCGACGCCGCGCAGGTGCGCGGTCGCCAGGAGCTGGCCGGCCACCATACGACGGCCGCGCCACCAGATGACCTCGTCGAGCAGCTGCTCGCGATTGCCCGCTCGACGGTAGAGGGTTGCCCGGCCGACACCGAGGTGGCGGGCCAGTGACTGCATGTCCAGCCGCCGGCCAGCCAGGTAGGCGGCGACCGCCGCTGCGAACATGTCGGCGGGCACATCGGACGGCGGCGCCGTGCCGTCGGGCAGGACTACGCGCACGTCGCGGACGTTCCCGCGCGCTGTAGCTCCCACCACGGGCGCTCCCACCACGGGCGCTGCTGGCACGGTCACTCCGGCCACCTGGGCAGGCGTTAGCTGGCGGCGCGCTGGCTGGCGGCCTTGAGCAGCAACTCCAGCTCGTCGACGAGGTAATCGGCGAGCACGTCGATGTCAGGGACAAGCTCCCGGCAGGACACCAGCCCGAAGTGCAGCCGACCGAGATAGCCGACCAGGGTGATGTTCAGGCCCTGGCCGTCGGTGATGACCGATACCGGGTAGTGGGCCAGCAGCTTCGCCCCGCAGAGGTAGACCGGGACGTTCGGGCCCGGCACGTTGGAGATGCACAGGTTGAACGGCGGCAGCCGGTTCAGGACGCCGGTGGCGAACACTACCCGCGCCGCCCGCGCCGTCAGGGCCGGCGGCGCGAAGTCGCTGACCTGGTCGATCAGGCCCTGCGGGATCACGGCCTGCTGCGCCTTGGCGATCTTCGTCGCGGCGTGCACGATCTGGACGCGTTCGTCGGGATCGGCGACGTTGGTCGGCAGCGTCGCCAGCATCGCGGACACCTTGTTGCCCATCGCTGCCTTGCTCGACGGGTCGCGGACCGAGACCGGAATCATCGCGATGAGCGGTGCGTCCGGCAGCGCGTGATGATCTGCAAGCCAGCGCCGCAGCGCCCCGGCGCACATCGCCATGACAACATCGTTGACCGAGACGCCGAAGGCGGTCTTGACAGCCTTGACACTGTCCAGGTCGACGCTGCGCAGCGCGAGCCGGCGGTGCGGCGTGATCGGCCGGTTGAACGGAGTCGCCGGCGCCCTCCCTGGCGTCGTCGGGATGACCTCGCCGTCACCGCGGTTGAGCCCGAGCATGCCGCCGACCAGAGTGCTGAGCGCCGGGGCAAGCGTGGGCAGCACGCGGACGAGCTCGTTGGTGACCCGCACGGTCTGCACTGGTCGCCAGGCCAGCTTCGCGGCGGCCATCGCTGCCAGGACCGCAGGCCCGGGCGGCCGCGCGGGCACAAACGGCGTGCGAGCCGGCACTTCGCGCCCATCCGGCGTGAGATCGAGAAGGATGGTCAGGAGCTCGGCGCCGGACGCTCCGTCGATCGCCGAGTGGTGAATCTTCGTGTACACGGCCGCGCGGCGCCTGGCCAGACCGGTGATCAGGTAGATCTCCCAGAGCGGCCGGCTCCGGTCCAGCGGCCGCGCATGCAGCCGGGCAACCTGCTCGGTCAGCTGGGCCTCCGACCCAGGCCGCGGCAGCGCGATCTCCCTGATGTGGTACTCGATATCGAAGTTCGGATCATCAACCCAGTACGGCTGGTCTAATCCGAACGGCACATTCAGCAGCTTGCGCCGGAGCACGGGGACCAGCGGCAGCCGGTCGCCGAGCACTTCGGTCAGGCGGGCCAGCGTGAGCGGTGCCGGCGCGCCTGACGGATCGAGGATGCAGACCCCGCCGACGTGCCCGGTGGAGTTCGTGGTCTCGAGTGCGAGGAAGGCGGCGTCCAGACCGGTGAGCTGCTGCATGTTGGCTTACTCCTCGCCTGGGTTACGAGCTGGGTAGAGCGCCCTTAGCGGGGCAGGGGGGCGGAACTGGCCCAGGTCGCCGGCCGGAACGGCCAGCCGGTCTGCGAGCAGCCACAAGGTGGCCGGGTCCACGCCAAAGCCGAGGTGCGCGCATCGCACCTCCACGTTCTGATGCAGATCGCTCTCCGGCTCGATGCAGGCCCGCCACGACACGATGCCGTCTCGCCGGGAGTAGACCGCGGTCGACGGCACGGCGATCGGCCGCCTCAGCTCCTCGCGTGTCGGCACCCGCCCCGTGGCGTGCAGTCGGCTGCGGCGCTGGTATGCGCGGTCGGCGTGGCTTTGCCGGGCGTCGGTCAGCGCAAACGGGCTGCCCAGCGTGATCACGCGACGGACTTGCCCCGAGCGCTGGCGGGCAAGCTCTCTCGCGTAGATCCCGCCTAGACTCCACCCGATCACTGAGACGGGGCCGCCGGTCAGGCTGGCCAGCTCACCGAGCCTCGCCGGGAGTCCGTCAAGGACCTCGCCGGTCGGGCCGAGATTGCGGCCGAGGCGCCAGCCGCGCACGTCATAACCGAGCAGGCGCAGGAACCGGCGCAGCAGCGCAGTGCTGGAGTCCGACGCGAGCAGCCCCGGCAGCACGAGCACGCCGTGACCGTCGCCACGCGGCGCGCGCGCCAGCCACGGCGCCGCCAGCGGCAGCGTGACGAGGTCGGCGAGGCTGCGGGCGGGTTCGGTCAGCAGCAGACTCATGGACGGACCTTGCGCCGGGCCGGCGTCAGCGCCACCGGCGTCTGCTTCCCGAACGACGTACATGGCGGCCCGATCCTGTCGCGGCACCCGGCCGGAACTCCGGCTGACAGCCCTGTCCTGGGGACCAGGATCCGCGGCGTCGCAACCCCTAGGCATTCGGCTGATACATCCTTAGTATATGTCTCACCGACATCGCCGGAAGGCCCGATTTTCCATGGCGCAATGAGCTTCAACCTGGCGACGATACTGCGCGAGACCGCAGCCGCCACTCCCGATGCGCTCGCCTACCGCGCGGGCGGTTCGGCAGCGACCTACCGCGATCTGGACGAGCAGTCTGGCCAGTTCGCCGCCGGACTACTCGAGGCAGGCCTGACCCCCGGTCAGGTCGTCGCCATCCAGCTGCCCAACGTGCCGCAGTTCTTGACCGCCTATTTCGGCGCGCTTAAGGCCGGCATGGCGGTACTGCCGGTGAATCCGCTGCTGAAGGCAGGCGAGATTGAGCACCAGCTGACCGATTCGGCGGCGAGCGTCATGGTCGGCCTCGCCGGGCTGCATGCCGAGGCGGCCAAGGCCTGCGAGATTGCGGGCCTGCCGCTGTATCTCGCTGAGGGGCTTGCTGCGCTGCCCGATGGCGCGCTGCCGCTCGCCGACCTCATCAGCACTGCCCCGCTTGCGGAGCCGGGCGGCCCGATCTGGCCGGGCAACGCCGACGATACGGCGGTGCTGATCTACACCAGCGGCACGACCGGCAAGCCCAAGGGCGCCGAGCTCACGCACTTCCTGCTGTACATGAACTGCACGATCTCCGGGCAGCTCTTCGGCGCGCGCCCCGACGACGTCACCCTCGCTGTGCTGCCGTTCTTTCACGTCTTCGGGCTGTCCTCAGTGATCAACGTGAGCGTCCGGTACGGCGGCTGCCTGTCCATCGTGCCGCGGTTCGAGGCCGGGAAGGTTCTCGATGCGATCGAGGCGGACAAGTGCACGGTCATCGCCGGCGTGCCGACGATGCTGCATGCCCTTGCCCAGCTCGACGTCACTGGTCGCGACCTGGCGGCGCTGCGCGTCGCGGTATCGGGCGGATCCTCGCTGCCCGAGGACGTCATGCGCACGTTCGAGGGCAAGTATGGCCTCGAGGTGCTCGAGGGATACGGACTCTCCGAGACCGGTAGCACGTCCTCGTTTAACCGACCAGGTGACCGGAAGCCGTTGTCGGTCGGCAAGCCGATCTGGGGCGTGCAGATGCGCGTCGCCGACACCAGCGACCAGCCGCTCCCGCCGGGGCGCGACCAGCTCGGAGAGATCCAGATCCGCGGGCACAACGTGATGAAGTGCTACCGGAACCGGCCCGAGGCGACAGCGAGCGCGCTGGCCGGTGGCTGGCTGCATACCGGCGACGTCGGCTACCGGGACGAGGACGGCTTCTACTTCATCGTCGACCGCACCAAGGATCTGGTCATCCGGGGCGGTTACAACGTGTACCCGCGCGAGATCGAGGAAGTCCTGTTCGCCCACCCCGGCATCCGCGAGGCCGCCGTCATCGGCAAGCCGGACGACCGGCTCGGCGAGGAGGTCGTCGCCGTCGTCGTGTTGCAGGACGGCGCCAGCCTCGACGAGCAGGAGATCATCGCCTATACCCGAGAACGGCTTGCCGCCTATAAGTACCCGCGCGAGGTCAGGTTCCTTCCGGAGCTGCCCAAGGGCCCGACTGGCAAGATCCTCAAGACTGAGCTGCGGGACGGCTAGCCGACGGATATTCAGCGCGCGTAGTTGCTGGCGCCGTACCAGTCGACCACGATGACGGGCTCCTCCCCGACCACCCAGGCGTCGTGCCCTTGTGGCAGCGCGGTGACGTCGCCCGGCCGGGCATCGAACTCGGTGCCGTCGCCCATCACGATGTGCAGCGTGCCCTGGACGTGATACTGAAAATGCGGTGCCTCGCACAGCTCCGTGCCCGCGATGGGCTTCACGTGCTCCGACCAGCGCCAGCCTGGCTCGAGTACGAGCTGCCCGATCTCGCCGCCACCCATCTTCAGCAGTCTCAGCTCGCCCATCTCGAACGACCGCACCTCGTCCGGAGCTGTGAAGCCCTTCTGCTCAGCTTGTCCTGTCATGATGCTTTCCTCCTTCATTGATGTGCCCCCAGGGGCCTTAAACCCAGCGTTACAGCGCGGGGTTGCAGGGTCCTTGCAGCCCGCCAGTGGCGGCCTGGCCGCTGACCGGGGTTGGATACGTGCATGAAGTCGCTAGCGGTCCGGCTGCTCGGCGAGTTCGGGGTGGACGGCGTCGAGCCTGCTGCGCTGGGCAGCAGGAAAGCCCGCCTCGCCTTGCAACTTCTTGCGCTAGCGCAGGGCCGGGTGGTGCAGTCAGCCCTGCTGGCCGACGCGCTATGGGGTGACGCCCAGCCGACCCGACCTGATGATCAGCTGGCCGTGCTCATGAGCAGGCTCAGGTCGGTGCTCGGCCGCGAGCGCATCGAGCACCGCGATGGCGGCTACCTGCTCCGCTACGACTGGCTAGACGTGGCCGAGCTGGCGCATCTGCTGGACGAGATCGAGCGGAGGCGCGGCGCCGGCAACGTCATCGGCGCGGCGGCCGCCGCCAGGATCGCACTCTCGCTGCTGCAGGCCGGGCCCGGCAGCCCCAGCAGTTCAACAGCGAGCACTGCAACGTCGCTGCCGGGTGACTGGGCGGAGCTGCGGCAGGGCGAGATCGACAGGCTCAGCGCCCGGGCCCGTCTTGTCGCTGCGTCAGCACTGCTAGCGGCCGGTGACTGGATGGCCGCGTGCGACGCGGCCGCCACTGCCCTGCAACGCGATCCATACGAGGAAGCGGCCCTGCGCGTGCTGATGCGTGGCTACGTCCTTGGCGGGCAGACCGCGGCGGCCCTGGTGGCGTATGCCACCAGCCGCGAACGACTCGCCGACGATCTCGGCACCGACCCTTCGCCGGAAACCGCTGCGCTCCATACTGCGATCCTCCGCGGTGAGCTGCCCGCCGCGTCGGCTCCGCTTGCGCGCGACGCGATCACTCTGGTCGGCCGTGATGACGAGCTCACCTTCCTGGACGCGACGATGCTGCGTGCGCACGAGGGCACCGTCCAGCTCGTCGCGATCGAGGGCGAGGCCGGCATCGGCAAGACGACGCTGCTCCGCGCCTGGGCAGCGCACCGGTCCGCCGCCGGAGACACCGTGCTGACCGCGGCGTGCGGACCGCTGGACCGCTCGCTGCCGCTGGACGCGCTGCTGAGCGCGCTCAGCGATTTGCTCCGCCGACTCGGGCCTGACGTGACTGCCGACCTGCTGGCCGGCGATGCGCCGATGCTCGCCCCGATGCTGGGCGCGCCCCGTGAAGCGCGGCCGCTGCCGGTCCTGGCAGACAGCATGCTCGGGCCGGCGGTCCTCTACGCGGCGCTCGCCCGCGTCCTCGGCCGCCTCAGCGCTCGCGGCCCGCTGGTCATCCTGATCGATGACGCCCACCTGGCCGGACACGCGCTGCGCGACCTGCTGCACTTCGTCCGGCGGTCCGAGCACCTGACCGCTGTCATCGTCACCGCGCTGCGAGCCGGCGAGGGCGAGCCGCTGCCCGGTGCCGCCGTCATCCACCTGGACGTGCTCGACCGCGAGGCCGCGGCCGAGCTCGTCGGCGCCGGCCGGGTCGACGCCCTGTACTCGCGCTCCAGAGGGCATCCGCTCTTCCTCACCGAGCTGGCGCAGCAGGCGACCGGAGCCGAGCTGCCAGCGTCGCTCGTCGACTCGGTCTCGGCCCGCTGCGACGAGCTAGCCACGGCCGGTGCCACGCTGCGCACGGCGGCGCTGGTCGGCTCCGAGCTCGATCTCGACTTGCTGGCCGCGGTTCTCGGCCGCCCGCTGATCGAGCTCCTCAACGACGCCGAGCAGGCTGTTGCCAAGCAGCTCCTCATCGAGCAGGACGGCAAGCTCAGGTTCCGGCACGAGCTGGTCCGCGATGCTCTCGCGGCGAGCGCCACCGCCGGGCGCGCCGCCTTGCTGCACCGCCAGGTCGGCCGGGTGCTGGCCGCGCGGCCGGCGACCGACCCGGTGATAGTCGCCCAGCACGCCAGGCTGGGCGGGGATCTGGAGCTGGCCGCCACGGCGCTGCGCGACGCGGCTGCCCAGGCCGCCGAGCGCTTCGACCACGCCGCGGCCGAGACCCTGCTCGACGACGCGCTCAGCCTGCACGCTGATCCCGAGAGCTGGCTCGCCCGCGCGCGGGTCCGTACCCGTCGCGGCCGCTACGACGCCGCGCTGCGGGACGTCGAGCGCGCCGCCCCGGCCGGGCCAGCCGCGCTCGAGGTCGGCGCGTGGGCCGCCTACTTCGGCCGCCGATTCACTCAGGCCGCACAGTTCGCCGCCGACGGGGCGCTCGCGGCGCCGGATTCGGCAACACGGGCCCGTTGTCTCGCCGTCGGCGGCCGCACCTGGCACGCCGCGGGCGATCTCGCCCAGGCCGAGTTGCTGCTCGGTGAAGCGATGTCCGTAGCCGAGGGTGCCGACCGCGTCACCGCGGCGGCGTGGCTGGGCGTCCTCCGGTCTCATCAGAGCCGTGTGGCTGAAGCGCTCGCCCTGCTCCGCCCCGCTGCGCGGGGCCAGATCGGCGTGGAGCACACGTCCGCGACACTGCACGCGCTGCTCTTCACTGGCCACGCTGAGGCCCTGGCCGGGAACGGGGCCGCCGCCCTCGCTGCCTTCACTCACTACACGGCCGAGGTTGAGCGCCGGCAGGTGCCGAGGTTCGCTGGCCGCGCTGTCAATTTCGCTGGCTGGGTGCTGCGCAACCTCGGGGACACCGAGCAGGCGCTCGATCACCACCTGGAGGCACTGGCGCTCGGAGGCTCCGAGGGCCGGGCAGAACTGACCATCGCCGCCCTTGAGGACCTCGCGGAACTGCGCCTCGACGCCGGGGATCCGGACGGCGCAGAGGCACGGCTTGCCGAGGCTGCGCAGCTGCTGTCCGGCGATCTCGTCTTCGGCTGGCGGCTGGCATTCAAGCATCGGCTTCTGACGTCACGGCTGGAATTGCTGCTCGGCGACGCCGAGCGCGCGCAGTCGACGGCTAACGAGCTCGCCGCGGCGGCGTCTGCGCTGGGCGTGCCGCGCTACGCCAGCGTCGCCCGGCTAACGGTGCAGCTGGCTGGCCGGATGCTGGGACTGCCTGCCGATCCCGAGGCGCTAGAAGGCGACCTCGACCTGCTCGATGCCTCGGCGGCCATCGAAGCGTGGCGCTGGACGGGCGAGGTCGGAGCTGCCTTCGGTAGCGCTGACTTGCTGGCCCAGGCCGAGGAGCGGGTCAGCAGGCTCGCGGGCCGCGCAGGTGATCACGCTGGGCAGCTGCGCCGGGCAGCAGACGCGCGGCTGGTCGCCTGGCGGCGGCAGGCGGGCCTGACCTCCGGCTAGGTGGCGACGTGCACCAGTAGGTCGACGACGAGAGGCTCGCAGTCGCCGATGGCGTCCTCAGCCGCGAGCCAGAGCTCAGCCCGTCGCTGGACGTCGAGCGAGCCGGCGAACGGGGCAATGTGCGCCATGCCGAGCCGCCAGGCAGCCAGCTCGGCCGGCCCGGACAGCCCGGTCGGCACGGCGATCACGCGGGACTCCACCCGGCGGTAGCCGGCGGCGAGCGCGAGCTGATGAACCAGCCGCGTGTCGCCAAGTTGCGGCTCGGCGTCCTGCTTGAAGGTCAGGTACCAGGGTGGCGGGCGGAAGCCAAATCTGGCCAGCACGCCGTCGACCGCCATCTTGGCCGGGTGTCCCCAGCCGGGTGCAAACGCTGTGGCGGCGAGCGCGCGGCCAACGCGCCGCGACTCAGTGAGCGCCGCGCTTAGTTGGCGGGCGTGGGTCAGGCTGAAGGCGGCCAGGACGACATCGAAACTCCGGTCGCGGAACGGCAGCGCCGTGGCGTCGGCGGCGACCGGCCGCAACTGCGGCCCGCACCGACGCAGCGGACTGACGGCGAGGTCAGCCGCCGCCACCTCCGTCGCGCCGGCCGCGACGGCCGCCCGGCCGGCCACCCCGGTTCCGGCGCCGAGATCGAGCACGCGCGCGCCGATCAGCATCGGAGCGACGTGCGTGGCCAGCGCAGCCGCCAGTGCCGCGTAGACCGGCTCGGGACCGGCCACCCACGACTGCGACGCTGCCTCGTACGCTGCGCGGACCGAGCCCGTCAGCTCAGCAGCGGCTCGGCCCGCACTGCCTGTGACTCCCACCAGGCAAGCTCCTCGTCATAACCGCCCAGCGCCTTCTCCCAGCCGAACTGGACCAAGGCGCCGAGCAGGCTCAGCCCAAGCTGGCGGTCCCACCATGGCTCGGTGTCGATGCCGCAGGCCACGAGGGCTGCCCGGTACTCCGCGATGGAGTCCTCCTTGGACTGCGGCAGCCGACGGCAGTTGATGGCCAGGTACCAGGCCAGGTCGCTGAGCGCCGGGCCGCGTCCTGGCTGTTCCCAGTCCAGCAGGACAGTCCGCCCGGCATCGTCGGTGCCCAGGTTGTCCAGCTTCCAGTTGCTGTGCACGAACGTCAGCGGCAGCGCCGCGAGGGCCGTGACCAGCGGACCAGGGTCACGAGCCAGCGGCCCGGCGATCGCGGCGGCGGCCGGAGCGATGTCGGCCAGCATGGGCCAGCCCTTGCCCACGAGCTGCGGCACCAGGTGATCGGACCCAACCGCGGTCTCTGCCTCGGCCAGCCACGGCGACAGCTCCAGGTACCTGTGCATCATCGGCACGACATCGACCTCGGAGCCGCAGTCCCAGAACGCCGCGTGGAGCGCGGCCATGTGCGCCAGGAATCGCTGGTGCTGGCCGAGGGGGATCTCCTCGTCGCTGACTGGTACCAGCCAGCGGCCTACATCGTGCATCAGCACGGCGCAGCCGCCGGACGGACCCGGTCCGGACCGTTCCTCCCGTCCCGCCGCGACGATCGGCTGGTTGAGGCAGGCCGGCAGCCGGTCCAGGATGCCCCGCTCCCACAGCTCCAGTGGCGCACCGCGCAGGCTGCCCGAGGCGCGCATGGTCCAGTCGCTGGCAAGGTCCAGGTGCTTGAGCACGTACTGCTGCCCGTCGATCTCCAGGCGCTCCAGGACTGCCCCCGACTTGCCGGGCGCATTTGCTACTGGCTCTCGCCACGCAGCCGCGGCGAGGAGCTCAGCCAGCAGGTCTGGCCGGCGGCTGGTGCCGAGCAGCTCAGGCATGAGCGGCCTCCATCTCGGCCAGCAGTGAGGCCGGCCAGCGACCGCCGCAGAACACGGTGTCGGCCACTATTCGATTATCTCGCACAGCCAGCACGTGCAGGTGGTGAGCTGCGTGCGGAACGCCGTTCTCTGACCAGCTCAGGGTGTATTCCACGATCTCGGTGGTCCCGTCTGCGGCGGGAAGCCGGCGGAGCTCCTCGAAGCTGCCTGGATCGGCGAACCAGCGACCATACTCGCCGCGGATAGCGTCCGCCCCGTGCAGCTGCATGCGCCAGTTGGGCACGGTGGCGTCCAGCGTAGCGTCGCCGCTCCAGGCGTCGCAGTCGCTGATCGCTCCGCGCTCGATCGCGTCCAGGAAGGTGTCGATCACCGGTGTGCTTGCCATCGTCGTCTCCAGTCTCTCGGACTACAGACGATGGTGACTGGCCGGCCTTGCAGCCAGATTGCAGCGGCGTCAGGCGGCCAGCGAGGAGTAGAAGCTCGCGTCGCCCTTCCGCGCGATGCTCGTGTCGCCCCCAATGCCGATCGGCACAGGGCCGGCGATCGTGATCCTGTGCAGCAGGCGCGGCAGGTCGTCGTAATCGGCGACTGCGTAGTGCTGGGTGGCCCGATTGTCCCAGATGGCGACGTCGCCGTCGCACCAGGACCAGCGGACCGTGTTCTCCAGCCGGGTCACGTGGCGCTGAAGCAGCTGGAAGAGATCGGCCGAATCGACCGTCGTCAGCCCCACGAACGACCGGACGAAGTGGCCGAGTAGCAGCGACGGCTCCCCTGTCTCCGGGTGGATGCGGACCACGGGGTGCTCGGTCTCGAACTCCAGCTGGCGGAACTGCTCGCGGTACTGCTCCTCCTTGACGTCGACGCCGCCGATCTGGGAGCGGTGCGCCGCGTAGTCGTAGAGGTTCGAGTGGACGGCGCGCAAGCTGCCGGCCAGCGCTTGGAGGGCCGGATGCAGCCGCCGGTACGCCTCGACGGTATTGGCCCACACAGTGGTCCCGCCATAGGGCGGCAGCTTGATGGCGCGCAGCACGCTGATGGCCGGCACCCGGTCGACAAAGGTCACGTCGGTATGCCAGCTGTTCGCCTTGCCCTGCTCGGAATCGATCGGCAGGATCGCCTTCCCGTCGCCGGCGACCGTCGGGTGGGGTTTTGTGACCTCGCCGAGCAACGCGGCGAAGGCCAGCTGGTCCGCATCGGTGGCGTGGCGCTGGTTCCGCAGGAATAGCACTCGATGCCGGAGCAAGGCGGCGCGCAGTTCAGCGATCGCGGCCGGCTCGACGTTGGCGCCGATGCGAATACCGCCGACGATGCCGCCGATCAGACCGCCAACCTGCGTAACCTCAATGTGCTGGAAGTCGTCGCGCGCGGGCAGGCTTACCGGACTGTGGCGGAGCTGAGTCATGCGTCAGGACCTTTCATCGTCACTTCGTCGTTGCGGGCCGCACGGTTCGGCAAGCCCCGCAGGCATCTCGTTCAATCTGCCTCGCCCGTGAGTTGAAAGTCAAGTTTTCCGATTAATTTACTAGACTATATAGCCTGAGCCGTGATGATTCGCTGGGCACGGCCTGGCTGCCGGACGAGAGCGGGAGGCGATCGTGAGCGTCGCAGTCGTGGTAGGCAACCCTAAGCCGCGGTCGCGCACCTATCAGGCCGCGCACATCGTGGCCGAGCAGCTCGCCGGGCGGCCTGCGGACCTGTCCATCGACCTCGCCGACGTCGGCGCCGCGCTGCTCGACTGGTCGGACACCGGCGTCACGGAGCTGGTCGCTGCCGTCCAGGCGGCCGACCTGGTCGTAGTCGCGAGCCCGACCTACAAGGCGACTTACAGTGGCCTGCTGAAGCTCTTCCTCGACAGGTTCGGGGCTGGCTCGATGACTGGCACCGCTGTTCCGCTGATGCTCGGAGGGCACTGGAAGCACAGCCTCGCGGCGGACCTGCTGCTCAAGCCGGTGCTCGTCGAGATCGGCGCGACCTGCCCGACGGCCGGGCTGTTCCTGCTGGACTCGGAGTTCGAGGCGAGCGACACTCTGGACGACTGGATGCGGCGAGCCAGACCGCAGGTGACCGCGACCACTAAGGGCTTGGCCTGACCGCAGCCATCTGGCCAGCCCGCGGACCTCGCCTAGGGCCGCTGGCGCCAGCCAACGCGTGCGTCCTGGCCCGCACTCGACCGGTCCCGGACCGCGACGGGCCTCGGGTCCGGGGCCCAGCTCGCCTACTGGCAAAGCTCGGAGATTCCTTTCTGCCCGATTCGCGAGGTTTGCGCTGGGTCGCTAGAGGCATGGTCGTGACAGCCACGACGCTGTATGAGCAGCAGAGTCACAGCCATGACGTAGCGGGGACTCGGCAGCCGGTCAGGGCTGGCGGCGACGTCTGTGTAAACAGACATGAAAGCGAAAAAGCGGGCGCGGCTCCAGCTGACACCAGCGGGGTGTCTTGAGCGCCGCCGGGTATGGGTCCCAAGGGATCGGCTTCGACAGTCGACAGTGACTCCTTGGTCTAATCTATTTATCCGATCGATTAAATAGCTTAAACTGGAGCCCATGGACGGCCTTACTCTGCCGGAGGACCGGCGCCTTGATATCGCGATAATCGGCGGCGGTGCCAGCGGCACCTTGACCGCGGTGCATCTGCTTCGTGACGCCGCCTCCCGCGGGCGGCCGCTGCGAATCAGGCTCATCGACGAGCATGGCCGGCACGGCCTCGGCCAGGCTTACTCCACCGAAGACCCGGCCCACTTGCTGAATGCCATGGCCGGTCAGATGAGCGCGCTATCCGGCGACCCCGACCACCTGATCAGATGGGCCGCGGACAGCGCGAGCAGTGTCGGCCGCGCGCCGGCTGACGCCGGCCCGATGACCAACACCACGTTCCTGTCCCGTCCGGATTACGGTCGGTACTTGCGCGATACCCTGGCCGACGCCGAGCGGCAGGCGCTGCCCGTCTCGCGGCTAATGCGCATCAGCTCGGAGGTGCTGGCGGTCCGCCCCGCGGGCCGGGACAAGCCGCTGCGCCTGGTTCTGCCCGACGGCCAGATCGAGGCTGACGTGGCGGTGCTGGCGACTGGCAACGCGCCGGCCAGGTTGCCGTTCGAGGTACCACCGAGCGAGCGCGTCGTCGCCGAGCCGTGGCGGCCGGGCGCGCTCGCCGGCGTCACTCGCGATGGCGGTTCGGTCGTCGTCCTGGGCACCGGCCTGACCATGCTCGACCTAGCTGTGGCGATCACCGCCAGCAACCCGCGCGCAGTCATCCACGCCGTGTCCCGGCACGGCCTGCTGCCGCGCTCGCATCCGGGCGCACCGCCGGCCGGCCGTCAGCCGCTGTGGCTGCCTGCCATGACACGGACGACTGGCCCGGTACGGCTGGCCGACCTGATGTGGCAGGTTCGCTCGGCCATCGCCGCCAGTCCGGCGACCTGGTTCGACGTCATGGATGCGCTCCGGCCGCTCGTGCCCGGACTGTGGCGGCGGATGCCAGCCAGGGACAAGCGACTGTTCCTCCGCCACGTGGCCAGATACTGGGAAGTGCACCGTCACCTGGTGCCGCCCGCGACCGCGCGGCGGATCACGACCCTGCGAGCCACGGGCCGCCTGCTAGTGCACAGCGGGCAGATCACGGCGGTGACGCAGGACGCTGACCGGCTGCGGATCCAGGCTGACACCGGCGCCGGCAGCGTCCAGTTCGAAGCGGACTGGCTGATCAATGGCACCGGCTCGACGGGCGACGTCGAAGCCAGCGCCAGCCCTCTGCTCCGCGATCTGTTTACCACCGGGATGGCGCGACCGGACCCGGTCGGGCTTGGCATCGACGCAACCCCCGACGGCAGGGTGCTCAGCAGGGCAGGCGTCGCCAGCGACGTTCTGTTCACGCTCGGGCCGCCGCTGCGCGGCCTGTGGTACGAAACCACGGCCATCCCGGAGATCCGCGAGCAGGCCGCGGCGCTGGCGAGCCAGATCGTCGGCAGCGCTCGCGTGAGCCAGCGGCCAGGCAGCGCCGCCTAGCGGAGCACCACGCCGCATAGGCGCAGCACCGCCTGGACGCACCGCCGCCTAGGCACGGTTGACGCCCTTGCCAAACCACGCACCGCGATTTATGACCGTAGTAACAGGGAACTTCTGACCGTCGTCCACCGGCCAGCCGGTGGTGACGGCAGTAGGCCAGCCGGGCGCCTCCCTGTCGGCGGCGGAAGGGGCCCACATGGCAGGCGCGCATGTCAGCAGCAGCGGAGACCTCGCGCGCGGGGCCATCGGCCTGCGTGAAGTCCTCTTCCAGTCGATCACGTCCATGGCCCCAGCCGGAGCTGTCGCGCTGTCGATCGCTGCCGGCGCCACCTACGCTGGCGGCGCGCTGCCGCTGTCAGTCCTGCTCGCTCTCGTCGGCTGCCTGCTGGTGGCGAGCTCGATCGGCCAGCTAGCCAAGCACCTGCCGTCGGCCGGCAGCATCTACACCTACCCGGCCGAAGCCATCCACCCGGCACTCGGCTTCCTCGTCGGCTGGGGATATGCCTTAGTCGAGGCCCTGATAGGTCCGCTGACGACGATCCTGTTCGGCTACCTATTCGCGTCGGTGATGCAGACCGAGGCGCACTGGCCCTTCACGGCCACCTGGGTCATTGTCATGATCGTCGGCGCCTTGCTCATCGCCGTGCTCAACTTCCGCGGCGTCAAGCTGAGCGCAAGGACCGGCACGATCCTCGGCACCTTCGAGATCGTCATCTTCCTGGCGCTGGCGGTCTGGCTCATCATCAAGGCCGCATCGGGCAACACCGGCAACGTCTTCACGCTGCACTTCGCGACGATCAAGGGTTATCACGGGTTCTCGGGCATCGTGGCAGGCTCGATCTATACCATCCTGGCCTTCATCGGCTTCGAGGCGTCCGCGCCCCTGGCCGAGGAAGCGCGGAACCCGCGCCGCACCATCGGCAAAGCGGTAATGATCTCCTGCCTGGTCATCGGCCTGTTCTACGTGCTCACCACGTACGCGAGCGACGTATTCACCGGACCCAGCAAATACGTGGCGTTCGGCGCGCTCGGTGGCGGCAGCCCGTGGATTCAGCTGGCCCGTGACGTGTGGGGCGTTGGCTGGGTCGTGGCGTTCCTGGCGATCTGGAACTCGACCTTCGCCAACGGCAACGCCGGAACCATGGCGGCTACCAGGACCTGGTTCGCCATGTCCAGGATCGGGGTATTGCCATCCCCGCTCGCCAGGACCCATCCGCAGTGGAAGTCCCCGACGGTCGGCGTCGTCGTGCAACTGGTCATCACGCTGGCGGTCGGGCTGCCAATTGGCATCCACTTCGGCCCGGTCACCGCGTTCATCTTCCTCGCCACGATCCTGACCGGCGTGATGATTCTGGTCTACATGATCTTCAACCTGTCCTGCATCATGTTCTACGCCCGACGGGCGCGGTCGGAGTTCAACTGGCTGCTGCACGGCGTGGTTCCGGTACTCGGCATCGTGGCTTTCCTGCCGGCCTGGTTCACGGCGATGGGCATCGGTGGCTCAGTGCTCAAGTTCGTCGCGCCACTGTCGTATCCCTCTAGTAAGACTGGCCTGATCATTACCATCTGGTTCGTGCTCGGCCTTGCCGCGCTCACCTACCTGTATCTGCGGCACCCCGAGCGACTGCCGGAGATGAAGCGCGTGTTTGCCGACGACGAGCTGGCCACGGCTGGGCAGCCGGTCGCGACTGGCGAGGCGGCATGAACGCCGAGGAGGGCTACATCGAGGTTCCGGGCGGCCGCGTCTGGTACCGCTCGGTCGGGAGTCGCGGCGACAGGGCCCCGCTGCTCTGCCTGCACGGCGGCCCCGGCTTCACGCACTACTACCTTGAGCCGCTCGAAGCGCTGGCGGACAAGCGGCAGGTCATCTTCTACGACCAGCTGGGCTGCGGCAACGCCGACCGGCCGGACGACGTCTCACTGTGGACGGTCGACCGCTTCGTCGAGGAACTGGCCCAGGTGCGGGCCGCGCTTGGCCTCGACGACCTGCACCTGTTCGGCAGCTCGTGGGGCGGCATGCTTGCCATGCAGTATGTGCTCGACCGCCAGCCACGGCTGCGCAGCCTGATCCTGTGCGGCAGCCCGGCCAGCATGATCCGCTGGGTGAGCGATTGCGACGAGCTACTCGCCGCCCAGCCCGAGGACGTACGTCAGGTGATCCGCCAGCACGAGGACGACGGATTCACTGCGTGCCCGGAGTATCAGGCCGCCATCCTCGGTTTCTACCGTGCGCACGTCTGCCGCCTCAGCCCGTGGCCAGCGGGCTTCGAGCGGTCGTTCGCCGAGGCCGGCTACCAGGTCTACAACACGATGAACGGGCCGAGCGAGTTCACCGTCACCGGCACGATGAAGACGTGGGACATCATGGACCGGCTCGGCGAGATCACCATCCCAGCGCTGCTGGTCGGGGGCCGGTACGACGAATGCACTCCCGGCCACCTGGCCGAGATGCATCGCCGTATGCCCGGCTCGCAGCTCGAGACGATCGAGGACGCGTCACACCTGTGCTTCGCGGAGCAGCCAGAGATCTTCAACAGCCTGGTCAATGCGTTCCTCGACAAGCGGGACCCGACCAGGGCCTGAACAACCGCGGCGCGCCTGGATCACGCGCGCGACTCCGGGCTGACCGAGCCCAGCAGCTCACGCACGACGGCACTGTAGCGATCCAAGGCGGCCCGGCCAGCGCTCGTGAGCGAGACCGCCGTGCGGGCGGTGACGCCGCGTCCCGACTTCACCGTCGTTACGTACTCCGCATCTTCCAGCTTGCGCAGGTGCGTGATCAGATTGCCCGGCGTCAGCCCGATCAGGTCCTGGAGCCTGCTGAAGGACAGGTTGTCGCCTTCGGGCAGGGTCGCCAGCGTCACCATGATGCGCAACCGTGCGGGCGCATGGATGACTGGATCCAGTTCGTCCTCACTCACGACTTCTCCGCCGCAACCCGCTGGCGGCCATCAGCAGCAGCGCCGCACCTCCGGCGAGCGCGCTAACCGCCCACACTCCCACGGGGCCAGCGAATCCGCTGCCGGCCGCCACCGCGAGCAGCCAGATACCGAGGCCGAACACCGACCAGTCCAGGTTGAGGGCGGAACTAGCGGCGATGACCAGGGCCACCAGCAGGATGGGCGCGGCCGCGCCGTAGACACCGAGCACGGCTCGGCTCGCGCCGGCGTGATCGATGGCGGCCTCAAGGGTGAACAGCGCGATATACCCACCGAGATAGGACAGCAGGAAGATGCGTCGTTGCAGCACAGTCCAGCCGCCGACGCCGCTGCCTGCGCGGCCCACGAGCACCGCAGTGATGGCCGCAGCAGCCGCCGCGACGATCGTCAGGGCCACGAGCGATGCCGGTGTCGGGCCGATGTAAGGGTGCTGACCCCGGACCGACAGCCAGATCGCGCCGTCGGCGACCAGCCAGGCAACTCCCCAGACCGCGAACACCACCGGGCGCCTGACGATCAGCGCGCGCCGGGCCCGCTCGGTCGTGTCCTGCATGATGGCCGCTGCCTCGTGTATGTCCATCCCGGTCCGGTTGCCCGAGTCAGCATCGTCATTCACGACTACTCCGATCCGTGTCTGCTTGCACCGATTTCGTGGCGCACATGTGCGTCGGGTCGCTGGCTACCAGACGAGCGGGACGAGACGCTTGCGCCCTGCGGCGTACCGGCGGTAGCGCTCGCCGAGCGAGGCGAGCAGGGCGCACTCCTCGATCCGGATGCGCCAGACGACGAATACCAGCGTGAACAGGACGAGAGTCGCGGCGCTGGCCCAGTTCCCCCACATGAACCCGACACCGACAGTGGCCAGCAACCCGCCGGCGTAGCCAGGATGGCGCAGCAGCCGGTAGGGACCCGCGGTGACGACGGGCTGGTCCGGGCTCACCCTGACAGAGAAGGTGAAGTACTGCCCCAGCGCGTGGAACGACCACAACCGCAGCGCCACGCCGGTCACCAGCATGAGCATCCCGACAGCGAAGCCCACCGCGGGAAGGCCCATCGCGGCGCCCGGCGCGATCTGCGGAGCGGCAAACAGCATGGCGATCGCGACAGCCGCGCCCACCCAGAACATCGGCCAGAAGCTGCGCGGACCGATGCGGCGTGCTGTCTTCCGCCACTGCCGCTGCAGGAGCAGCTGAACGAGCTCCATCGCGTACCAGCCGAGCACGACGACCAGATAGAGGACACCGATGGCGTGGGTCTCGTAGTAGGGCTTCATGGCCCCTCCAGTCATCTCGCCTCCGCCCGCAACCTCCGTGCGAGCTTCGAGCGTCAAACTTTGCAGTACAAAGAATAGTTAGCTTTGTGATGCAAAGTCAAGGCGGCGTGGTCGTCCTGAGCTGGCTGGCACAATGTGGGCATGACGAGCGAGCGGATTGAGGTCCAGCGCACCATCGAGGCCGAGCCTGCGGCAATCTTCGCAGTGCTGCGTGATCCGCAGGGACACGTGGCCATCGACAGTTCCGGCATGCTCCAGTCGGCCGACGGCGAGCCGGTCAGCGCGATCGGCGACACCTTCGTGGTGCACATGGACCGCGAGTCACTGAACGACTATCCCGAGCTCGGCCGCTACGACGTGACCGTCAAGATCTCGGCGTTCGAGCTGGACCGCGAGATTGCCTGGACGATTCTCGGCCGGCTCAGGCCCCAGATCGGCCACGTCTACGGCTACCGGCTCGAGCCGGCCGCCGGCGGCACGCTGGTGACCTCGTACTACGACTGGTCCGACATCGATGCGCAGTGGCGCGAGGCCGGCATCTTTCCGGTCATCTCCGAAGGTGCGCTGCGCGCGACGCTCGGCATCCTGGCGAGGACCGTGGCGAGATAGGTGGCAAGGACGGCAGCGAGGGACACCTAGCGCCGCTGCGGCCTAGTCGTCTTGCGGCCCAGTCGTGCGCAGCCACACCGCGCAGTCCGGGGGCAGCAACTGGCCGTCAAGCGGGCCGCTGGCCAGCAGCAGGGCGGCGTGCGCAGGCAGCGGAGTGGGCTCGGGCGAGATGTTCACTACGCAGCGCACGCTTGTACCGCGGTCGAAGGCCAGCACGCCGTCGGCGGCAGCGAGCCAGGTCATGAGTCCATCACCGAGCGCCGGCTCGGACCGGCGGATGGCAAGAGCCGACCGGTAGAGCTCCAGCATGGAGTCGGCCGCGCCCGTCTCAGCCGCGACGGTCAGCTCGCGCCACTCTTTAGGCTGCGGCAGCCACGGCCCGGCGGTGGCCGCTGGCGGCGAGAACCCGAACGGCGGCTCCTGGCCATCCCACGGCAGCGGCACCCGGCTGCCGTCGCGGCCGGGATCCTCGCCGCCGCTTCGGAACCAGATCGGGTCCTGCCGCAGTTCGTCGGCGATGTCCTGCACTTCCCACAGTCCGAGTTCCTCGCCCTGGTAGATGTAGACCGATCCGGGCAGCGCCATGGTCAGGAGCGCGGCCGCCCTGGCCCGGCGCGCGCCGAGCGCGAGGTCGACCGGCAGCCCGTGAAAGTAGCTGCGCTGCTGAAGGCTGAACGCCGTATCGGACCGGCCGAGGCGCGACACGATGCGGTCGACGTCATGGTTGGACAGGACCCACGTCGCCGGAGCACCCGCCGGCGCGTTCAGCGCGAGCGTGCTGTCGATGACCTCGCGCAGCTGGGCGGCGTCCCAGGGGCAGCTCAGGTACGGGAAGTTGAAGACGGTGTGCAGCTCGCCAGCACCGACGTACCTGGCCAGCCGCACGGCGTCAGGAATCCAGATCTCGCCGATCAGCACCCTGGCGTGATACTGGTCCGCGACCGCGCGCCAGGACCGGTAAATTTCGTGCACGTCATCGCGGTCGGAGAACGGGTGCAGCGGGCCTGGCGGCATGTCCGGCGCCACTTCGGGCAGCCCCGCGTCCTTGGTCAGCAGCGCCGCGGAGTCGATCCGGATGCCGTCGGCGCCGCGGTCGAACCAGAACCGCAGCACGTCCTCGAATTCGGCGCGCACCTCCGGGTTCGCCCAGTTGAAGTCAGGCTGCTCGGGCGCGAACAGGTGCAGGTACCACTCCCCCGGCGATCCGTCCGGCTCGGTGATCCGGGTCCACGCCGGTCCGCCGAAGATGGACTGCCAGCCGTTCGGCGGCTCGCCACCGTCCGGGCCGCGGCCGGGCCGGAACCAGAACCGGTCACGCTCAGCTGATCCCGGCCCGGCAGCCAGCGCTGCCTGAAACCAGGGGTGCTGATCCGAGCCGTGATTCGGCACCACGTCGATGATGATGCGGATACCGACGGCGTGCGCCTCGGCGATCAGCGCATCCGCGTCGGCGAGCGTGCCGAAGGCGGGCTCGATGTCACGGTAATCGGAGATGTCGTAGCCGGCGTCTGACATCGGCGACCGGTACCACGGGTTGAACCAGATTGCGTCGATGCCAAGGCCGGCCAGGTAAGCCAAGTGTGCCCGCACACCTGGCAGGTCGCCGATCCCGTCCCCGTTGCTGTCGGCGAAGCTGCGCACGTACAGCTGATAGATAGCGGCACTGCGCCACCACGTATCGCCGGCCGTCGGCCGGCCCGGGCCAAAAGAGCCGACACCGTGAGAGCCGAGGTCTACCACGTGTACCTGCTTCCTATCGTGTTCAGGCAAGGCTTCGCCGGCCGAGCGGCTCGCAATGCTGGCTGTATCGGGTGCGTTGGGAACTAACGGCCGCGCGGGATCAGCCTCTGATGCCCCCGGCTGTCAGGCCAGCCATGATGTTGCGCTGGAAAATCAGGAAGAACACGATGCTCGGTATCGCCGCCATCGCCGACGCGGCAATGATCAGGTCCTGCGGCGTGGCGCCCTGGGCTGCCTGCCAGATTCCGACGCTCAGCGACTCCCTGGTCGGGCTGTAGCCGTTCTCGGCCAGGAGCGGCCAGAGGAAGTCCTTCCAGACCGCGACCAGTGCGAAGATCGACACGACACCGATGATCGGCCGCGAGATCGGCAGCACGATGCGCCACAAGATCTTCAGGCGTGACGCGCCGTCGATCGAGGCGGCCTCGATGTAGTCGGTCGGAATCGAGTCGAAGAACCGCTTGAGCAGGAAGACGTTGAACGCGTTGGCAACCGAGGGCAGCCAGATCGCCTCCGGCGACCCGATCAGGTTCCAGTGAACGATGGGCAGATCGGCCATGTTCACGTACTGCGGCACGACCAGCACCGTGCTGGGGATCATCAAGGTTGCCAGCATCATGAAGAGGATCGCGTTCCCGAGGAAGGGCCGCAGCTTCGACAGCGAGTACGCGGCGGCCACGTCGAAGACAAGCTGGAACGCCAGCGCGCCGAACGCGTAGTAGAGCGTGTTCCACAGCAGCCTGGCCATGTCCAGCCGGTCCCACGCCTGGACATAAGTGCTGGCGTATATGTGATGCGGGTAGAGCGTCGGTGGTGTGGCGATCGCTTCCTGGGTGGACTTCAGGCCGTCGCTGAACAGGAAGTACAGCGGCCCGATGAAGACCAGCGTGAAGACGACGATGACCAGGGTCAAGATCACCCGGTAGGCAATCTTGCCGGAGCGCCGGTTGAGTTGCGCGCTGGAGATCAGCGTCCTGGTCGTGCTGGTCTGCTGGCGCCTCCGCGTCCCGTCCGGCCCGGCCGCACCAGAAGCCCTGACCCTCGCGTTGCTCAGTACTGCCACTTCGTCCCTCCTCAGGCCGTGCGCTCGCGGGTGGCCCAGAGGAACCCGCCGGAGAAGACGGCGAGCACCAGCATGAGGATCACGCCCAGGGCCGACGCGCTGCCGTAGTTGCTGGAACCACTCAGCTGGAATGCGTACTGGTAAATAAGCATCACCACGG
>DATHQE010000310.1:0-4891 GCA_035483035.1 Streptosporangiaceae bacterium | reverse complement strand
GGCGATGAGCCAGTTCGTCCCGGCGCCGATGGCAGGGCGGCCTGGATAGTCGACGAGGATGTCGCTCCGGTGCAGCTTCGAGTTCAGGTAGAAGTACGTCCCGCCGGCCGCCACGAGCAGCAGCGCGATGACCAGGGCGAGCACCCCGAAGATCCGGCGCGGCCGGACCCAGCGCCGCCAGCGTGACGTACCGGGGAGTCCTGGCCCGCCCGTTCGGGACGGGAGCCGGGCCGGGCTCGCTACGCCGCCGCCCGCGCGACCGCCGCCGCCCACGCCACCGCCGCCGCCCACGCGACCGCCGCCCTGCGCGCCCTGGGAATAGCCTGACCCGTAGCTGCCGCCCGAGCTCAGTGGCGGCTGATGCGGCCACGCGCTAGGCGGCGCGCCGGCGTCCTGGCCTGCGGCCGACGGCGCCCCGGCACCTGGCGCGGCCCCGTACTGGCCGGCCCGGAACTGGCCGCCTGGGTGCTGTGGTGATGGAATGCTGACAGTCTTGTCGGCGCTCCGCGCGCCCGCGCCATCAGCAGCGCTCGCGTCGTCTGGTGCCCGTCCGTCGCGGAACCAGCCTTCTGGCCATTCGCCCATCCGAGCCCCGCCTGTCGCCGTGGTGTCCCCATCGTTGCTACCTGTTAGACGGTGTGACTGCCAAATCGGTGGTACCCGAATGTGGTAATGGAACTCTCAAAAGCACGCCGTTAAGCGCGGCCATCCCACCAGATCGTGACGACATCCCGGTCAGCCGAGCCCAGGTCTACTGGCCGGTTCCGCTCGATACCGAGGTCCAGTAGTGCCTCGCTCACCTCGCCGGCACGCTCGGGCGGAAGGCACAGCCGTCGCCGGGTCACGTCGGTCAGCTCGTCATGGCTGGCGTAGTCGCGCCCGCCCGGCCGACCCCAGCGGTGCGAGCTTGCGGATATGCCCATCGCTCCCAGAATCGCCAGCAGATCATCGGCCGTCGGCCCCTCCGGCCGCACGAGGCCGTGGAATCGCAGCCACAGCGGGTTAAGGGAGACCAGAGGGTGTGCTGTCGTCATCTCGAGTACGACCATCCGGTGGGCGGCGGCGGTCAGCGAAGCCAGGAACGGCCCGATGTCGGGTGCGTTGTAGGTCACGTGGTGGCAAGTGACGACGTCGGCAGTGCCCGCTTCGATGGCAGCGTCTGGCCACCGGCCGGGTATCAGTCGCGGCTGCGGGCCGCTCGCGGCCGCGCGGTCGGCGAGCAGGCCGAGCATGTCAGGCTCGGTGTCCACCGCCGTCAGCGCCGTGCATCTGGCCAGCAACGGCAGACACGCTGCGCCAGCTCCGGAGCCAACGTCCAGCACGCTGCCGGGCGGGTCGAGCGCGGCCCACGCTCGCTCGAACGACGGACCTGATGGCGCGGCCGCGAACCGGTCCGCCCGCCGCGCGAACACCGTGCGGGGCAGCACCCAGGGCGATTCGCTCACCGCCGCCGTGATGTGCTCGGGGATCGCCCACGCCGCCAGGTCTGCCCGCCAGCGCTCCAGCAGCGCAGGAAGGCTGCTGGCCGCTGACATTCCGGATGCGGTCACGCGGCCACCTCGCGCATGGCCCGGAGGTACGCCCGGCTGGTGCGCTGCTGGATCAGCCTGCTCACGGGCGCCCCGATCCGGGCCAGCGGGTGCCGCGGCCGGGAGAAAGCCGTGACGCGGAACAGGATGCGCGAGCCGCGCCGCACCACGTGGAAGGCCTCCTCGCCCTGCTCGGGATGCTCGGGCAGTGTCCCGTACGCAAAACCTCGCCGGCCGGGCTCGCTGGTGACGTACACGACGCGAGCAGCGGCCGTCACGTAGGCACCAGGAAGCCGGACGCAAAGCGCGATGGTCAGGTCGGGCCGGACCGGATCCGCCGGATAGACAATTAGGCCTGCGCCGCGCTGCACCTGCCACTGGCAGACGGCCGCGCCCAGGCGCTCGAAGGTGGCCTGATCGAAGCTGCCGAGGTCAGCTTCCCATTGGTCGTGGTGATACCCGGCCGGCAGCGAGCCGTCAGTCGCTCCGTGCTCGGCGTAGGTCAGCGCACAGGCGCCTTGCATCGCGACGACCCGGGCTAGGTCGGCCGCCGAGGGCGGGCGCAAGGAGAACACTCCGGCACCATATCGCCGTCGGCGCGACCGCCTGCGGCCTACCGCATGCGCTCCATGGCGCCTGCGGGAATGCCGCGGTCCCTGTCAGCTCCGGAACATCAGCGGCCGGGCAAGCTCGCCAACGGCGTCCAGCAGGCGCGGCCCGATTGGCGCCGCCTGCGGATGCCGGTAATGCAGGAACGAGTAGCCCAGCCGCCGCGCGAGCAGCCCGTCGGTCATGACCTGGTCGCCGACGACGACGCCGGGCAGCGGGAGTCGCCGGTACGCCGCCGTTCGCACAGGCTTGCGTGCGGAGACAAGGTAGGACACATCGATACCAGGGACGTCGGGCAGCGCCGACGGCTGCCTGGCCGAGTTGGTGGCGAAGCACACGGCCCGTACGCCGGGAATGGCGGCAACGTTGTCGAGCGCCCGCGCGATACCGTCGTCGAGCGCATCCTGTGTGCCATCCCACGCAGCCACGAACGGCTCGATGTCGAACACGACCGTGCGCGCCGATAGCTCCGCGATGAGACGTGGCAGGTCACTCGCGTTCGCGAACTGCCGGTAGTCGACGCCCACCGAGCCGAAGCTCAAGCCGACAGCGCGAGCTGCCGCAGGCGCGTCCAGTTCATGCGGGCGTGCGGTGCGGCGACGCCCGGCCGGTTGCGCGGCACCCGGACGCGCAACGCGCCGGGTCGGATGGTGCAACGCACTGGCCGGGGCAGGGACACTGCCTCGCCGTCGATGCCCACGTCGATCTCCGGTGTATCGCCGTCGATGACGACCTCCGTTGCGGTCTTAACGGTGAGGCCGGTGGACCGCGCGCCACGTAGCAGACCGGCCGCCTGCCGGGCATTGCGCACATTGATGCCGATCACGCCGAGGACACCCTGATCAAGCCGGGCACGGCGACCGAGTCCGGCAACGTCGCCGGTGCCGTACGGGTTGTTCGCGATCAGCACGGCCTGCGGCTCGACGACCTGAAGGTCGGCCGCGCTGGCCGTCAGATGCGTGCCGCGCTGGCCGCTGAGCAGGTCAGGGAGGAGGTCCAACGTCGACCCGAGCTTGTCGTCGCGGTACTGCGGCGTTTGCACAATCTCGGCGTAGGCGCCAAACGAAGCGTTGTTGACGAAGGTCTGGCCACTGATCGTGCCGAGATCGACGGCCAGATCGACTCCGTCGGCGAGCGCGGCGAGGCACGCAGCGGGATCCTCGCGATCCAGGCCCAGGTCGAGCGCGAAATGGTTGCGAGTCCCCGCAGTGATCACAACGAAAGGCAGCCCGTGCTCCGCCGCGACGCCGGCCACCAGCGCCTGTGTCCCATCGCCGCCCGCGACGCCGAGCAGGTCAGCACCATCGGCCACTGCTAGTTCGGCGACCGCCTCGACGTCTACGGGCTCCCGACCGTCGATCAGGAAAACCTCGGCGCCCAGTTCCTCGGCCTTCCGCTTGAGGTCGAACTTGGCGACCTTTCCGCCGCCTGAACGTGGATTCATGATCAGGAACGGGTGCGTGGCCGGCCGATCGACGCGCCGCTCGGGCATCCGCCAGTCCCCGGGTTCAGTGGCGAGAGCCGCGCGGGCCGTCACGCCTGCTAGTAGCCAGGCGGTGGCCGATGCCAGTGCGACCCAGAGCAGGCCCCTTAGCGCGAAGACGACGATGACAGCGGCGGGCGACAACACCAGCACGACGAGCGAGAGCCAGCGCAGGATGCCGCGATGGGCCAGGAACCAGTAGGCGGCGGCTAGCGAGACGGCCGCGCTCGCCACGCCGACCGCTAGCATCGCAAAGCTCCTGAGCCCGGCGAAGGCGATGAGGATGGCCACCGCCACGCCAGCCAGCGCGAAGCTCAGCCGCGCTAGCCAGGCGTGGGAGCTGGCTCGCGGTACCTGTCCGGACTCAGCGCGGGCGACACGATCTGTTGTCGTCATGAGCAGCCGTCGTCGGGCCTGTCGCCGCCGCCAGGCGCCAGCTGCGCGCGGCCTGCGCGCAGCCGGCCACCCAGACGGACGATGGTCACGCTGCTACCTCGCTCCCACGAGCACGGGTTCCGCTCCGTGGGCGGCGCGGTCGATCTGGTCGTTGAGGCTGATCGCGGCGTTGATCAGCGACAGGTGAGTGAAGGCCTGCGGGAAGTTACCAAGCTGGTCGCCCGTCTGGCCAATCTCCTCGGAGTACAGGCCGAGGTGGTTGGCGTAGGTGTTCATCTTCTCGAAGGTCAGCTCCGCTTCCTCCAGCCGACCGGCCCGGGCCAGCGCGTCGACGTAAAGGAACGTGCACAGGGAGAAGGTGCCCTCGGAGCCGCGCAGGCCGTCCGGTGTGGCGGCCGGGTTGTACCGGTAGACGAGGCTGTCCGAGACCAGCTCCTTGTCCATGGCGTTGAGTGTGGACAGCCACAGCGGATCTGTCGGGGTTATGAAGCCCTCCAGCGGCATCATCAGCAGTGAGGAGTCGAGGACTTCGGTCGAGTAGTGCTGAGTGAACGCCTTGACCTTCTTGTTCCAGCCGCGCGCCATGATCTGGTTGAAGATGCGGTCGCGCTCCGCGGCCCACCGGGCGACGTTGGCCGGCCAGCCGTGCTGGGCGGCGAGCCGGATCGCTCGGTCCAGGGCTACCCAGCATTGGAACCGGCCGTAGGTGAAGTCCTTGCGGCCACCGCGGGTTTCCCAGATGCCCTCGTCGGGCTGATCCCAGTTGTCGCAGAGCCAGTCGACGATCTTCGTCAGGGACTGCCAGCCCTTGTACGCGATCGGCAGCCCGGCCATATCCGCGGTGAAGATCGCGTCCATGGCCTCACCGTAGATG
>DATHQE010000309.1:0-4970 GCA_035483035.1 Streptosporangiaceae bacterium | reverse complement strand
CTCGCCGTGACGGCAGCGGCGTTCGGCCGGTACAGCCAGTCGCCACGTCCGGCCGTCATCGGCGCCGCGGCGTGTGGCATAGCCGGGCTGACCGTCTCGGTTGTCCACGAATACCAGTCCGGCCTGATCCTGGCCGCCGGGATTATCGCGCCGATGGCGGCGCTCTTCGCTTACAGCGCCGGGCGACGTGCTGACACCCTCCACATGCTGCGGCGCACGCGAGCGGAGCTGGCCAGGGCAGCTGTCGCCGAGGAGCGGCTGCGGATCGCTCGCGACCTGCACGACCTGCTCGGCCATTCGCTGTCGCTGATCACGCTGAAAGCAGAGCTGGCTGGCCGGGTCATCAGCGCCGACCCGGCGAGGGCAGCCAGGGAGATCGCCGAGCTTGAGAAGGTAGCTAGGCAGTCCCTGTCTGACGTCCGCGAAGCAGTAGCCGGCTTTCGCCAGCCAGATCTCGCCGGCGAGCTCCTGGCGGCCCGCCAGCTGCTCACGGCGGCTGGCATCGCCAGCCAGATCAGCTCGGCTGGCGCTGCGGATCTGCCACAGGACGTCGATGCCGCGCTGGCGTGGGCTGTCCGCGAGGGCGCGACCAACGTGGTCAGGCACTCGAAGGCGACTGACGTCGCCATCGCCCTCACCGCAGGCCCGGCGATGGCGATGGTGGTGATCAGCGACAACGGGCCAGCCGTCGCCGACCAGGTCAGGGCCGCAGCCACCGTACCGACGCTGACGGCCGGTCCGGACGGGCGGCCGATGGCGGTCCGAACCGGGCCAACCTTTGCCGGCTCAGGCCTCGCCGGCCTGGCCGAGCGGGTGCGGATCCTCGGCGGCGAGCTGTCCGCGGGGACGCGTGAGCCGCAGGGGTTCAGTCTGCGGGTAGTCGTCCCGGTCAGCCCGGCCGGGGTATCCGTGTCGCCGAGCGAGCCGCGGGCGGCGGGCGGGACAATAGGCGGGTGACGGTGCGGATCATGATTGCGGAGGATCAGACCATGGTCCGCCAGGCGCTGGTCGCGCTGCTGGAGCTTGAGAGCGACATCGAGGTCGTGGCCGAGGCCGCTGACGGCGAGGAAGCACTCGCGATGGCTCGCAAGCACCAGCCCGACGTGGCAGTGCTCGACATCGAGATGCCCGGCCCGAGCGGCATCGAGGTGGCCGGCCAGCTGACGGCGTCCGGGTTCGGCGGCAAGGTCGTCATCGTGACCACCTTCGACCGACCGGGCTACCTGCGCGCCGCCATGGCTGCGGGCGCCAGCGGGTTCCTGCTGAAGGACGCCCCGGCCGCCGACCTTGCCGCCGCCATCAGGAAGGTCGCCGTCGGCCAGCGAGTCGTCGATCCGTCGCTGGCCGCCGCTGCGCTCGCGCTGGGCGATAGCCCCCTGACGGCCAGGGAGAGCGAGGTGCTCGCGGCTGCGGCCAGTCACGACGCCATCGCCGACATCGCCGGGCGGCTGCACTTGTCGCCCGGCACGGTGCGCAATCACCTGTCCGCGGCGATCCAGAAGCTCGGCGCCCGGAACCGCGCTGAGGCCGTCGGGATCGCGCAGCAGAAAGGGTGGCTGTAACTCGATGCTGCTGGACAGCGTGGTGCGCACCTCAGCGTTGGTCGCGGCATCGCCTGGGCGCCTCGCCAAGATCGACCACATCGCCGGGCTCCTGCGCGACGTCCCGGCTGCTGAGATCGCGGTGGCGGTGTCCTTCCTGTCCGGCGATCTGACGCAGCGGCAGATCGGCGTCGGCTACGCGGCGCTGACGGATCTGATGGGCGGCTACGGGCCGGGGCCGTCGTCCGCGGCAGCGGGCCTGGGCGGGCCTGCCAGTGCCCCGGAGCTGACGCTGGCCGACACTGACGACGCGCTCGGCCATATCGGCGCTCTGGCCGGCCAGGGCTCGCAGGCTGAGCGCCGTCGGCTGCTCGCGGGCCTGCTGGGTCGCGCCACCGATGCCGAGCGGCAGTTCCTGGTCCGGCTGCTCGCCGGGGACCTGCGGCAGGGCGCGCTGGACGGCGTCATGACCGACGCCATCGCCAGGGCGGCCGGCGTGCCGGGCGCTGACGTGCGCCGCGCGCACCAGCTCAGCGGCTCGCTGCCGGCGGCCGCGGCGGCGGCGCTTGGCGCCCGCGGTGACCCGGATGCCGCAGCCGCCGCGCTGCGGGCGGTGTCGCTGCAGGTCGGACGCCCGATCCGGCCGATGCTCGCGGCGGCCGCGCCGACCGTCGCCGCTGCCCTGGAGCGAATCTCGCCGGCCGCGCTGGAGTGGAAAGTCGACGGCATCAGGGTCCAGGTGCATCGCACCAGCGGCGGCGCCCGGGTCTTCTCCAGGACACTGGACGACATCACGCACCGGGTTCCGGAGATCGCCCGGGCTGCGATGTCACTCGCGGTGTCTGAGGCCGTCCTCGACGGGGAGGCGGTCGCACTGCGACCCGGCGGGCGCCCACAGCCGTTCCAGGTCACGGCCGCGAGAGCGGCTAGCCAGCCGGGTGAGGCCGGTGAAGCAGGACAAGTGCCGCTGTCGCTGTTCCTGTTCGACGCGCTGCACCTTGACGGCACTGACCTGATCGATGCGCCCGCGGCTGAGCGGTTCGCCCGCCTCGCCGCGGTGGCGCCGGCGGAGCTGGTCATCCCGAGGCTGGTCACCGCCGAGCTAGCGGAGGCCGAGGAGTTCTTCGCCGCGGCCATCGAACGCGGCCACGAGGGCGTGGTCGTCAAGTCGCTCGATGCTCCCTACGGCGCCGGCCGCCGCGGCAGCGAGTGGATCAAGGTCAAGCCCCGGCACACGCTCGACCTTCTTGTGCTCGCGGCGGAGTGGGGTCACGGCAGGCGCCAGGGCTGGCTTTCCAACCTGCATCTGGGTGCGCGAGACCCCGCGACTGGCGGCACGATCATGCTCGGCAAGACTTTCAAGGGCATGACCGACGCCCTGCTGGCCTGGCAGACAGACCGATTGCTTGAGCTCGCCGACCCGCCTGGTCGCGACCCGGACGCGCCACGGCGCGGAGTCGTAAGGGTCAGACCCGAGCTGGTGGTCGAGATCGCCTTCGACGGGATCCAGGCGAGTACGAGGTACCCGGGCGGCGTCACGCTGCGATTTGCCAGGGTCTTGCGGTACCGGCCGGATAAGACCCCGGCCGAAGCGGACACCATCGATGCCGTACGGGCCATCTGGTCCGGCGACGACCTGGACGCCGGCGCAGCAGGCTGACCGGACCAGAGGGACCGGACCGGGCTAGCCGGAGCGGACCGGACCGTGCGGGCCGACCGCGACCCTGGCACTATGGCTGCGACGCGGCCGCCGGCCGAGAGGGCGTCACTGCACGGCTGAAGGGACGTTGCTGGGTGCGCACGGAGTGGCACGATCAGGACGGCGGCTGGCGCACGACGCTGCGCGGGCGTCAGGTGCTGGCCGATCCGAGGATCAACAAGGGCACCGCGTTCAGCGACGCCGAGCGCGCCGATCTTGGGCTGATCGGCCTCATCCCGGCCGGCCACCTGACTCTCGACCAGCAGGCGGACAGGGTCTATGCCCAGTTCCTGCGGCAGTCGTCCAACCTGGCCCGCAACGTGCTGCTGAACGAACTGCACGACCGCAACCAGGTGCTCTACTACCGGGTTCTGGCCGATCACCTCAGCGAGATGCTCCCGGTCATCTACACCCCGACGGTCGGGCAGGCCATCGAGAACTACAGCCATGAGTACCGCCGGCCGCGCGGCGTCTACTTGTCGGTCGACCAGCCGGAGGTCATCGAGCAGTCACTGGCGGCTTACGGCCTCGGCAGCGACGATGTGGACCTGATAGTCGCCACCGACGCCGGGGCCATCCTGGGCATCGGCGACTGGGGTGTCGGCGGTATGAGCATCGCCGTCGGCAAGCTGGTCGTCTACACGGCGGCGGCTGGCATTGACCCCGGCCGGACCCTGCCCGTGATGCTGGACGTCGGCACCGACCGGCAGAGCTTGCTCGATGACCCCATGTACATCGGCAACCGGCACCCGCGAGTGCCGGTTGCTCAGTACGACGCGTTCATTGCCGCGTTCGTGGCCGCGGTCAAGAAGGTGTTCCCGCATGCCCTGCTGCACTGGGAGGACATCGCCACGGCCAACGCCCGGCGCCTGCTTACGCAGTACCAGGACGTGCTGCCGACCTTCAACGACGACGTGCAGGGGACCGGCGCGGTCAACATGGCCGCCGTCCTGGCGGCTGTCGCAGCCACCGGCATCGAGTTGACCAGTCACCGTATCGTGATCTTCGGTGCCGGATCGGCGGGCACCGGTGTTGCCGACCAGCTGACCTCGGCGCTGGTAGCTGGCGGCCTGTCAGCAGCGCAGGCCCGGGCCAGGTTCTGGGCGGTCGACCGGCACGGCCTGCTCGTAGCCAACGCCGACGGGCTGTCCGACGGTCAGCGCAAGTACGGCCGGGAGACCGCCGAGGTGGCCGGCTGGCACCGCGACGAGGCTGTCGGCGGCATCCCGCTCAGCGAGGTCGTCCATCGCGTGCATCCAACCGTGCTGATCGGAACGTCCGCCCGCGGTGGCGCCTTCACCGAGGACATCATCAAGGACATGGCCGCGCACGCCGACCGGCCCGTCATCATGCCGATGTCCAATCCGACCGAGCTGGCCGAAGCCAGGGCCGCCGATCTGATCGAGTGGACCGGCGGGAGGGCACTGGTGGCGAGCGGCGGGCCGGTCCCGCCGGTCGAGTACCGGGGCACGACCTACGTGATCGGCCAGGCCAACAACGCTCTGGTCTTCCCTGGCCTCGGCCTTGGCGCCATCGCGGTACGCGCCAGCAAGATCACCGACAACATGCTGAGCGCGGCCGCGCACGCGGTCGCGCGCCTGGTCGACCCCAGCGCCGACGGCGCCTCGCTACTGCCCGAGATCGCCGCGTTGCGCGACACGTCGCTGATGGTCGCGATCGCCGTCGCCGAGACGGCCATCGCTGACGGCGTTGCGACCGCGACCGTACCC
>DATHQE010000308.1:0-8198 GCA_035483035.1 Streptosporangiaceae bacterium | reverse complement strand
GACGCCTTTGCGCACCCAGTCCTCACTGAGCGCCAGTGCGGGCTGGCCAAACTTCCCGGCGGCCAGGTCGATGGTTGTCGGGCTGGGGGAGGATCCAGCCACCACGTCGACATCCAGGTGCGTGCGCAGCTCGATCTGCTGCGCGACTTCCCTGATGCGTGCCAGCGAGACGTTATTCGGGCCGGTGACGCTGGCGACCCGGACGCGGATCACGCTAATCGGATCGCTGCTGTCCAGCTTGTTGCCGTAGTAGCCGGTATTCCACAGCGCCGGCAGCGCGGAGAGCGTGGTGATCAGGTTGACAGGCTGGCCGACGTAACCGCCCACATTCTGGTTCGGCAGCAGATCGCCGCCGTGCAGCGCCGTCCGGCTTGCTGGGCTGGCGGGCGCCGCGACCGTCGGCTGGTAGGCCCCGAGTGGTACCTGCGACAGCGGGTCGAACGACTTGATCTTTGCCGCGTTGAAGATACCGGCTAGCTGCGGGGTGGCGATGGTCCCGGTGAAGGCGTTAGTCGCCGGAGCGTGGACCGCGACCTTGCGGAACTGGTTGTCCGCGTTGTCCATAGAGACAAAGGAGATGCCGCCGGTGTACCAGACCGAGAGCGGATTATGCACGAGCTGAGCAACCAGCGCGCCCGACGCGGCCCGCCGGTACGAGGTCGGCCCGACCGTCCAGTACGCCCCGATCCCTACGCGTCCCCCAGTGTGAGCTGCCATCGTTTGCAACACCTGCTGATAGGCCTGCTGAGCCGTCGTCGTGACGGTCGCGATGACATGGCCCGTTGCCGTGGCCCGCTGCGTCATCCACGCCGTGGTCATCGACGGCGGAGCCGTGGGTGCGGCCAGAGTCGCCAGCTGCGTCACCGCGTACTCGTCCATGCCGCTGGCCGAGGATGCCAGTACGGGAAACGTGGTCAGCGTACCGATGGGTGCGCCGTCTCGGGCGTTCTCGGACAGGTAGTGACCGGAGATTACCGCGTGGTTCAGCCCGTCCAGCTTCGCCTCGGCAGCGGGATCGACCGCCGCGATCAGCACCGGGAGAACCCATTCGACGTAATAGAAGGGGTTGGCCAGGCTGGCCGGACCCTGGCCCGGGCCGTAGCCGTTGACCTTGGACCAGCCGGCACAGCCTGACTGTGCCGCGACGCCGAATGGGTTAGTGCCGGGCTGGAACGCGCTAGCTGGGCAGATGATGATGGTCTTGCCGTTCGCCAGCTTCTCGGTCTGGTTGCCAGTGGAGACGTCCTCGCCGAGCGGCTCCGGCGTGGTGTACAGATAGAACGCCGGCTGAGCGACACGGCTGGTGCCGCCGTCGCTGACCCAGCTGGTGATTTGCTGGTAGAGCTGGCGTCCTGGCCTGGCCAGGGCTGTCGCCGGGACCGGGTACCGCAGGTTGGAAACCAGCAGGCTGTAGCCGACCATGGCGATCGGCGCGGCGACCTGCACACCGGGGATCTGCTGGATCTGCCGGTACTGGCCCATCGTGATGCCGCCGTAGATTCCGGACAGGAAGTTCGGCTGTACGGTGTCGGTCTTAGTCTCCAGCGAGGTCCGTGCGCCCTTGGGCCGTACCAGGATGTCGTATGCGGGGACGAAGTGCGCAGACACCGTGCCGACGGTGCGTAGCTGCGACGTGCGCGACGCCGCCGTCAGCACCGTGAACGCCGTGGTCGCCAGCAGCATGCCGAGCAGCAGGGCGATGAGGCGGACGGTCCGAAACCGCAGCTGTGACCAGGCGAGCCGGTACATGAGAACGCCCCTCAGCCGAGCTGGCCGACGCGACGGATCATTTCCTCCGGCGCAGCGCCGCCGGTGAGGTCGATGTCATCGACTACGGCGCCATCGCGCAGCCGGATCAGCCGCTCGGCGTGCGCGGCCACCTGCGGATCGTGCGTAGCCAGCAGCACCGTCATCGCGTGCTCGCCGCGTAGAGCCGCCAGCAGCTGGAGTATGTCGGTCGCGTTGGCGGAGTCGAGGCTGCCGGTCGGCTCGTCGGCCAGGAGGAGTGCGGGCGTGTTGACCAGCGCCCTGGCGATCGCGACGCGCTGCTGCTCGCCGCCGGACATCCGCGCAGGGAGCGACTGCTCGCGGCCGGCCAGTCCGACGGCGGCGAGCAGCTGGCGACCCCGTTCCCGTTTGTTGAAGGGTGTGCGGTACGGCAGCACGGGAGCGATGACGTTGTCGAGCGCGGTGAGCGCCGGCAGCAGGTTGTAGCGCTGGAACACGAAGCCAACCGTCCGACGGTAGGCAGCGAGGGCGCCGCCGCGCAGGGCCGTGACCTCGGTGCCGCCGCTGGTGATCGTGCCGGCATCGGGTCGCTCGACCGCGCCGATGAGGTGCAGCAGCGTGGACTTGCCCGAGCCGGACGCGCCGGTGAGTGCGACGAAAGCGCCGGCCGCGATGGTCAGGCTGACGTCGTCGGCCCCATGGACTTGCTCGTCCTTCCCGATCCCGTAGGACTTGGTGACGTCGGTCAGCTCGATCTCGGCGCTGTCCCGTGCGGCTTCAGTCACGTCGTCACTCCTCCGCTTGCGCTACCTAGCGACAATGCAAGACCAGCGACGGTGTGGTTAGCTAGTCACAATTCAAGATGAAACCCGTTCGTTATCGGACCACGCAGGAGGCTGACCACGGCAATGCCTCTGCATCACGCGGTGCTCGCGCTGCTGGCGGACAAGCCGGCCCACGGGTACGAATTGAAGAGCAGCTTCGAGCAAGCCGTCGGCGACCAGTGGGGCGGCCTCAATATCGGCCACCTGTACCAGATACTCGAGCGGCTGAGCCGCGACGGCCTCATCGCTTCGGAGCGGCAGCCGCAGCCGGTCAAGCCGGACCGGGTCGTTCATCACCTGACGCCCGCCGGCCGGGCCGAGCTGGACCGGTGGCTAGGCGAGCCGAGCCCGAGGCAGCGTGGCTACCGCGATGACTTCTTCCTGAAGCTCATGGCCGCGGTCCAGTCAGGCGATCGCCAGACGCTCGATGGCGTGCTGCGAGGGCAGCGCGCGCACCTGCTGCGCGAGCTGCGCAGCCTCGCCGATGCGAGAGCGCAGGCGCCGTCGGCGGTCGTGGCGCTGCTGATCACGGCCGCCGAGCTGCACGTCAGGGCGGATATCGGGGTCGTCGACGCGGCGGAAGAGCGCCTGGCGCCGGAGGTGCTGCTGGCTGCCAGGGACGCCGGGGACGCCGGGACCGTGGCGTCCGCCGAGCAAGACGCGCCTGGAGCACGGCCCGCGGCCGCCGGCTGAACCTCCGCCGCTAGCCCTGCCTGGTGCCGGGCTACAGTGATGCTCGGCTGGGGTGGTCCCAGTGGCGGGGGTTGCTCGGACTTCGGTATGCAGCGGCCGTGAGGGCGCGCGCCGCGGCCCGACCGGAGAGGGGTTGCTGGCACTGAGGTCTGCTGATGGCCAGAACGCATGGCGCGAGGGCACTTCTGCTGCCGACCAGAACGCATGGCGCGAGCATCCGGCCGCCGCCGCGCACGAAACCGCAGGCGGGCAGGCGGTGGCCGCCGACTCGCCGTGGCCGATCGGCACTTATGACTTCGTGGTAGCAGCCTGCCGCCTTCCGGTTGACCTGGTCGAGGGTCCCGACGGGGAATCCGAGTGGCGGCCTAGCCCAGGCGGCCTGGTCAGCGCGCTGGAGCCAGTGATGCGCGGGGCCAGCGGCGCGTGGGTCGGCTGGTCGGGCGCGGCCGGTGACGCGCCGGACGTCTTCGAGGTTGCTGGCCTGCACCTGGTCAGCGTGAGCTTGTCGGCTGAGGAAATCCGGGATTTCTACGAGGGATTCAGCAACGCCACGCTCTGGCCGCTGTATCACGACGTGATCGCTCCGCCGGAGTTCCGCCGACCGTGGTGGGACGCCTACGTGCAGGTCAACAGGCGATTCGCCAGAGCCGTCGCGGAGCAGGCAGCGATCGGCGCGACGGTCTGGGTGAACGACTACCAGCTCCAGCTGGTCCCGAAGATGCTGCGGGACCAGCGCAGCGACCTGCGCATCGGGGTCTTCATCCATATCCCGTTCCCCGGATACGAGATCTTCGCCCAGCTGCCCTGGCGTCGGCAGATCGTGACCGGCCTGCTCGGCGCTGACCTGATCGGATTCCAGCGGCATGGCGACGCAGCCAACTTCCGGCGCGCCTGCCGGCACGCGGCAGGCATGGTGACCAGCGGCTCGATCGTGCGCGTCTCGGCTGAGTCGGGTGGCAGCCGGCCCGTGCAGACCGCGACGCTGCCGATCTCCATCGACTTCTCGGGCTTTGCCGACATCGTCCGCAAGGACGAGGTGCGGGAGCGGGCGCGGGAAATCCGCCAGGCGCTCGGCGAGGCGGAGATCGTGCTGCTTGGCATCGACCGGCTCGACTACACCAAGGGCATCCTGCACCGGCTCAACGCCTACGGCGAGCTGCTCGACGAGGGACGCTTCGGGTCGTTGCAGACGGCCCTTGTCCTGGTGGCCAGCCCGAGCCGAGAGCGGGTCGAGCAATACCGGCTCTTGCGCGACGAGGTCGAGGTCACCGTCGGCCGGATCAACGGAGATCACGCCGAGCTCGGCAGCCCGCCGATTCACTACCTGCACCAGACCTATCCCGCTGAAGAGATGGCTGCCCTGTACCTCGCCGCCGACGTGATGCTCGTGACGTCGCTGCGAGACGGCATGAACCTGGTGGCCAAGGAGTACGTCGCCTGCCGCGACGATGAGACTGGCGCGCTCGTGCTCAGTGAGTTCACCGGCGCGGCCGACGAGCTCAGCGGAGCGTTCCTGGTCAACCCGCACGACATCGAGGGCATGAAGGATGCCATCGTGCGCGCGGCCACGGTGCCGCCAGCTGAGGCCAGGCGACGGATGCGCGCAATGCGCCGGCGGGTTCGTGAATTCGACGTCAACCGCTGGGCGGCCTCGTTCCTGGACGCCCTGAGGCGCGCGTCCGACGCGCGCTCGCCCGATTAGGGAGCACGCTCTCGTGCGTTTCGGCATCATCATCCTGGCCGACCAGCGCTGGCAGGACTCGGCCCGGCGGTGGCGGCTGGCTGAGGATTACGGCTTCGATCACGCCTGGACCTACGACCATCTCGGCTGGCGCTCGCTCGTGGATGGCCCGTGGTTCGACGCGGTCCCGACTCTCACCGCGGCGGCGATGGTGACCTCACGGATCGCGCTCGGCACGCTCGTGGCGTCGCCGAACTTCCGTCATCCGGTGAGCTTCGCCCGGCAGCTGACCGCCCTGGACGACATCAGCGGCGGCCGGATCGTGCTCGGCCTCGGCGCGGGCGCCGGCGGCGCCAGCTTTGACACCCGGGTCCTCGGCGAGCCGCCGTTGTCGCCGGGCGAGCGCGTCGACAGGTTCGCTGAGTTCGCTGAGCTCCTCGACTTGCTGCTGCGGACCGATCGGGTCACCTGGACGGGCCGTTACTACCGGGCTGTCGACGCCCGGAACCTGCCCGGCTGCGTGCAGCAGCCGCGGATCCCGTTCGTCATGGCGGCGAACGGTCCGCGGTCGATCGCGCTCGCGGCGCGCCTCGGCGATGGCTGGGTGACGACCGGCAAGCCCTCCGACGACGTGGCGGGCTGGTGGCGCAGCGTCGGAGATGCCCTGCGCCGGTTCGAGGCCGCGCTGACGGCGGCCGGCCGTGAACCTGACGCGGTGCCGAAGTACCTCTCCCTGGACGCGGCTGGCATCTACGCGCTGTCCAGCGTGGCGTACCTGACGGATGCTGCGGGCCGAGCCGGTGACCTTGGCTTCACCGACGTCATCACGCACTGGCCGCGCCCGGACGGCCCATACGCGGGCCTGGAGGCCGTGCTATCGGCGGCCGCGGCGGATCTGCTTGCCCAGCGTTAGCAACCAGGAGCGACAGCGCTAGCCACCGGCTGAAGGTCAGCCCACGAATAGGGACAACGTGTCGGCGACGCAGGCGGCCTTGGCCTGGCCGTCGATCTCGATCCGCATCCGGATGGACGCGAGCGACCCGAGGTGCGTCTGCTTGACGTCCGTCAGCGTCGCCTCGGCACGGATGGACGAGCCGGTCAGCACGGGGGACGGGAAGCGAACCCGGTCCAGTCCGTAGTTGATGCCCATGGTCAGGTTCTCGACCCGGAAGATCTCCATGGACAGGACCGGTAGCAGCGACACGGTGAGGTAACCGTGCGCGATCGTGCCGCCGAACGGACCGCTGGCGGCACGCTCAACGTCGACGTGGATCCACTGATGGTCACCCGTCGCGTCAGCGAAGGCGTTCACCTGCTCCTGAGTGATCTTGTGCCAGTCGCTGAAGCCGAGGCTCTCGCCCTTGGCCGCGACAAACTCCGCCAGGCTCGCAAAGGTGCGCATGCGGTTGACAATAGTGCCCGAACGCGGGAACGCAAGGGGCCCGCAGCGCGCCGGTGCGCTGCGGGCCCGAGCCGTTAGCGGGCGGTCAGCCCTTGGTAAACGAGGTCAGCTGATTGACGTCGGCGACGTGGTCCGTCCCCGCCTCATTCAGGATGACTTCCGACTTCACCGGCCCGACGCCGTTAGCGAACCAGGTCATCACCTCGGTGCTGACCGTGATGCCCTCGATGCTCTCGGCCATGGTCATCTCCACCACGCTGGCGCTATACGTCCCAGCCGGCACGGTGACGGTCTGGGTACCGCCGCCCTTGACGGTGATGTCGGCAGTAACGTCCTGCGTCACGCTGTTCGAGGCGAACTGGATCTTCAGCGTGCCGTGCGACACCTGCCCAGCGGCCAACGCGGACGCGGACGGAAACATGATGGTGCCGGACAGTAGCGTCACCTTCGTCGTTGAACTGTTCGTGTTGAACTGGCTGAACGGATAGGTGATCGAGCCGTCCGAATGGAAGATGAAGTAAGCGCTGCTGTGAGACGTCAGGCCCGGGTTGCTGATGGTGCCGTCCATCTTCACCTGCTGGCCGTCGGCGACTGGCGTCACTGCGGCGATCGTGTCGACGGTCGTGCCGACTGTCGCGCCGTCGGTGTCGGTGTATTTCCAGGTGTTCCCGACCGCTATCGGGAACGGCAGCGAGTCGGCCGAGACTACCGACGTCGAGCCGCCCGAACTTGCCGAGCCACCTTTAGCCGGCGTCGAGCTGCTGCTGGCGGCCTTGCTCGAGGTTGAGCCTGAGCCACCGGATGAGCCGGAACTGCCAGTGCTGCAGCCGGTCAGAATTAGTCCGCCCACAGTCGCGAGCGCGAGAGCCGCGCCGGCGGGGTGGCGGAGCCATGGTGCGTACGTAGTCATTGCTTATTACCTCGATCTTGATGTGATGGTCTGGTCTGCTGCTTGACTCAGCCCGGCCGCGGCGGGCCGGCTGCCCCCTCGACAGCCGGGCCACCGGGCGCGGGGCCAACCCCTAACGGCCGGGCCTGAGCGGGAAGCGGCTTTGACTGCAGCCAGATGGACCCAGGACCGGATAGGACGGCAAAGTGGCGGGCATGATTGCCGGGATGGCGAGCCTTGGCCTGCGCAAGCTCGGCCATCTGCACCGCAACCGATGCCTCGCAGATCCCGATGTGCCAGGGATGCGTACGCAGGGAACTGCCCGTGACGAGGTCACGCCGGACGACGTCGCCGGCCAGGCCGACCCACGCTCGCCCGCAGCCGCCGATGCGCCGCAAGACGAACTCGTCGGCGGCGATGCTGGCGGTGCGCAGGGGCTGCCGGAAGCCGGTGGTGACCTCGATTCCCGGCGTGCCCGCCAGGAAGCCCTGGTGGTGCACGAGGTACTCCTGCTCCGGCGAAATCTGCAGGCACACGATGCTGCCGGGCAGCCTCGCGGCAAAGGCGATGGTCCCCGCTGCATCCTTCGCGGTGTAAGCGCTCAGGCCGGCCGGACCAGCCGCCATCTGGATCGAGTCGGTCATCCAGGCGAACTCGGCAGTCTCCGCGACGATGCTTTCCCCTGGCTCTAGGGAGATAGACAGCACTGGCTGCGTCGAACCGAGCAGCTGGTCGCGCACCGGCATCTCCCTGCCCCTGTCCCGCGGATGACGAGCTCTATCACTCGTTCTACCGGCGCGGCGGCGGCCGCCGAATCACGGCAACTATGTAATTCCTCGTCAGGGCGCGGACGTGCGAGCTATAACACCAGATGGCGTGGGCGCTGAGAGGCCGTTCTCCATCGCGAACCTGGCCGCTTCGACCCGCCCGCTGAAGCCGAGATTGCGGTAGATGGTCGCCAGGTGCCGTTCGACGGTCGCG
>DATHQE010000307.1:0-2468 GCA_035483035.1 Streptosporangiaceae bacterium | reverse complement strand
CACCGCCATCAACGGGCAGCCCGTCGGCTCCCCCGACCAGCTCGGCAACGTCCTGACGCGGTTCCATCCCGGCGACACGATCTCCGTCACCTGGGTCAGCCCGGCCGGCCAGCGCACCACGAGCAGCATCCGCCTGACCGCTGGCCCGCCGCAGTGAGAGCCGGCGCTTGAGCGCAATAAGGCTATAGGCGCCAGGTATTGGCCGACGGCACCCCAGCTGATTTGAACTGGTTCCGGCCCCCTGGAAAGGAATCCGCCTCATGATCAAGTCGAAAGCGCGCCTTGTGAGAGCCCTCGCGCTCGACGGTAATCCGCTGCGCCGGGCCAGCGACCGGGCGGAAGCCTGGATCCGGGCCGGACTGGTCATCATCTTCCTGGCCGCCGGGCCGATAGCCGCCCTCGCCGTGGGGCAACTAGGCGAGTCCGCTACCGCGGCTGTGCTGGCATCGGTGGCGACGCTGGCCGTCACGGCGCTAGCGCTGCTGATCGTGCTGCGCCTGATTCAGCGGTTTCTGGGCACGCGCCGCCTGGCCGCGTGGGAGGCGGCCTGGCGGGAGATCGGACCACGGTGGACGGGCCGCAGATCGTAACCGCGCCGCAGCGCTGGCTACGCACTCAACAGTTGGCTGGTGACAGCGAATTCGTCGTCGGGAATGCCTGCGTCGGCCGTGTCGAAGAGAACTTGCTGCAGGTCGCGCGGCAGGTCGCCGCTCCATGCCACCGCAGCGGTCGCGATGAGCGGGTGCCGCTCTAGGGTCACCCGGGCCATGTCGTAGGTGTCTGCCTCATGCCGCCGCATACTGTTCCAGGCCGATCCGCCGACTAGGTGGAGCGGCTCGGTCAGCACCGCGATCGGGCGGGTCGCGCTAGCCGCGAACGACAGCGTCATCGACAGCGAATGCCGGAACTGGGGATCGGTGAACTCGAAACGTGGGCGGTTTTCGCGCAGTATCGCCAGCCAAGCGTCATAGGTGGCCGGGCTAAAGCGGCGCGGGCCGTAAATCACGTCCATGCCGGCCAGCTCGGCAATGCTGATCTGGCGCCGGTCGCGGCCTGTTCTGGCCGACGCGGGTATCCATACCTCGGGCTCGAAGTCCGCGAGGGTCATGACGTCGAGCGGTTCCGGCAGGGTCTCCCGCGGCGACGTCAGCCAGCCCAGCCCGGCATCCGCGTGTCGTTCGCGGATCGGGGTGAACTCGGCGTCCAGGGGCGTCTCCAGCCATTCGACATCGACGCCGGCCGCGGCCGCCGCCGACCGCAGCCGGGAGCTCATCGCCACCGCGAGTCGTTCCGGCAGGTTCGACGGCAGCACGAACCGGAGCCGTGGCCGGCCGAGGCCGGCCGCCTGCCGGCTTCGCAGCACCCCGTGCTCCAGCAAGGACAGCATGGTCCTGGATTCCTCCAGTAGCACGCTGCCCGCGGCGGTGAGCTCGACCCCGTCGCGCCGACGGTGCAGCAGAGGGGTTCCTACCATTTCCTCAAGGCGGCGTATCTGCTGGCTCAGGGTGGGCTGGGCGATGAACATCCGCTCCGCGGCGTGCGTGAACGTGCCGGCGTCGGCGACCGCTACCAGATAGCGCAAGTGCCGGAACTCAAGACCGTGGTTGCTCGGGTTTCCTGGTTGGGGCGACTGCTCCGGACTGGTCTCCTGCGTCACTTCTGTCATCTGCATTCCTCGCCGTACGTGCTCAGCGGGGGGCTCCGCTCACCTACGACAATGCCGTATATAGCTCTGCGTCGAATCCCGCGAACTCGTAGGTTTCCGCCGTACCAGGGACTACGCAGCCGCGTGCTGGACGTGCGGTATCACGCATTCGCGTAGTCGGCCCGCTCCGCCTAGCCGCGAGCTATCGCGCCATTGGCGGCGCGCTTTGGCGGAACTCACGCGCACCGGGTTCCACTGGTACTGACATCGAGGAGGTGCCCATGAACGGGATGCCGAGCGGCGACGACCCAAGCAGGCGATCCAGTACTCCGGCGGGGCCTCAGCGGGGTCCCGGCCCCTGGTGGCTGGGCCTGCTCCACGGCCTCGCCAGCCAGGCCACCCAAGCGGCCGAGGCTGACCGGGGGCGGGCGGCGCTGCTCGCGGCGGTCAGCCATGACCTGCGCACCCCGCTCGCCGCGGCCAAGGCGGCGGTGAGCGGCCTGCGCTCCGGTGACGTCCCCATCGCCGCGGCAGATCGTGACGAACTGCTGGCTACCGCCGAGGAGTCTCTCGACCAGCTTGCCAGGCTCGCGGCCAGCCTGCTGGACGTGAGCCGGTTGCAGGCAGGCGCCCAGGCGGTATTTCCCCGGCCAGCGGACCTCGGCGACATCGTCGCGGACTCGCTCGACGGCCTGGGGCCGCTGGGCCGACCGGTAATAGCAGACATCCCGCCCGGGCTGCCCGAGGTCATGGCCGACCCGGTGATCACCGAGCGGGTCATCGTGAACCTCCTCGGCAATGCCCTGCGGTACTCTCCCCCGGC
>DATHQE010000306.1:0-1802 GCA_035483035.1 Streptosporangiaceae bacterium | reverse complement strand
CCCTGCCTGCGCAGCGCAGAGAGCACGTCGAATTCCCACGACTCGAGCTCATGCTCGGCGAACGCGCCGCGCCGCGCGATGTCCAGGTGCCGGGCGAGCCTGGAGATCCGGCTGAGCACCTGCATCGGCTCGACATCCAGGTCAGGCCGCTGCGCTCGCCACGCGGCGACGAGGTCATCCACCTCGTCGCGCAGCAGCGGCCCGGGGAGGATCTCCCCGTCGGAGTCCGCCTCGGTACCGGGACCGGAGCGCTGGCCCATTACTAGAGGGTATCTCTTGACGTCAAGACGACCGGGATGTACAAGAGAAAAATCAGGTCGGCATGTGTCTTTCGGTATCAGAGAAGGATTGACCAGCATGTGGGACGCGACCCTGTATCTGCGGTTTGGAGGCGAGCGCGCCAGGCCGTTTTTCGACCTGCTCGCCAGGGTCGGAGCTGAACTTCCCGGATACGTGGTCGACATGGGCTGCGGGCCCGGAAACCTGACCGCTCTGCTCGCGGAGCGCTGGCCATCGGCCACGGTCTGCGGCGTGGACAGCTCGCCGCAGATGATCGAGGCCGCGCGTCAGCTCGCGCCTGCGGTCGCCCTGCGATCGTGTGCATCTCCGGGTTCCGGATCGGCCGTGACGAGCCACGCTCCTGGATTGTCGTTCATGCTCGACGATATACGGCACTGGGAGCCGCAGTGCCTGCCCGACGTGATCATCTCCAACGCGGTGCTGCAGTGGGTGCCCGGCCATCGTGAACTGCTGGTCCGCTGGGCGGACCAGCTAGCCGACGGCGGCTGGCTGGCCTTCCAGGTCCCGGGTAACTTCGATCAGCCGTCCCACGCGATCTTGCGCGAGATGGCGGTCTCGGCCCGGTGGCGCCCGCTGCTGCGGGACGCGGAGCTGAACCGTCAGTCGGCCGACCCAGCGGATTACGCAGAGCTGCTGGCACAGGCCGGCTGCGAGGTCGACGCCTGGGAGACGACGTACGTGCACATCCTGCTAGGCCCTGATCCGGTGCTCGAGTGGTACCAGGGCACCGGGCTGCGGCCCGTGCTGGCTGCGCTCGACGCGGACCAGGCCGCGGACTTTCTCGCCGAGTACGGCGCGCAGGTTCGCCAGGCGTATCCACCGAGACCGTTCGGCACCATCTTCCCCTTCCGCCGCGTGTTCGCCGTCGCCCACCGGGCCGGCTGAATCCACAACCCCATTTTTCCCATTGCCTTAATAGGGAAACTCTGGCAAGATCACGGCATGCGCCGTGGCATGCCTCTCCCGTCAACGCCTGTCCGGCAGCGCGTTCTGGCCGGCGCCTCCCCATTGGCGCCCGGCGTCAGGCGATGTCCGACCGGCTCGCCCTGACCCGACCGGCTCGGCCTAGCCGCCCGTCGGGTCCCTTGAGTTCGCCTGGTTCCGCTGGCGCTCGCCGCCAGCGATGTCAACGTGAGGAGAGACGCGACCATGAACACGACGATCCGGCCGACGTCAACAGCCAGCATGCAGCCTGGCCAGCTACTCGGCGCGCGGCAGCTAGCCGACGTAGTGCGGCGCCTAGCGGCGAGTCCCGCCGACTGGCTGGGCCGGGTGCGGCTGAACCCGGAGGGCCGCTGGTACGAGCGGATACACCTCGACGACAGCCACGAGATCTGGGTGATCAGCTGGCTGCCCGGCCAGTCGACCGGGTTTCACGACCACGGCGGGTCGGCCGGCGCGTTCGCCGTGGTCTGGGGAACGCTGATGGAGCGCCGGGTGGTCGGGGCGACCACGACGGGGCAGGTGCTGGCCAAGCCGGTGGGAGCGGGTGGGGCGCGGGC
>DATHQE010000305.1:0-5530 GCA_035483035.1 Streptosporangiaceae bacterium | reverse complement strand
CAGTCCTCGGCGGCTATCTGCTGTCTGTGTGGATCGGCCTGTTCGGGTTCAAGGAAGTGAGTACGACGGCCGGCATTGTCGCCGGAGCGGTGGAAGTGGCCGCCTTCGTGGTGCTGGCCGCGCTCGCTCTTGCTCCAGGCTTGGCGGCCCGGGCGTCGGCGCCGACCGGATTCCCCATTCGGATTTCCCCGGCGATCGCCGGAGGCGCACGGATAGGCGCGGCGGCACTGGCGGTTGCGGCAGCTGTGCTGCTCGGGGTGGCCGTGACCGCCGCGAGCGCTCCGGCGGCACCAACGGCGACGGCCGCCGGTACCACCCTGAAGACCACGGTGATCGGCGGAACGACGGTCCTGACGAACGCCAAGGGCTTCACGCTCTACTCGTTCGCGCCCGACACGCCGACCGCGTCGAAGTGCTACGGAAGCTGCGCTGCGTACTGGCCGCCGGTGACCGGCACTGCCGCGGCAGGCTCAGGCCTGCCCGGAAAGACCACCACGATCAAGCGGACCGACGGCTCGCTCCAGCTCGTTTACAACGGGCATCCGCTGTACACCTACATTGGTGACTCGGCTCCGGGCCAGGACAACGGAAACGACATCAACCTGAACGGCGGACTCTGGCTCAATGTGCCCACCTCCCGGTGATGCGAGTCGTCAGGGGTGAAGCCAACCTGGCCCGCTGCTACTCCGCTCTTGCGGACGCGGCGGGCCTGCCATGCTCACCGACGACTACCAGGTCAGTCAAGCCAGGCTGGCGTTAAGCAGGAGCGGCTCGCGTGGCCGGGCTATCCGGTGATCCGCTTGTAGTGGCGCGCAATCTGCCGATGGGTATCTTGGCTCGCGAACACGTTGGCGAACTCGGTAGTGCTGGCGTTGATTGCGACATCGAGCGGGTTATTGAGCCAGCTGTCGAATAGCCGGCGCTGGGCAGCGGTCACCGCCGGGGGATGTGTCGCGATGCGATCGAGCAGGCTGTCAGCTGCAGCGGCGAGTTCGCCGGGCTCGGCGATGACGTTGGCGATGCTGTCAGGCGGCAGCTGATCGAGGGTGTAGATGTCACCGGTAAGGACCATCTCGCGGGCCTTGCTGAGCCCGACGAAGGCGGGCAGCAGGGCGGCGTCGATGACGGATGGCACGCCGACCTTGATCTCGGGCAGGCCGAATGACGCGGCCCGGGCTACGACGCGAAGATCGCACGCCAGGGCCAGTTCGAACGCTGCCCCGAGGCAGTATCCGTTGACCACGGCGACAGTGACGACGGGCGAGTGCCGGATAGCGCGCATGACCTCGGCGAGTTCGGCGATCAGGGCAAGTGCTCGGGCAGGTGTCAGGCCGACGAAGGCCTCGATGTTCAGGCCGGCGCTGAAGGCCGCCTGGCCCGCGCCGGTGAAGACGATGGCGTGCACGTCCGAAGTGACGCCGGCGATGACGTCGCGAAGCTCGCTCAGGTCCTCCGGATGCACGATGTTGAGCTTGTCTGGCCGGTCGAAGGTGATCCAGAGGGCACGGCCGCGGCGATGCGCCTTGATGTACTGCATGTGTTACAGCTCCCAGCTGCCGGCCCGGAGGTTCATTTGCGGCGCCGTCGCCACCGTTCCGCCAGTCTGACCGGGTCGGCGGCTGGGCCCGGCAGGGGGCCAGAGCCCGGGGCACGCAACGCTTGGAGGACGAGGCTGAGGTAACGGCGCCGCAGCGCCGCCCCGTCGTCGGATTCCGGCGCATCGACCAGCATGATCATCTCCAGGATGAGGACGATGTCTGCGGCGCTGACGTCGGGACGCAGGACCTTCTGGCCGACGGCCTTGCGGTGCAGCTGGTCTGCCAGCGTCCCTGCCTCCCTGGCCAGGTCGGCCAGGTCCGGCGTCGGGGTGAAGCGGCCGGCCAGCCGCTGAGCGAGCACCTGGCTGCGCCCGTCCACTATGCGGGTCAGGCAGTCGCTGTACGCCGTCCACGGATCGCGTTCATCGGCTAGCGCGTCTCGCAGGCTGCCGATGTAGCCGGCGAGCGCGTCCAGGGCGAGCGCACGCAACAGGTCTTCTTTGCTCTCATAACGGCGGTAAAGGGCGCTAATCCCTACGCCAGCCCGGTGCGCGACCGCGGCTATCGGCGCATCGGGATCGGCGAGGAACACTTCGCGTGCCGCGTCCAGGATGCGCTGGTCGTTCCGTGCCGCCTCGGCACGACGCCCGCTCAACGGGCCGTCTGGCACTCGCATGACCGGCAGAATATCACTGGAACGGACTGATCCGCTCTGTTAGACTAAGGGAACAGTTCATTCCGTTCCGAAAGTTACGGGAGCACTCGTGACCGCCCGATGCGGACACCTACCGCCGCCGCCACCACCACCATTGATCAGGAGAAGTGAACGCCATGTGGACCGTCATGACCGAAGCTCTCGAGCTGCTGACCGCCGCGGCCGCTACCGTCACGCCCGACCGGCGGGACGCGCCGACCCCCTGCACGCAATGGACCGTGACGCAAGTGCTGCAGCACGCCGCCGGCGACCAGCTCGCATGGGCGGCGGCACTCGGCACCGGCACAGGCCCGGATCAGAACCCGTTCGATCCCTCCGGGAAGGCCGCCGGCCCGCTGGAAGAACTCGTCGCACCCGCCGTAGCGACGGTCCAGTCAGCCTGGGCGACCGTCGCCGAGGCTGACGGGCCGGTGCCGACGCCGCTACCGCAAGGTCAGCTGCCGGCGGCCACGGCGGCCGCAGCGTGCGCGCTCGACGCCGCTGTGCATGCCTGGGATGTGCTGACTGCGCTCGGCGTCCCGGCCGGGCTGACGCCCGAGCTGGCGGCCCAGCTGCTGCCCGCCGCGCGGGAGATCGTCGAGCCGCTACGCCAGTACGGCGTCTACGCCACCGCGCTCACGCCCGAACCCGATGACGACGCCACCGCCGAGTTGCTGCGCTACCTCGGCCGTGATCCGAAGTGGCGCCCGCAGGCCGGAAGCTGAGGATCGGCTGCGCTTCCCGGCTTCCAGCTAGCCGGGAGGTACGACCGTCGCCAGGGTGCTGATGAGTTGCCGGAATCGCTGGACTGGCCCGGATGCACCGGTGATCTCGATACCGGCGTCTGACCCGGCGAAGATGAAAGCGGTCAGGGCCTGGGTGGTCGCGGTGATCGTGACGTCGGCCGGCGCCGACGGGCTTCCCGCCGCGAGCGACCACTGGTGGCCGTCGCTTTCGGTCACGTAGTCCGCACCATCGAGCCGGAAGTGCCAGCGGGCGGGGCGGTGGTCGTCGGTGGCGAGATCGATGGCCTGGATGATGGAACGGAGCAGGTGCTCGGCGTGCAGCGGCTCACCAGGCTGAGGCCAGCGCCAGGCGTGCCGCAACCCCCACCAGCTGAGCGCGTCAATGACGGGTTCGAGGTCGGCTCCGGTCGGTGTCAGTCGATACCAGACCTCGCGCCGGCCCGGCTCCCGGTCGGCGGTGACGATCCCGTCGTCTTCGAGCTCCCGCAGGCGCTGACTGAGCGTCTTCGGGGTGATCCCGCCGAGGCGGTCCATCAGGTCCGTGAATCTCTTGGTGCCGGTGAGAAGGTCGCGGATCACCAGCAGGCTCCATCGGTCGCCAACGCGTTCCAGCGCGCGGGCGACCACGCAGACGTGGTCGTAGGTGCGAACGTTCCTAGTCACGCCCACCATCATACTAGTTGACAGATACTATTTGCAAGATACTATCTTGTAGATAGTAAGCTCTCGACTCGAGGAGGACGTCATGTACGACCCGCCTGGCTATCTGTGGGCGCTCACCATCGCCGGGATGGTCGCGATCCCGGCCGCGACGTGCCTCGTGCTGTACGGCGGCGCGGTGCGTTCCGGTCTGAGCCGACGGCGCGCGGCGCTGCTCGCCGGAGGCGCGGCCGTCGTGCTCGGTGGCTGGTTCACCGCCAGCGCGGTAATCGCGGGTCACGGCTGGTACCACGCGCGGCTCGGCCATGGCGTGCCATGGCTACCGGTCGCGGTGGTCGGCTTCCTGGGCTTGCTGCTGGCACTGCGCCGGATCCCGGTGGTGGCGCGGGCCCTGACAGCGCCCGGCATGGTGAGTCGCCTGGAGCTACCGCACTCGTTCCGGGTGGTCGAGGGAACGGCGTTCCTGGCCACTATGGCCCTCGGGCATCTGCCGGCGCTGTTCGCCGTGCCCGCGGGCCTGGGTGACATCGCTGCCGGGATCGCCGCGCCGCTGGTCGCACGCAGGATCGCGCAAGGCACGGGCCGCCGCGCCGGCTTGTGGTTCACGGCGTTCGGCATGATCGATCTGGTTAACGCCCTGATTCTCGGCGCCCTCGTCGGATTCCAGCTGCTCAACGTCACCCCGTCCGGTGCGCCGATCAGCGAACTCCCGCTCGCGCTCATCCCGACAGCCGGCGTGCCGCTGCTGCTCGCCCTGCACATCACGTCGGTGTCCACGCTGGCCAGGGCTCCGCGGACAGCGCGGCCAGTCACCGCCCCGCTCACTACGGTGTCGTCGTGACGATGCACCCTGGCGCCGCGTGTGGGGTTCGACGGAGCCCCCTTCATTGCGTGGCTTTCCAGGTTCGGTAAGCGTCGGGCATGCACACCGCGCAGGGCCGGTAGCCGGCCGCTACGGCGGCTTGCTCGCTGGCGAAGAAGACCCGGTTGGCGACGTAGCCGCCTACTGCGATGGCGCGCAGCGCCGAGGGGCAGTTCAGGTGGCCGTAGATCTTCCTCTTGCGGTAGCCGCCCAGTGCGCCGGGCGTCGCGCTGGCGTACGGGCGTCCATCGGCACCGAGCAGTGTGTAGCACGGGCTGCTCGGTGCCATCAGGCCGCGTCGTGCAAGACGAGGGCGAGGGTGAGGCGCTGACCCGAGCGGATCACGGATACCCCGTGCCGCACCGGTGCGGCCGACCAGCCGCGGCTGGACGGCACCGGCCGGTCGCGGGTGGTGAACACCAGCCCGTGGCCGTGGGGGATCAGGGTGGCGGTGGCGCGGGACTGGGCGCGAGGGCGCTGCTCGTAGAGCAGGAACTCTCCGCCGGTGTGATCGACGCCGGGGTTGCTGAGGTTGATGACAACTTGCAGCGGGAACACCAGGTCGCCGTAGAGGTCGCGGTGTAGCGCGTTCCAGTCGCCTGCGCCGTACTTGAGCAGGATCGGGGTCGACTTGGTCTGTCCCGCCGCGTGGCACATGTCGAGCCACTCGTCCAGGGTGTCCGGCCACGGCGTTTCGCGGCTCAGCTTGGTCCACCAGTCGCGCGCGATCGGCAGCAGTTTCGGATAGAGCGCCTGCTTCAGCTCGGTGACCGCCGCAGGGAATGGCTCGGCAAGATAGCGGTACTCACCTTCGCCGAAGCGATGCCGGCCCATGTTGATGGTGGACCGGAAACGCGTGTCATCGGTGTAGAGGGCGGCGATTCCGGCGGCTTCGGCCGGGCTGAGCAGGGGCCCGGTCAGGGCGCATCCGTAGTTGTCGAGGTCGGCGCCGACGGTGGTCCAGTCCACGGCGGCGACCCGTTCCCGCCACGGGCTGAAGGGAACGGCCGACGCGGACGTCCGACGTGTC
>DATHQE010000304.1:0-3380 GCA_035483035.1 Streptosporangiaceae bacterium | reverse complement strand
CCGTTCCCGTTTTGTATCTTGATGTTCTGAATCTTGCTGTTCTGAGCTCTGCAGCGCATCGAGGGCCGGGCGGACGAACAGGCAGAACGAGACGTACGCACTCACCGGGTTGCCCGGCAGGGTGAAGATCGGGGTGCTGGCGGGCCCGACGGTGCCGAATCCCTGCGGCATGCCGGGCTGCATGGCGACCTTGCGGAAGTTGACCGTGCCGAGTGTGCTCAGCGCGGCCTTCACGACGTCGTGCTCGCCGCCCATGCTGACCCCGCCGGAAGTGATCAGCAGGTCAGCGTCGCCAATGGCGTCCCGGACGGCGGCCAGGACCGCTTCGGTGTCGTCACGCACGATCGGGTGCCGCCGCGCCGGGCAGCCTGCCTCGCGCGCCGCGGCGGCCAGCATCGTCGCGTTCGACTCCCAGATCTGGCCGGGGATCAGCTCCATGCCGGGCTCGATCAGCTCGTTGCCGGTCGCGATGACTGTGACCCGCGGTCTGGGCCTGGCCTGCACGGTGCCGTGGCCGGCCGCGGCCAGCAGGCCGAGGTGCACGGGGCCGAGCCTCGTTCCGGCTGTCAGGAGGACGTCGCCGGGCTGCGCGTCACCGCCGGTCAGCCGGATCGATGCCCCTTCCGCCACCGAAGCGTGAATCGCCACGCGGTCGGCGCCGCCGTCGGTCTGCTCAACCGGAACGACAGCGTCGGCGCCGGGCGGCACCGGCGCACCGGTCATGATCCGGATAACAGTGCCGGGAACGAGGTCGCGCCTGCCGGTGTCGCCCGCCGCGATCACGCCAGCTACCGCGAGCACGACCGGGCTGTCGGCGCTGGCGGCGCTGACATCCGCGGCGCGGACCGCGTAGCCGTCCATGGCCGAGTTATCGAACGCCGGCAGCGGCCAGCGGGCGGTGACGTCGTCGACAAGGACCGCGCCGAGAGCATCCGCGAGCGCCAGCTCACGCGGCGGCAGCGGCCGGATCGCCGCCATGATGTCGCCCAGATAGGTTTCGACGGAATCCATTAGGCGCCGGCCGGCCCCAGTGTCTGAAGATAGTGGCGTAGCCAGGGAACGAACTCAGGCGCGATGTCGGGCCGGTCGCACGCGAACTTGATCTGCGTCCGCAGATAGTCCAGCTTGTTGCCGGTGTCGTAGCGCCGGCCGCGGAACAGTACGCCGTGCACCCCGCCGCCGTCGCTGCCATTGGCGCTGCCGCTGCGGTCGTTGCGGTCGGTGCGCGCGAGCGTGCGCAGCGCGTCGGTGAGCTGGATCTCGCCGCCGCGGCCAGGCGCGGTGTTGCGCAGCACCTCGAAGATCGACGGATCGCATACGTACCGGCCGACCACGATCCAGTTGGAGGGCGCCTCGCCGACCGGCGGCTTCTCTACCAGGTCAGTGACCGCGACGACGTCGTCGGAATCGGTCGGCTTGATCGACGCGACCCCGTAGGACGACACCTGCTCGGGCTCGACCTCCATCAGGGCCACGATGCTGCCGCCGTACTGCTGGCGGACCTCGATCATGCGCTGCAGTAGCTTGTCGCGGGCGTCGATGAAGTCGTCACCGAGCAGCACGGCGAACGGCTCATTGCCGACGTGATCGGCGGCGCACAGGACAGCGTGGCCGAGGCCGAGCGCCTGGCCCTGCCGGACGTAGTGCATCGCGGCCAGGTCGTTCGACGCGCGAATGCTGGCGAGTCCCGCGTCGTCGCCTTTAGCGGCGAGGACGTCCTCAAGCTCGACGTTCCGGTCGAAGTGGTCCTCGATGTTGGTCTTGCTGCGCGCGGTGATCATGAGTACGTCGGTAAGGCCGGCCGCGGCCGCCTCTTCGACGACGTACTGGATAGCCGGCTTGTCGATCACCGGCAGCATCTCCTTGGGCATGGCCTTGGTCGCAGGTACGAACCTGGTGCCCAGGCCAGCCGCCGGGATGACCGCTTTGTTGACGGGCGGTGAGTGAGCCATGCTGAGAACCTTAGCTATCGAGCTGGAGGACTCGTGCACGGTACAGGCACGGAAGATCAGGAGCCCGGCGGAGCCGGATTTTCCGATGAGCCTGTTTTGTCGGAAACTACCGAAACTCCTGGCGCCGCCGGGACGCCTGAGCATCCTGATAAGTCCTCACCGGCCAGCGATTTGCCGTCGGCCTGCATAGACGTGCCCCAGTCTTGGCGGCCAAATCCGGCTGCCCGCGCCGGGGCTGCTGGTGCGGCTGGCCTGACCGAAGCCAAGGCGGCGATGCGGGCCGACGTGCTGGCCCGCCGACGGGCAATGCCAGCCGAGGAGCGAGCGGTCGCCGGGCGCCAGCTGCGGGATGCCGTACTCGCCCTGCCGGAGATGCAGATGGCCGGGACAGTTGCCGGTTATGTGTCGGTGGGCGCCGAGCCCGAGACCCGAGGCCTGCTGTTCGCACTCTGGAAGCGCGGGACATACGTACTCCTTCCGGTGGTGCGGCCCGATGGCGACCTGGACTGGGCCTCGTACGAGGGACCGGATTCGCTGGCGCCCGGTCCGCGAGGCATGCTGGAGCCGACTGAGCGACGCCGGGGCGTGACCGCCATCACAAGTGCGGACGTGGTCATCGTGCCTGCGCTCGCTATCGACCGCACCGGCTCGCGGCTGGGTCGCGGTGGCGGCAGCTATGACCGGGCCCTGGCCAGGGTGGGTGCGTCGATCCTGACCCTGGCGCTGCTCCACGAGGGTGAACTGGTTGCCGAGGTCCCGGCCGCCGAGCATGATCAGCCGGTCCGCGCAGCCGCGCTGCCAGGGGAAGGAATCTACAGGCTCCGCTAGCCGTTGCTACCATTTAGCAGTTGACGGCGGCGAGTGCTAACGCCGCAGAGGGAGGAATACGTGCCGACGTACCAGTACGCCTGCACCGATTGCGGGGATCGCTCCGAGGTCGTGCAGCGGTTCACCGACGACCCGCTGACGGTCTGCAGCGCCTGTGGCGGCAAGCTACGCAAGGTTTTCTCGCCGGTCGGCATCGTGTTCAAGGGCTCAGGCTTCTACCGCACCGACAGCCGGAACGGGTCGAGCACCGTCCCCGCTAGTAAGGATGGCGCTGCCAACGGGTCCTCGTCCGAGAGCTCATCGGCGAGCTCCGATTCCGGCAAGTCGTCGGGCGACTCGGGGAAGTCGGGTGACTCCGGCAAGTCGAGCGACTCCGGCAAGTCGAGCGACTCCGGCAAGTCGACCAGCTCAGGGTCCGGGGACAAGAAGTCCTCGTCAGTAGCGGCGTCGTCCGCGACCTGAGGTCTGCCGGCGCCGCCAGCGGTACATTTGCCGCGTGAGCGAGCTGGCAGAGATCGGCGTTATCGGCGGATCCGGGTTTTATGAGTTTCTTGAGGCTGCCGACGAGGTGTCGATTGAGACGCCGTTCGGGTGGCCGAG
>DATHQE010000303.1:0-7644 GCA_035483035.1 Streptosporangiaceae bacterium | reverse complement strand
TCAGCGGAAGAGTCCGGCCAATGATCGCGGGATGCACCCGTCCCACAGCGGCGAACAGCCGAAGATGCGGCCCCAGCACCCCCGACTCCGCCGCGATGCGGAAGATCACCGGCGTGCGCGGATCCCCGTCCTTGTGCACCGGGTGGCCGAGGCCAGGCACCAGCCGCCCCGAAGCCCGCTGTGCGGTCACCGCCGCCGCTGCCAGCTCGTCCCAGCCTGTATCGGTGTCAGGCAGGTCGCCCACGTGCGCCGCGAGCGCAGCCGCCAGGAACCGGCCGCAGTCCTCAGTCACGCCCAGATAGCGCGACCCGCCGCCGAGAAGCCCGGCCGCCATCGCCCCCTGAACGGACTCCGGGGCGCCCAGTAGCGTCAGCCTGGCCGCGATCGCTGACGGCGTGAATCCGTGGTCGGCGAGCGCTACCAGCACCGACTCGAACAGCCTGAGCTCCCCGGCCGTCGGCCGCCGTAGCGCCGCCAGCCAGAACGCCAGCTCGCCGAAGCTGACGTTGCCCATCAGGTCCTCGGCCAGGTTGTGCCCCAGGAGGGTGATCGTCGTAGCGTCCGACGTTCCGATCGACGTTGGATACTCAGTCACAGCTCTCCCTCATTGCGTCGCGCGATATCGGCGGGCGCCGCCGCGTCGTACTCGCCTGGCGGATGGCCGCCGGGCAGCCGGTGCTTGGCCACCCGGGCCGTCGGCGTTCGCGGCAGCTCGTCCACCTGCTGCCAGTACCGCGGCACCTTGAACGCCGCGAGCCGCGCGGCCGCGAACTCCCGCAGCGCCGCGAAATCCAGCTGCGCTCCGCCGGCCGGCACGATGAACGCCTTGACGTCTTCCTCGGACAGCTCCGACGGAACGCCCACGACGGCCGCCTCCAGTACCGCCGGGTGGCTGTCGAGCACGTCCTCCACCTCCAGCGGCGACAGGTTCTCGCCGCGCCGGCGGATGACTTCCTTGACCCGGGACAAGAAGGTGTAGGTGCCGTCCTCGTGCGCCGTCACCAGGTCTCCCGTACGCAGCCAGTCGCCATCCATCACCGCAGCCGACTCCGCAGGCATGCCCCAGTAGCCCGGCGTCAGCACGGGATTACGCAGCTCGAGCTCACCGCTCGCGCCAGGCCCGACGACCTCACCCGCCTCGCCGACGACCCGCGCCTCGTTAACAACGCCGAGCTCCGGGTGCTGCCGCACCGTCCCGAGCGTCCCGTACGGGCGGCTGCCGCGCGGCCAGATCAGCCCGTACGGCGTTTCCGACATGGCGTAGCCCACGACAATCCGCAGGCCGAGCCGCTGCTCGATCTCCAGCTGGCGATCCCGCTCCGGCGCTGGTCCGGTGTAGCACAGCCGCAGTGGCGTGTCCGCATCGTCAGGGCGCGACGGCTGGCGCATCAGGATCTCCAGCATGGCGCCGATGGCGTTGAACTCGGTCGCCTCGTGCCGCCGGGCCGTGTCCAGGAACGTGCTCGCCGAGAAACGCTCAGCCAGCACCAGCCCGGCGCCGCACGCCAGCGAGCCCATGACCGAGTACGCCGGCGCGTTCACGTGGAACAGCGGCAGCGTCGTCAGCATCCGGTCGGCCGCGGTCAGCTCCATCCAGAACGGAAAGCCCTCGCCGGCCATCGCGTAGGCCCGGTGCGTCTGCATCACGAGCTTCGACCGGCCGGTCGTGCCCGAGGTCGGGATCAGCACTGCGACGTCGTCCGGCGTGATCCCGGCATCGGGCAGCGACGCACGCCTGGCCAGGCTGGCCATCGCGGCCGCATCGCTCCACTGCGCCGGCACGATCGCCGCAACATCAACGTCGGCTGGGAACGGGGTCGTCCCCGGCTCGCCTGGGCTCCCCCATTCGCGGTCACCACGCGCCGTGGCCACGAGATCGCTCAGCCCGGCATCGGTGACCAGCAGCTTCGGGCTGACCTGGCCGATCAGCCCGGCCAGCTCGGCGGCCGATGACCGCGGGTTGACCGCCACCGCGATCGCACCCACCGCGGTCGCCGCGAGCCAGCACAGCAGGTACGGCGGCGTTGTGCTGGCCGTGAGCATCACCAGGTCGCCCTTGCGCACGCCGGCGGCGTGCAGCGCGTCGGCCGTCAGTCCAACCGCGGCCACGGCCCCCGCAAATGTCAGGCTGCCGTGGTCGCTGCGCACCCAGACGCCGTTGCCGTCCCGCTCGGCGGCGGCCACCAGGAGCCGTGGGATGGTGCCGCCGTACGCCTCGCCGCTCACGGCGATCCGCCCGTCCTCGTGTACGTGGTCGCCAGCTCGTAGTCCTTGGCGGGACCGGTGACTCGCCAGATCTCGGCGAAGCTGTCCGGGCTCAGCCGCCGGACGGTGACCCGGTACTGGTCCGCCCGGCACGGGTGCTCCGCCGACCAGGTCCCCGATCGCAAGTCGAGCCGGTAGAACTCGCGGCCGTCCGCGAACCGGACGTCTGCGGTGCCGTCAGCCAGCTCCCGGTACAGCAAGCTGCGACTCGCAGGCCCGCGGTGGCCGCGGAACCGCAGCTCGCCCTGCTCACGGTAGGTCAGCGCCAGCCCGTCGGGGCATCGCTGAAAGCTGGCCTGTCCGCGGAAGACGCCGACCTCGCCAGTCAGATGATCGGAGATGTGACGCACCACGTTCCATTCTCCGGACAGGAAGTCCACGGTGCTGCCCTCACCTGCGGTTCCCGGCGCGGGCGGCGGCTGGCCCGCGCCAACCTGACGGCGAATCGACCCCATCGAGCTCACGGCCGCACGATACCCGGCGGCTCAGCTGTCGGGTGCAGGCGCCGTGGTAGGGTCCCTGCTCGTCCGGCCGTACCCCCGCGGCCCGCCCGAGGAGATTCGCCTTCATGTCGTCAGTTGCGATTGCCCGTCCGCGGCCGCTGGTACTCGGCGACCTGATCGCGCAGCACCGGGGCCGGGCCGCCCATGCGGTCCGGGACGTGCTCCTGGTCGCCGGCGCTGCCGGGTTCGTCGGCGCGCTGGCGCAGATCTCCATCCACCTGTCGTTCACGCCGGTGCCGATCACCGGCCAGACCCTCGGCGTCCTGCTGGCGGGTACCGCGCTCGGCTGGCGCCGGGCCGCCGCGTCGATGGCTCTCTACGCGGTCGCCGGGGTGGCCGGGGTGCCGTGGTTCGCTGGCGGGACCTCGGGATACGTGGGCGCGTCGTTCGGGTACATCGTCGGCTTCTTCTTCGCCGCCGCTGCGTGCGGCTACCTTGCCGAGCGCGGGGCCGACCGCTCGGTCCTGCGGTCGGTGCCCGCGATGATCGTCGGCGAGATCATCATTTACGCCTTCGGCGTGAGCTGGCTGGCCATCGACTTGCACCTGGGCACAAACGCTGCCCTGGCGGACGGATTCACGCCGTTCGTGGCGGGCGACGCGATCAAGGCCGCCATCGCCGCCGGCCTGCTGCCGGTGGCGTGGCAGCTGGCTGGCCGGCGTAGGCCGGAAGCTCAGCCGGAGCAGTGACCAGCGGCAGCCCGCGGCGCAGGGGGGCGAGCCGGCGTCAGCTCGAAGCTGGCCGTTCCGGCTCCGCTTTATGGCCACGGACGAGCTTGGTCAGCGCATCGAGTTCCGCGGTCAGGGCTGACCGGCCCTTGCGGGTGATGCTGACCCAGGTACGGGGGCGACGGCCTTCGTAGCCCTTCTCGACCTCGACCATGCCTGCTTCTTCCAGCACGGTGAGGTGCCGAGACAGATTGCCCGGCGTCAGGTCGAGCGCCTCGCGCAGGTAGCCGAACTCAGCCCGCTTCGCCTCGGCCGTGATGGTCAGGATCCCGAGCCGGTGCCGCTGGTGGACGATCTCGTCCAGGCCGTTGGTCGGATGGTCGGTCATGACGCCTGCGCAGTTGTGGCTGCGTGCCCCGGGCCGAGCGGGCCGGCCGGGCTGGGCCGTCGACGGCGCTGCACCACCCAGGCGCCCGCCCCCGAGAGCAAGAGCACCAGGGCGGGCAGCACCACGTTCGGCAGGCCGCTGTCGGTCGGATTGAGGTTCCAGCCCAGGTCGTAGAAGACGTTCTCGATGTCGTAGAGACTCGCGACCAGGGACAAGGCGAGGTAGGCGGCGGCGATCACGGTCAGCGCGATGCTTCGCTCGGCCCAGGCCAGGACGCACAGCCCGATGCCGATGAGAACGGGCGGGAACGTCCCCCGGACGAGCAGGTCCCCAGGCATCAGAATGGTCAGTGGGCCAGCACCAGCGCGAGTCGCCAGCACCGGGATGAGCAGGGCGAAGGCGAGGAGCACCAGGCCCGTGATGACGAAGCCACGGGACGGAGTGCGCAACCCCACCCGGTTGCCGCGCACCCGGTACCACACCGCAGTGGCCCCCAGACCGATCAGAATGGCGGCCAGCCAGTAATACGCAGCGCCGACGCCGGTCATGAATCCGAACCCGCCCAGATACTGGCTCTGCAGGAACGCGGGACCTCGGTACCGGCTGAGAAAGCTCCCGCCCCCCGGCGGGAAGCTCCGGAGGTAGAACGGCACGGACGCGCACGACAGCAGTCCGAATAGCACGAGCGGGAACCAGTAGGCATGCCGAGCCCGCCTGGCCTGCCGCCGGACCGTCCGAGCCTGCCCAAGCAGCTGCTCGGGTGTGGCGTGCGCGTACGCCCCGTGATCTTCGGCAGCGTCTGTGGGTTCGCTGCCGCCCGACCCTTCGCCGCCCGGATCGCCCGCGGGTCCGCTGCTGTCGCCTCCTGGATCGCGCGAGCCATCTGATGCCGGTCCTTGAGCCCCGTCGGCCATGGTTTCGCCTCCTGCTTTGAGCTGCCGTTAGCTTTGCACAGCCAACTACTTGGCCGCAAGGGGAGGATTGCCACCTGCTCTGGCGCGGGACCGGGACCTGGACCGGCCCAAGTACAGTCAGAATCGAGAGCCAACCTCACTCCTAGGGGGTCTGGGCAGTTGACAGCAGCCGAAGCGCCCGGCACGGCCGTTGACTGGACCGCACGCCTCGCGAGCTGGACCAACGGCGCCAGCCGCGTGGCGGTTCTCACGGGTGCGGGCATTTCGACAGACTCCGGGATCCCGGATTTCCGCGGTCCGGCCGGCCTGTGGACACGAGATCCGGGCGCCGAGAAGATGGCGACCTACCAGGTCTACGTCGCGGACGAAGCGGTCCGGCAGCGATCCTGGCAGGCACGACTCGCGCACCCTGCCTGGACGGCCGAGCCCAACGCCGCGCACCTGGCGCTGGCTCGGCTTGCGGCCAGCGGTATCGGCACCACGGTCATCACACAGAACATCGACGGCCTGCACCAGCGCGCCGGCCTCGCCGCCGACGACGTGCTCGAGCTGCATGGCACCATGTACGCGGTCGTCTGCGTCAGTTGCGGCGCGCGCACCGCAATGTCGGACGCCCTGACCAGGGTGCGAGCCGGCGAGGTCGACCCGCCGTGCGCCGATTGCGGCGGCATCCTGAAGTCGGCCACCGTGATGTTCGGCCAGTCTCTGAACCCCGACGTCCTGTCCCACGCGGCGGCCGCCGCGCAAGCCGCAGACCTGTTCCTCGCGGTTGGCAGCACCCTCACGGTCGAGCCCGCAGCCTCGCTCTGCGCCGTCGCGGTCCGCGGTGGCGCACCGCTGGTGATAGTCAACCGCGATCCGACACCCTACGACGAGATCGCCACCGCCACGATCCGGCACCCGATCAGCGAGGCAATCCCGGCGATCGTCGACGCCCTGATCACCCTGCGGCACGTCCGGGGGCCGGACATGCCGCAGGCACCAGGAGCTTGACGCGGCGCTGCCGGGTAGTTACGGCACGACGGTGACGGGCCATTTCCCAGCCCGCACCAGCCGCACCGCCAGTGATCCGACGAACCGGTGCCCGGCGTGCGCCGACGCCCCGACCACGATCGCGTCGGCGCGGACCTCGTCGGCGATGCGGCAGATCTCGGTGTACGGGTCGCCGTGCGCCGCCCTGAAGGTGATCGAGATGCCTAGCTCGGACGCCATGGTGTCCGCCCGCCCTTGCATATCCTCCACGCTGGCCCGGAACGCCTCTTCTTTAGCGACGCTCAGTGCCGCGCCGCCGGGTCCGGCCGCGCCGAAACTGGCCACCGGAGAGACGAACACCGCGACGATCCGCGCGCGCTGGCGGCGCGCCAGGCCCGCCGCGTACCAGCCGGCCCGGCTCGACGTCGTCGAGTCGTCGACGCCGACGAGGATGACCGAGGGCCCGTCGGTGCCAAGCTCGAAGCTGCCGTCCTCGGCCGGCTTCACAAGACCTCACCGGTGCGCATACTCCCGCAGTCTAGGACGACCGGGCGGCGACCGCGCTGGCATGATCAGCACGTGACCTCCGCCCGACAGCCCGACTCCGCTGCGCTCCGGCGCCTGCTCCGCGCCGTCGATCCGGACCTGACCCTGGTACAGGCGCACGCCCTGACCGGCGGCGTCTCGGCGCAGGTCACGCGCGTTGACGCGCTGCGGCCCGACGGCTCGGCGGACAGCCTTCTGCTGCGCCAGTACGGCGCGGCCAATCTGCGCAACGACCCGCTCAGCGCCTCGCACGAATACCAGCTGCTCACGCTGCTGCGCGCGGCCATGCTCCCGGTACCGCGGCCGCGCTACGCCGACGAGTCACGCGCGATCCTGCCCGGTCCCCTGCTCGTCACCGAATTCGTGGAGGGCACCGCGGTGACCGGCCCCGCGCAGCTCACCGGGCCCTGCGCGGCCTTCACTGGCCAGCTCGCCGCCGTCCTGGCCAGCATTCACCAGGCCGGCGTCGCGGCATTTCGCATCCCGCACCTCACCGACATCCGCGGCATTGCCACTACCAAGATAGGAACGCGCCCGACGTCACTCGATGAAGCTCTCGACGAGGCGGCCGTGCGCGAAGCCCTGGCTCGAGTCTGGCCACCGCCGCAGGTGAATCAGCCCGTCCTGCTGCACGGCGACTACTGGCCAGGCAACACCCTGTGGCAGGACGGCACGCTCGTCTGCGTCATCGACTGGGAGGACGCAGTCCTGGGCGACCCGCTGGCCGACCTCGCGAACACGCGGATGGAGCTCGCCATGCTGCTGGGCGCCGCGGCCGCGAGCGACTTCACCCGCCAGTACGGCGAGCTGATGCCTGCGCTCGATCTCACCGCGCTACCGCACTGGGATCTGTATGCCGCCCTTCGCCACGCGGGCCGGATGACCGAGTGGGGGCTGACCCCGGCCGACCTGGCGCGCCTGCAGGCCGGGCATCGCGAGTTCACGGCAGCGGCGCTCGCGAGGCTTCCGTCTCATGCCGCCAGCGTCCAGAATGACCTGGTACCTGACACCGATGAACGGGCAGTCCTGGACGGCGGGGAGGACGAGTCAACTCCGTGAGCTCTTCAATGCCGGAGTCCATGGCGGCGCAGACCGCGTCTCCGTTGCCTGCCTGGCGGGTGCTGGACATGTCGCAGGCAATTTCCGGGCCCTACGCGGGCCGGATCCTTAGCGATCTCGGCGCTGACGTTGTCCGGGTCGAGGGCCCGCGGACCGATGTCACCGACCTGTTCGGCGTCGTCACTGATGGTCGGGCCGGCATGTTCGCCCAGATGAATGCCGGGAAACGCAGCGTCGGCGTCGACCTGGCTGTGCCTGGCGCTGCCGACCTCGTCCGCGAGCTCGCGGCGCAGGCCGACGTGCTGATCGAGAACTTCCGGCCTGGCGTC
>DATHQE010000302.1:0-13017 GCA_035483035.1 Streptosporangiaceae bacterium | reverse complement strand
ACGGCGGCATCGTCTGATGAAACGCGGTGTCAAACACGGCGACTTGCGGCAGCTCTGGCAGTACGGCGCGCACGGCCTCGATGCCGGCGAGATTCGCCGGGTTATGCAGTGGCGCCAGGTGACTGACCGAGCGCAACGCGGAGATCACCGCGTCGTTCACGAGGATCGAGGAACTGAATTGTTCTCCGCCGTGCACCACCCGGTGACCTGCCCCCAGCAGGCGAACGCCGCCGTCCAGGGCTGCAGTGGCGTGCTCAAGAACCCTGGCCACCACAGCCCGGTGGGTGCCCTCGGGAAGCCTCTCGTCGACTGCTGCCTCCGGGAACTTCTGAACCCGCAGCAGCGCCTCGGGCGTGCCGAGCCGCTCGCCGATTCCGGCCATCAGACGCCTACCACTGTCTGTGCATACGAGGGCGAACTTGACTGACGAACTGCCCGAGTTGAGCACCAGCACCAAGCTGCCGGGCCGGCTCACGGCGCACGCACGCGGTGATAAGCCGCCGATGCGCGGCTGTCGCCAGGTCTCGCGCCCGGTGCTGCGGTAGATTGGCTGCCCTCGTTGCCGTCGGCGTCCAGCAGGAACGAGATGACGGCGGTCGCGAAGCCGTCCGGGTCCTGCCAGAACAGCAGATGGCCGAGATCCGGGAAGATCAGCAGCCGGGCGCCAGGGATGCGATCGGCGAGCAGCTTGCCGTTGGCCGGGTCGACCACGGTGTCGGCCGTGCCCTGCACGACCAGCGTGCGTGCACGGATGCGCTGTTGCCGCAGGCGGCCGGCGTAGCGCGCGCCAGCGGCTGCCTGGGCCGACACCGCGCCAAGATCTGCTTGCCGGGAACGCTGGACGTCGACGAGGCGGTCTACGACCTCTGGCTGGCGCTCGATGGTGTGCGCCGACAGGGCGTTCTCCGCGTGCCGGCGCAGCGCAGCCTCGCGAGTCATGCTCCTTGTAGCCGCGAGCAGCCGCACGGAGACGGCCGGCATGGAGAATGCGAAGGGCCAGCCGGGCATCGTGGACACCAGCACGAGCCCGTCGACCCGATCTGGGTAGTCGACGGCAAGTTCCTGAGCCATCATGCCGCCGAGGCTCACGCCCATCGTGTGGGCTCGGCGGACACCCGCGTCGTCGAGCACGGCTACGACATCGCGAGCCATGTCGGCGACGGCGAACGAGCCGGCTGGCAGGTCGCTGAGCCCGCTTCCCCGGTTGTCCACTAGCACAAGCCGGAAATGGCGCCGCAGCTTCCGCGTTACCGGGTCCCATCCGTGGCGGTCGAAACCCAGACCCTGGATCAGAACTAGCCACGGCCGCTGCCAGTGCAGCCTTCCACGGAGCTCGTAGGCGATCCGCAACTCACCGCTCCGGGCGTACCGTGTCCTCATTTCTCGCCTCTCACGGGCCGGCGTCAGCCGAGGACGTAGTCGCCGGGCGCGTCACTCACGGCCGGGTTCAGGCCGCTGCCCATGCCTGGCGGCCGGACGCGGCCTCCGGCGCGTGTCTGTGACCAGGTGGTCCAGTCCTCCCACCAGGAGCCTGCCTGCCTCGTGGCCGCGGCTCGCCAGGTGTGCCCGTCAGCCGGGTTGCTATTGGCCGTCTCATACCATGCCTTCGGTCCCGGCGGGTTGACAATGCCGGCGACGTGGCCGCCGCTGGACAGGACGTACCGTACGTCACCTCCCAGCAGGCTGGTAGCCCGGTACGAGGCATGCCAGGGCACGATGTGGTCGTTGACCGCACCGACCACGTAGGTGTCGTTCTTGACCCGCGAGAGTCGAAGCGGCCGGCCAGCCAGCTCCATCTCGCCACGGGCCAGCTCGTTCCCGATATAGAGGCAGCGCAGGTAGAAGGAGTGCATCGCGGCCGGCAGCCGCGTGCTGTCGGCGTTCCAGGCCAGCAGGTCGAAGGCCGGGGGATCCTGGCCCATGAGCCAGCCAGACACGACGTAGCTGAAGATGAGGTCGTTCGCTCGCAGCAGGTCGAAGGTGCCGGCCATCTGGCTGCCGTCAAGGTAGCCCTTCTCCGCCATCTCGTGCTCAAGCCGCGCGACCGTTTGCTCGTCGGTGAAGGCGCCGAGCACGCCCGGCTCGCTGTAGTCGAGCATGGTATTCAGCAGAGTGATGGAGCCGATCCGGTCATCGCCAGTTCCGGCGAGGTAGGCCGCCAGCATGCCGGTCAGCGCTCCGCCCAGGCACAGCCCGGTGATGTCAATTTTCGGGGCGCCAGTGATATCTGCGATGACGTCGAGGGCCTTCGAAGGCCCGTGGATCAGGTAGTCGTCCAGGGTTACGCCGCGCATAGAGGCGTCCGGGTTGCGGTAGGAGATGGCGAAGACGGTGCGCTCGTGCTGGACTGCCCACTCGATGAAACTGCGTCCCGGTGCCAGGTCCATGATGTAGTACTTGTTGATCCACGGCGGGCTGGCCAGCATCGGGACGGCGCGGACCTTGGATGTCTGCGGCGCGTACTGAATGAGCTCCATGAGCTCGTTCCTGAACACCACCTGGCCGGGGGTAGCCGCGAGGTTCTCGCCGACCTTGAACGCGCTAGTGTCGACCTGACGGGGGCGCCCGGCGTTGTGCAGCAGGTCGTCGAGGAAGTTGCCGGCACCGGCCGCGAGGCTAGCTCCGCCGGTCTCCATCGCTCGCTTGATTGCCGCCGGGTTGGTGAGCAGGAAGTTCGTCGGCGCCAGCGCGTCGAGCATGAAGTCAGCGGCGAGCCCAGCCTTCGCGTCGGATACGGTCTCGCCGGCACCAGCGGCGCGGACATCAGCCGCGAGCTGAATGCCGGCCAGGTACGCCTGCCGGAGCGCGAAGAACGCTGGATTGTCGTTCCATGCGTGGTCAGCGAACCGCTTATCGTCACCGACGGGAACGGGCGGGTCTGCCTGTGACCCTAGCCAGCGCGCCGCGGCCACCGGCCCGATCCGGGCCATGCTGGCCGAGTACCGCAGCATGGCAGCAGCAATGTCGCCAGGATGCCCCGCTGCCCGCGTCAGCACGCTGGCCAGCGACTCGCCGAAGCCGGCAAGGTCCAGGGAGGCGAACTGGCCGGCCTCCGGTGCCAGTGCCTCGGCAGCCGCCTCCGAAGCCTCCCAGGCTTCCTCCTGCCGGGTCATGCTCGCTCGAAGATCGCAGCGATGCCCTGGCCGCCGCCGATGCACATGGTGACGAGCGCGTACCGGCCGGCTATCCGCCTGAGCTCGTACAGTGCCTTGACGACGAGGATGGTGCCAGTAGCGCCAAGAGGGTGGCCGAGCGAGATACCGCTGCCGTTCGGATTGGTCTTTTCCGGCGGCAGGCCAAGCTCGCGAGCGACGGCTAGCGCCTGGGCGGCAAACGCCTCGTTCACCTCGAACACATCGATCTCGTCGACCTTGAGGCCCGCCCGCTCCAGCACCAGCCTGACGGCCGGCACCGGTCCGATGCCCATGATCCTCGGCTCCACGCCGGCGTGACTGTAGGCGACGAGACGGCCAAGAGGCTCGTGGCCGTGACGGCTGGCGTAGTCACGGCTGGCAAGGATGACGGCGGCGGCGGCGTCGTTGACTCCTGCGGCGTTCCCGGCTGTCACCGTGCCGTCGTCGGCGAATGCCGGACGTAGCCGGGCCATGCCCTCCGCGGAGGCATCTGGCCGGATGTGCTCGTCAGCCACGACGCTGACAGTGCCCTTCTTTGCGGGCGCCTCGACTGGAGTGATCTGCTCGGTGAAGTAGCCGGCCGCTGCGGCCGCTGCGGCCCGGCGGTGGCTCTGGACCGCAAGCGCGTCCTGATCAGCGCGCGAGATGCCGAACTCGCGAGCAACGTTCTCTGCTGTCACGCCCATGTGGCAGCCGTCGAACGGGTCGGTCAGCGCTCCGACCATGGCATCGACGGTCACGCCGTCGCGCATCCGCTGGCCCCACCGCAATGCGGGCAGCCAGTACTGACTGCGGCTCATCGACTCGACGCCGCCCGCTACCGCTGTATCCGCATCACCGAGCTGGATGGCCTGGGCGGCCGAGACGACCGCCTGCAGTCCGCTGCCGCAGAGCCTGTTGACGGTGAAGGCCGGCGTGGTGACCGGCAGCCCGCCGTTGACGGCGGCGACCCGGCCCAGGTACATGTCTCTTGCCTCGGTGTGAATCACGTGGCCGAAGACCGCGTGGCCGACCTCGGCGGGCTCAATGTTGGCCCGCCGCACTGCCTCCCGAACTACTGTCGCGGCAAGGTCGCACGGCGGTACGCCGGCCAGGCCGCCGCCGTAGCGGCCGATGGCGGTCCGCACTGCGGACAACACGACGACATCTGGCAGATCGTTCATCACGTTTCCTCTCACATGTCCAGGCCGCCGTTAACGGCCCAGATCTGTCCGGTGATATACGCGGACTCGTCGGCTGCCAGGAAGCACACGACGCGGGCGATCTCCTCAGGCCGGCCGAGCCGGCCGACAGGAATCTGTCCCCTGATGCGCGCGAGCACCTGATCCGGAATGGTGGCGAGCATGTCCGTGGCGACAAAGCCGGGCGTGACGGCGTTCACAGTGAGGCCGAGGCCGTCGCCCACGGGGCGTTCCGCGCGGTTCAGCTGGAAGATGGCCTCCCTGGCCAGGGACTTCGTCAGGCCGAACAGGCCAGACTTGGATGCGGCATAGTTGGCCTGGCCGATATTGCCGGTCTCGCCGATCACCGATGACACGCTGACGATCCGGCCGGTGCCACGCCCGATCATGTGGTCGAGAGCGGCCTGGGCGATGAAGAAGGCGCCGGACAAGTTGACGGCGATCACGCGCTGCCAGTCCTCGTCGGACATCTTGGCGGCCGTACGGTCGATCGTGATCCCGGCGTTATTCACCAGGATGTCGAGGCGCCCGTGCTGTTCAATGACGTCGTGCACGACTCGCCGGCAGTCGCCGGCCAGTCCGATGTTGCCTTCGTGCAGCGTGCAGAGCTGGTCCGGAAACTCCGCCGACATCGACGCCTGGAACTTCTCGGCTCCCTCACGCTGACGCCAGTAGCCAGCCGCGATCGATGCGCCCTCAGCGGCGAGGCGGTGGCAGATCGCGGCTCCGATGCCCCTGGTGCCGCCGGTGACCAGGGCCACTCGGCCGCCAACCATGCCCGCCGGTGCCTGCTGCGGCAACTGCGTTGCCGTCGCGGCCACGGCAGGCGCCAGAGTGTCTTCCTGCTGTCGTTGCATTGCTCGCTCCTGTCCTCGTAGCCGATGCGGTCCCTAGGGCGCCATGACGATGCGCGCTTTTGCCCTGCCGTGCAGGACCTCCTGGATGGAGTCGTTGACTGCGGCCAGGGGCCTGGTCTCATAAATGACCCGGGTCTGTCCTGCCGCATGCAAGGCGAAGACGTCCAGCAGGTCGGCGCGCGTGCCCACGATGGAGCCGATCACCGAAGTCCCGTTGAGCACGGTGTCGAAGACCGGGATGGGGAGCGTGCCGGCGGCGGGCAACGCGACTAGCACGAGCCGACCGCCGCGGCGCAGGCCGGCATAGGCGGCGGCGAAAGACTTGTCGTCGACGGCCAGGCCGATGGCGACGTCTGCGCCGCCGTGTGATTGCAAGACTGCCGCAGGGTCCTCGGTCCGCGCGTCAATCGTGATGTCGGCGCCGAGGTCCTTGGCGAGCTGCAGTTTCTCGTCGGTGACCTCGATCGCGGCTACGGTGCCGCCGAAGATCTTGGCGTACTGGACGGCGAGATGGCCAAGGCCGCCGACGCCGGAGATCGCGACGAGGTCGGCCGGGCGCACGTTGCCGACCTTGACTGCTTTGTACGTGGTCACGCCGGCGCAGCTCAGCGGCGCCGCCTCGAAGGGGTCGATGCCATCGGGGACCTTCGCGGCGAAGGCAGCCTCGGCCAGGAAGTACTCGGCGTAGCAGCCGTCCACGGAGTAGCCCGTGTCAAGCTGCTGCAGGCACAGCGTCTCCCAGCCCGTAAGGCAGTGCTTGCACGTGCCGCAGGCGTAGCCAAGCCATGGCACGGCGACCCGCTGCCCGATCGTCAGGCCGCTGACTCCTTCGCCGGTAGCATGCACCAGGCCTACGCCTTCGTGGCCGGGGACGAACGGCGGAGTCGGCTTGACCGGCCAGTCGCCGTTAGCGGCGTGGATGTCGGTATGGCATAGACCAGAGGCCTCCATCCTGACGGTCACCTGGCCTGGCCCTGGCGACGGGATGGGCCGGTCCTCCATCACTAGCGGCTCTCCGAACTTCCTTACGACTGCAGCTTTCATTTTTCCTCCAAGTAGTTTCTGGCGCCTGCATGGCAAATCGCGGTCGGCAGGTCAGGGGAGCCCGCGGCGGGGTGCCGGGCGAAGGTCCGATGATGTCGTCGTCTGGCGGCTGCTGCCGTTGTGAGTGGCGCGGACCATGGTGACCTAGTGCGGTCGATGGGCGAGTTGGCCGGTGAGGATGATGCCCTGCGATTAATTCGGCATCGTCACGATCCGCAGCGACACCCGCTGCAGCACATCGCGCTAGATGAACCGATAACGATGTAGACCTACGGTAAATCATCTTCTCATCATACGTCAACGGCGTAGACCTACAACCGTTTTCCTCCGGTAATATTCTCAGCCAGAGCTAGATCAGCGCGAAACGGGAGAAGGCGGGCGATGACCCCGCCGCATGCCGGGCGCGCGCCTACTCCCCAGGCCAATAGTTCCCCGGCTGAGCGAGCGCATGCTTGACAAACCGATCAGCTGCTCGGTATAGTTAGCAGCGTAGACCCTGAGGAGGAGTCATGACCGAAGCCCGTACCGTGGCCCGTGACCTGCAGGAGGACATCCTGAGCGCGGTCCGCAAGAGCCAGGACGTAGTGATCGAGGGGATTCAGACCTGGACCAGCAAGGTCCAGTCGATTACCCCGGATCTGCCGGATTTGAGCTTGCCGTTCGCCGACAAGCTGCCCAAGCCGCACGAGCTCATCGCGACCGCCTACGACTTCGCCGAGCAGATGCTGGCCAGCCAGCGGAAGTTCGCCGAGGACGCCCTGAAGGCGATGGCGCCGTTGACTGCAGTCCAGCACGAGACACCGGCCACGAAGACGGACGTCCACCACGGGACGCCCGCCAAGAAGAACGGATCCGCGGCCAGGTGAGCAAACATCGCGCGGCGAGCCCCACGAGGTTCGCCGTGCGATCGTAGCGCCCGCCCGACCGTCCGGATGGCAGGGCGTCTGCGGCACCCTGGTCAAGCCCGGTGGTGTATTCGACGGCCGGTGATTCGGGCCGGAGTAATACGGATGAAATGCTCTTTGGCATCGCCAGGCCACGGCTCAACCCCGGCGCCGAGGGCCGATGCGCGTTCATCGGCGGAATCCAGGTGATGCGCTGGTCCCTGGATCAGCACGCTCCATCCCTCCTGCGTCTGATGATCGAATTCGTCGATCTCGAACGCCACCCGGTACTCCGAGTGCCTAATCCCGGTGCGCAGATCCTCTGCAGTCAGGCTGTCCTCGGAAGTACGGAACAGAATCGCGCCGTCGTGCAGCTTGTAGTTGACCGGAAGCACTGTCAGGTCGTACTGGCCGGTGTACGCGATCCGGCCGATCCCTCCCGGCGAAATCAGGCGCAGGCACTCTGCTTCGTCTAGCTGCTCTAGTCGGGGGCGGCGTGCCGCCGCCGGATCAGGAACTGGATTCTCGGACACTGGTCACTCTCCTTGAATGACGGACATCGACTTTCCGTGCAGCCCGAGCAGGCGCCGCGCGCCGCTCCACATCCACTTCATGCCCACAGACCGCGCCGTCGGCTTCGTGAAGCCCATCTCTACTACTGGTCAGCCGCTCAGGACGACCTTGAGCGCACCTGTGTCATCGGCACGCGCCAAGACGTCATAGGCCTCGGCGAAGTCATCGAATCCGAACCGGTGTGTCACGAACTGGCGAGCTGCGATCTGCCCGCTGGCAAGCAGGCGAAGCAGTGTCGGCGTCGAGAACGTATCGACCTGGCCGGTCGTGATGGTGATGTCCCTGGTCCACTGCTCATCCAGGTGCAGCACAGCAGGCTTGCCGTGCATGCCGACGTTGGCGACTCGTCCGCCTGGCCTGACTAGCTTCACGGCAAGTTCAAAGGTATCCGGCAGTCCGGCGGCCTCGATCGTGACATCCGCACCTAGCCCGTCGGTCAGCGCGCCGATGATCTTGACCGGGTCCTCGTGCCGGCTGTTCACGGTGATGCCGGCGCCGAACTGCTTCGCCGCCTCAAGCCTGCCGTCGGCTATGTCGATGGCCACAATACGGCTCGGGCTGAATAGCCGCGCTCCCATGATCGCGGAAAGCCCGATAGGGCCTGACCCGACCACCGCAACGACATCGCCGGGACCGATCCGGCCGTTCAGGACGCCAACTTCATAGCCGGTCGGCAAGATGTCGGCCAGCATGAGCGTCTCCTCGTCGGTGACGCCATCAGGTAGCCGATACGTGGAGTTGTCGGCAAACGGCACGCGGGCGTACTCAGCCTGTGTCCCGTCATAGGTGTGCCCGAGGATCCAGCCGCCGTCGAGGCACTGCCCGTACCGTCTTTCACGGCAGAATCGGCAGCTGCCGCACGCGGATACGCATGAGACTAGGACACGATCACGTTCGCCGAGCGTACGGACGCCGCTGCCGACCTGCACGACCGTGCCGACGGCCTCGTGACCGAGGATCCTGCCCGGCATGACTGCGGGTACGGCACCCTTGAGAATGCGAAGATCCGTACCGCATATCGTCGTGGCGTCAACGCGGACAATGACATCAGCGTCATCAGTGATCTCCGGATCCCGCACCTCCTCCCATGCCTTCTGGCCCGGCCCGTGGTAGACAACCGCTCGCATGACCATCACCTTCTCTTCCGTTCGTCAGAATCCAGCCTCCGCCCTGGCCCGTTGAACATGCAGAGGCTTAGGTCCGCCATGGCAGAGCTGGACGTTCCCGACCTCAGCTGAGGGGTAACTGACAGGCGATCGGGTCGACTCCAGGCGGTCGGATCGCGGCCGTTCGGCCTTGCTAGGCATGACCGTGGCTGACCCCGGCGAGCTCCACCAGGGTCGCGTTCCCAGGACGGCTGTTGTGGCCAGCCCTTCACGAACGCTGTCACCGGAAGCAATGGCCTGCCCGCCCGTTCGGAGCGGGCAGGCCCTTGCTCATGCTGTCGGGGCCGCTGAATCCGGCACGGCGACAGCGTGGCCGTTGTGACTGGCGTGGGCGGCTGGCACCAGGGTGGCGTCGACGGCGCGCGTGTGGCCAGGGTGGCCGGTGAGGATCTCGGTGCCGGGGGTGACTTGCCTGGCGTGTGCCAGGCCGAGGCCGCCCAGGATCAGCATGACCGCCGCGGCGATGAACGCTGCGATGGCGGCGATGCCGGCGATCGTGCCCATAGTGCCGAATGCATAGGCGTTGAGCAGCAGCCCGCGCAGCGTCTCGCCCTTGAATACGGTGTTGACCTGGGCCGCGAGCTTGAGGTTAGTGGGCTGCGCGATGGCCTCGGCGGACAGCTGCGCGTAGGTCTTGCCGCCGCCGATGACCTTGAGATGGTTGGCGATGAAGTGGTCGGCCCAGACCTCGGCCTGGGCGCCGGTGGTCAGCTGCTGTCCGGCGTACTGGTGCATGGCGGCGAACTCGGGTGCCTTGATGGCGGGGCTGTTGTTGGCGGGGAAGAAGATCTTCTCGGCCGCGAGCTGGTTGTGGACCTCGGTGTCGATGAAGTTGTGGCCCCACAGTGCCAGTCCGCCGGCGACGGCGAGGGTGACGGCGAGGAACAGTCCGGCGACGGAGACGAGGATGTCGAAGGTTCTGCGTTTCATGGCGTTAGTCCTTAGCTGACGAGGTTCACGTGCAGGCGGGCGGTGCTGCGCTCGGCACGATCCGGGAACATCGGTCTCGATGCCGGCGGGTGGAACGGCGGGTGGCTAGCCAGGCTCGGCCGTTGTGGTGACCATGGTTCCGCCGGCGTGGGCGCGGGCGGGCTTGCTGCCGTTGGCTGCCGATGGGGCGGCCGGGGCCGGCGCGGCGGCGGCGGTTTCGCGGGCGAGGAAGGTGCCGAGTTCGGCGATGGTGGTCATGAGTGGCGCGGGGAACACGACGGTGGTGTTCTTGTCGACGCCGATCTCGACGAGGCTCTGCAGGTTGCGCAGCTGCAGCGCGAGCGGGTGGGCCATCATGATGTCGGAGGCGTCGCCTAGCGCCGCGGCGGCCATCGACTCGCCTTCTGCGTTGATGATCTTGGCGCGCTTCTCCCGCTCGGCCTCGGCCTGCCGCGCCATGGCGCGTTTCATGCTGTCGGGCAGCTGAATGTCCTTCAGCTCGACCAGGGTCACTTCAACGCCCCAGTCGACCGTGGTGACGTCCAGGATCTTGCGGATGTCCAGGTTGATCTTGTCGGTCTCGGACAGGGTCTGATCGAGGGTGTGCTGGCCGACGACTTTGCGCAGGGTGGTCTGGGCGATCTGGTCGATGGCGGCGTAGACGTTCTCGATCGCCACCACCGACTTCACCGCGTCGACCACCCTGAAGTAGGCCACCGCCGACACGTCCACGCTGACGTTGTCGCGGGTGATGATGCCCTGCGACTGAATCGGCATCGTGACGATCCGCAGTGACACCCGGTGCAGCACGTCGACCAGCGGGACGATGACCCGCGGGCCCGGGGGCCGTGCGCCCACCACCCGGCCGAGCCGGAACAGCACGCCCTGCTCGTACTGCTTGACGATCCGCACCGCCAGCGCTAGCCCCAGCAGGACCAGTACCGCGACGACAACCACGGCAACAATCAGGACCTTCATGAGAAAGAGGCTCCGTACGGACTAGTGCCGGAATAGCCGCAAGATCGTACTGGGATCGGCCGTTCTCGGGTGTCCTCCGCCGGTCCCGTGCATTGCCGCGGGTTCGGCCAGCTATTGACAGGACGGAAATACTCGCTGCTACCGGTCCCGGGTACCAGGGCGACCGACCGGCATCGGATCCGGTGATCTATCTTCCAGTCCAATATGATGGAGGCAAAGAGTTTCTCGATGATATTCATGCTGCGCCGATGGAGGCCTGTAGGGCCCGGTTGCAGATCACGGGGGGCGAGGCTGGCATGAACGCCAGGTGCGAAATACCCTCAGTAATACTGACTGTACTTCATGTAATCAGAAAAGGCGAACCCATTTTAGGATGCACAGTAAATGCGCATGCTAATTACGAGCGCCTTAATTCAGCGGGTTTGAATGGTCAAAATGCGAGAGCAGAGATTCCCTGTCCCGAATCTGAGCACAAAAAACTCCGGGGTATCTCGGCGGCATCCGTTATTACCGAGCCATGACCACCGAGGTCCGGAGCGATGTCTTCACGCTAGCACATGCGACCGCACGCCCATGACCGGAACACCTGCGGCAGATGCCCGCCTGGAGCAGGCCTAACGTTCGACTCACGTTGCCGCACGCGAGGTCAGCGAGCATCGCGCGGCTCGCCGAGTTCCGCGATGGAGCTCGAGTCCCGGATACGCTCCTGCAGTTCCTGCACCACATCCGCAAGTGCTCGCATCTCGGCTTTTCATCTGCGCAAGCGAGGGCGCGTCAGCGTGGTCTGAGCACTTCAGATACCGGACGTCGGCGTCGGAGTACTCCGCTCTGATGGCGGTCTTGGAGGTCTTCCGCTGGACGGCAGGGGAGCGGCTCGCGGCGGAGCCGGATGCGCTCTTGAGGCTGAAGGCTAGGTCTGTCATGAGTCCTCCGCCGCGTGGCGTGCCCGGCTCAGGCTCGCGCTGGATGCTGACTGCGCTCGCGACTCGGGAACGCCGCGGGCTGCGAGCCGGGCCCGGAGGTCGGCCTGGACGTCGTCCTGAGGCCGGTCGGTGTCGAGTTCGAGCAGAATGCCCCGTCGACGGTAGTAGTCAACGAGCGGCTGCGTTTGCGCGGCGAACACCGCGAGGCGGTGCCGGATCACCTCTGGCGTGTCGTCTGCCCGGCCCTCGCGCTGCGCGCGGTCGCGCAACCGCTCGACGAGCACCTCGTCGGGGGCCGTCAGGTAGATCGCGGCGTCGCTGACAAGGTCGAGTTCGATGCCGATCTGCGCGGCGCGCAGCGCCTGCGGCATGGTGCGCGGGAAGCCGTCGAGCACGTAGCCGCCGGTGTCGCGGGATGCCTCGACAACCACGGGGATGAGGATGTCGAAGATCAGGTCATCGGGAACGAGGTCCCCCCGCGTCGTGTACTCGGACAGCCGCAGCCCGAGATCAGTGCCTCGGTCGATCTCGGCCCTCAGGAGATCGCCCGACGAGATATGCGCGATCCCTGTCGCCTGCGACAGTTGCTCGCTGTGCGTGCCCTTGCCGGCTCCCGGCGGAGACAGCATGATCAGCCGCATGACAACGCACCTCCCTGTGAGCTGCTCTGCAGGGGACATCTCGGGCCTACCATGGAACCAGCGGACAGACAACGGCGAGCGCATAGAAGCATTCATTTGCCCCGGTCCGCCATCAGATCTGTCAGGTCGGCAAGGATCGCGACCGGGACGATCAGCACGAGGACATACCCAGCGGGCCCGGCATCCCTGGCTTACGGCGCTGCTACCTGCTGACCGCCGCTTGCCGAGTATCGTGCCTTCCCGGCACTGACATGTGCCGCAGGGTCCCTCGTCCCCCGTCGGCTGCAGCTGTGCGTCGGCACGACTATTCAGGCCGGCACATGGTGTCGGCGCAAACGGTCACTGGGCAGAGGATGCGTCCGACCGCGATGAGTCGGCACTGTTGGTGATCGGCGGGCTCGCTGCTGGGGGGATGGCGGGGGGTGGGGTGTCCCAGTGCCGCCAGATGACCCGGTGCACGGGGATGAGCCGGGGGATGTCTCTCAGGCCCGGGATGAACGGGACGAGCAGGAGCAGGATTGTGGCCAGTCCGGTCATGTAGATGGCGATCATGTCGATGTTGGCCGAGTTGGTCCATCCCGGTACCTGGTACCAGAGTGTGTAGAGCCAGAGCCAGGGCTGGCCGGGGTAGCTGCCGGTCTCGTTCATGACGCCCCACTGGCTGCCGGTCAGGCCTAGCGCGGTGGCCTTGCTGACGAAGTAGGCG
>DATHQE010000301.1:0-1995 GCA_035483035.1 Streptosporangiaceae bacterium | reverse complement strand
GAAGCTGCGACCATAGTCCTAGGACCTGGGCCGGATCCGCTTCGCGGCCAGCGCCGGTACGGTCTGGTGTATGGGCCAGGCTCAGCGACCGGCCGGTGACGTCGGCCAGGATGAAGTGTTCGAGCAGGTCAGCCAGGTGGTGCTGGCTGTCTCGAGCCAGCTGTCGGTACGTGATGTGCTCGGCAAGATCGTGCGCGCAGCGCGGTCGCTGGCTGGCGCCAGGTACGCCGCGCTCGGCGTGCCTGGCGAGGCGGGCACGTTCGCTGAGTTTGTCGTCGACGGTCTGACGGCGAAAGAGCAGGCAGCGATCGGCCCGCTGCCGCGCCAGCACGGGATGCTGGGGGTGATGCTGCGGGAGGGCAAGCCGCTCCGGCTCGACGACATCCGCGCCGACCCGCGCTTCTGGGGCTGGCCGGCGGCACATCCTGAGCTCACGGACGTCCTCGGGGTCCCGATCACCGACGGCGAGGACATACTCGGCTTCATCTTCGCGGCCTGCAAGACGGTGCCGGGCGGGTTCACCGAGCGGGACGAGCGGCTCGTGAGCTTGTTTGCCGCGCATGCCGCCATCGCCCTGACGAATGCCCGCCTCTACGAGCGGGGACGCGAGCTGTCGGTTCTGCAGGAGCGTGCCAGGCTGGCCAGGGAGCTGCACGACGCGGTCTCACAGAAGCTGTTTAGCGTCAGGGCCAAGGCCAGGGCGGCGGCCGTGCTGGTCGACCGGGATCCAGCCAGAGCGATCGAGGAAATCGGCAGCGTGGCCGAGCTGGCGGGCGAGGCTCATGCCGAGCTGCGGGCGGTGATCGATGGGCTGACCCCGCCCGAGCTGGCAGCCGGCGGCCTGGCTGGTTCGGTGCGCGCGTACGCGGTGCTGGCCGGGCGCACGCATGGCGCCGACGTCGTGGTGCAGGCAGCCGACTTGCCGGCGCTCGGTCCGCAGCAGGAGACGGTGGTATACCGGGTCGCGCAGGAAGCGATCGGCAACGCGCTTCGCCACTCCGGCGCCCGACAGGTGACGGTGAAACTGTCCCGGCGACAGCGGCTGGTGGTACTCGAGATCAGCGACGATGGCAGCGGGTTCGATCCGCGGGTCCCGCAGCCGGGCCTTGGTCTGGCGTCGATGCGCGAGCGGGCCAGCTCAGTGGGAGGGAAGCTGACGATCACGTCAGCGCCGGGTGCGGGCACAAAGATCAGGCTAGGCGTCCCGCTGCCTACCGCCGGGTCGCCTGAGCCGTGGACGGCCAGGATCACCGGAGCGGATCCGGCATGAGCAACGCGGGCCCCGGCCACATCACGGTGCTGATCGCCGACGACCACCCGGTCGTCCGCCAGGGTCTTGCCGTCCTGCTGGAGGTGCAAGATGACATCGAGCTGGTCGGCGAGGCCGCCGACGGCCCGGCTGCTGTCCGGCTGACCATGCAGCACGCCCCGGACGTGCTACTGCTTGACCTGAAGCTCCCGCTGCTGGACGGCATGGAGGTGCTGGCCGAGCTGCGGGCACTCGGCACATCGACCAGGGTGCTGATCCTGACCAGTGCGACCGGTCCGAGCGGGCCGACCCTGGCCCTGCAGGCTGGCGCCGCGGGATTCTTGTATAAGGACGTCGATCCGGACGCGCTGGTGCGCGCGATTCGGTCGGTGCACGACGGTCACACCGTGCTTGCGCCGGGCGCGGCCGGCCTCGTCGCGGCGCGACCCGGCGGCGACTCGCGCGGCATCGGCGCTCTGACCGGCCGGGAGCGCGAGGTACTCGCGCTGCTAGCGGACGGCCGGTCCAACCGGGAAATCGCCAGGATGCTCACCGTCTCGGAGAAGACCGTCAAGACCCACGTCAGCGCCATCCTGGCCAAGCTTGGTGTCGCGGATCGGACGCAGGCGGCCCTGCTCGCTGTCCGCCACGTTGGCAGCTAGCCACCGGCATACCGTAGGTTCGAGCTGAGATGGTGGCGCTCGAAGGGAACCGGATGGCGGCTGAAGTACTCAGGCTGCGTGGGG
>DATHQE010000300.1:0-6102 GCA_035483035.1 Streptosporangiaceae bacterium | reverse complement strand
GCCTGGGCCGGCTGCGCTGCCGAGGCGAGCGGCGACGTGGGCGGATCGGGCGCGAGGCGGGGCCGGACCAGAGCGGCATCGGCCGCGTCAGTGATCGCGGCAGCGGCCGCGCCGGCCACCACCGCAGCTGCATCCGCTACTGCGGCCTCAGCAGCTTCCGCCGCGCCGGCCACCACAGCAGTCGCGCTCGCCACTGCGGCCTGGGCGGCATCGGCGGAGTCTGTCGGCCCCGTTCCCATGATGGTGGGTTTACTGTCTTGACCCGCGGTGCCGGTGCGGCGGTCGTCTGGCCAGGCCCGCGCCCCGACGGCGGCCAGGGCGTCCATGGCCAGCGGGAGTTTCTCGTAGACGAACAGCACGGGGCCACCGTCGGCTAGCTCCAGCGCCGCGCGGAGTGCGTCGGCCGGGTTCTCCGCCGCGCGGCAGACGATGCCGGGCCTGGCCGCCCGCAGCGCGTTGCCGATCAGGGCCAGCATCTCGCCGGTGCGCCGGCCGCGCCTGTCGCTGTCCTCGTACAAGACCACGGCGGGGAACCAGCGCGCGATGGCTTCCGCGCTCGCCACCAGCAAGTCGTCGCGCCGGTCACCCGGCAGCGTTATGGCTGCGACCGGCTGTCCGGGCCAGACCTCGTGGACGAGGCGCCCAGTCGCCTCGAGCGCGGCCGCGTTGTGCCCGTAGTCGACGATGACCGGGCTGGCCCCGGCCTCGAACACGCTGGCCCGGCCCAGGTTGTCGGCTCCGGGCGCGAATGCGGCCAGGCCGCGGGCGATGTCCTTGGCGCTGATCCCGGCTGAGCGGCACGCAGCGATGGCCGCGAGCGCGTTGGCTACGACATGCGCAGCCCGCCCGCCGAACGCGCCCGGCAAGTCGTCGACCGCCAGCACGGCGCGCCGTTCGCCGGCCAGCGTTTCGGCGAGCAGCCCGTCGATGACCTCGTAACACGCGCCGCCTGCCGCCCGGTGCTTCGCCAGCACCGGGTTGTCCGCGCTCAGGCTGAACATCCGCACGATCGGAGCGTGCGCGCGGACCGCAGGCCGTTCTGCCAGCGCCGCCGTCGCCGGATCGTCGGCGTTGAGCACGAGCGATCCGCCGTCGCAGATCGCCTCGGCGACCAGCGCCTTGACGTGGATCAGCTCGTCGAGGTCGTCGATGTTGTCATCGCCGAGGTGATCGGCGGCAATATTCGTCACGATCGCGACGTCGGCGCGGTCGTAGCCGAGACCGCGGCGGACGAGGCCGCCGCGCGCCGTCTCGAGCACGGCAGCCTCGACAGTCGGATCGTCGAGCACCATCTCGGCCGACCTCGGCCCGGAAGCGTCGGCCGCGTAGACCAGGCGCCCACCGACGTACACGCCATCCGTGCAGGCCATGCCGACTCGCAGGCCGGCATGCTGGAGCACCTGCCCGATCATGCGCACGGTGCTGGTCTTGCCGTTGGTGCCGGTCACCGAGATCACCGGGATCCTGGCCGGGGCACCTGGCGGGTACAGGCTGTCGACGACAGCCGCAGCCACGTCGCGCGACCTGCCCTCGGTGGGGGACAGGTGCATCCGCAGGCCGGGACAGGCGTTGAGCTCCAGGACCGCGCACGGCTGAGCTGACCCGTGGCCGGACGGATCGTGCAGGGGCGCGCCGATGTCGGCTAGCCGCAGGTCGATGCCGCAGATGTCCAGGCCGGATATGGCCGCGGCCCGGCGGCACACCTCGGCGACCTCAGGGTGGACCAGGTCGGTGACGTCCTTGCTCGTTCCGCCGGTCGACAGGTTTGCGTTGCGGCGCAGCGTCACGATCTGGCCCGCGGCGGGCACGGAGTGATCGTCGAGGCCCAGGGCGACCAGATGACTCAGCGCGTCCGCATCGAGCCGGATCATCGTGAGCTCGCGCGAGTGGCCCACACCCCGGCGCGGGTCGGTGTTCGCGTCCGCGACGAGCTGGCCGATCGTATGCAGCCCGTCGCCGGTGACCGAGGCCGGGCGCACCTGGGCGGCAGCCGCGATCTGGCCATCGATCACGAGCACCCGGTAGTCCGTACCAGGAACCAGCGCCTCTACCAGGACGGCCTCGCTGACCGAGGATGCCTTGCTGTAGGCAGCCGCTGCCTCGGCGGCCGTGCGCACGCCGACGGTGATGCTGGCGCCCTGGCTGCCGCCGAGCGGCTTGATCACGACCGGCCCGCCGATCTCGGCCAGCGCCGCTGCGGCTTCCAGCGGGCTCCTGACAGTGACGCCGTCGGCGACCGGAATGCCGGCCCCGGCCAGCAACTGCTTGGTGAGCTGCTTGTCGGCCGCCACGTCGACGCCAACCGCCGAGGTCTGGCTGGTCAGCGCTGCCCACACGAGCTGACGATGGGTTCCGTAGCCAAGGCGCAGCAAGCTCAGCCCGGCCATCCGGCGAACCGGGATGTCGCGTTGCCGGGCCGCGGCCGCGATGGCCGCAGTGGTGACGCCGAGCCGTTCCCGCTCGCAGATCCCGGCGATCAGCTCCAGGTCAGCGCTGAAGTCCGGAGTCGCGTCGGTGTCGGTCAGTAGCTCGCGCACGACTCGCATCGCCAGGCGGAGCAGCTCGGCCGGCACGACGGAGTCAGCCGGCTCGTCTTGCGGACACTCGGTCATCACGTCATAGCGGCCGTCGGCCCCGGCCCACATGGTCCGGCCGAGATACACCGGACGGCCCGCGAGACCGGAAAGCTCCAGCATGACGTGCTCGGTGACATGACCGAAGTAGGTGCCGTTCGCCATCGCCGACAGGAACCCGCCCGGCTGCCCCGCCGCGCAGTGGTGCGTTGCCAGGCCGGGCAGCACCTCGGTCAGGCGTTCGGCGAATCCGCCGAAGTCGGTCGTCTCCTTGCACGTCAGGTCGTCGAGTTCGAGCCGCGCGACGGCCACCGGGCTCGCTGTGAACACGTTCGGCCCGCTCAGGTGCCGCAGGTCAATGAAACGCACGTCCGCTCCCTCGGCTGTCTGGGTCGTATCTGGGTCGGTCGCGGGCCCGGTGCCGGTCGTGGGCCCGGTGCCGGTCGTGAGTTCAGTACCGGTCGTGCGCGGGCCCGATCGTGGGCGTCCGCGTGTCGAAGTCGAACAGGCACCCGGCGGGCAGGAGGTGCAGCCGGACGCCGAAGAGCGTGATCGGATCGCAGTCCCCGGCCGGGTGCACCACCGTCGCGTCCTCGGCGTCCACGACTGTTGCCACGCCGCTGCCCAGCACCTCGAAGCGGTTGCCCTCCACCAGAACGCCGGTGTTCTCATCGAGGCCGATGCCGAGGTGGTCGGGATCCAGCGCGACGGCGCTGAGCAGCCGCGGCAGCCGCCCGCGCTCGCCGAAGTGCATGTCGATCAGCGCCTTCGGGATCAGCCCGAGGCCAGGGCCCGTCCGGACCGCGGCCGCTGATACGCCGGGCCCGGCGCCACCGAGGATCATGGTGCGGCCCATCGCCGTGGCGCCCGCGCTGGTGCCGGCCACGACCAGGCCGTCGCCGGCCAGGCGGTCGCTGACGATGTCGTTGGCGCGCGAGCCGACCAGGGTGCGCAGCTTGGACTGGTCGCCGCCGCTGAAGAAGATGCCAGTGGCATCCGACAGCAAGGTTGCCGCGTCCTCGCCGTCCGCGTCGCTGCGCCCGCGCAGACGCAGCTCGCTTGTCTGCTCGACGCCTAGCTTGCGGAAGACCCGCTCGTAGTCGGCGAGTACTTCTTCGGGCATGTTCGTCGCCGTCGTGACGAGCACGATCCGGGCATCGTCGCCGCCAGACAGTTCAACAAACCGCTCCAGCAAGCCCGCGCCGCAGCAGCGGTCCTCGGCCCCGCCGATGATGAGCAGCCGACCTGGCGATGCGCCGTCGTCCACGTCCTCCGCCCTCGTCCCGGACCCTCGCACGGTCCACGAACGGCTAGTTACCCCCGGTCACATCGGGTCAACCCAACGGCATAATTCATGACGGAAGGTAACGGGGGTGCCTGAATCGCCGCCGTCGGGTTGAGCGCAGCCTGGATGCTGCTCCGCCCGACCCGGCCCGCACCTGGGGCGCCCGCCGTCGGCCCGGTCGCCGCTTTTAGGGCAAGACTTGGCCACTGCTGCCACAAGATGGGCCCCAGTAGCGAACCGGTGGCCACCAGAGCGCCCTGGGAGCCCCTGGGTGGCCCCGTTCCCGGCCGCGAGAGCCTCTGGGTGGCCCCGTTCCGGCCGCGATAGGGCATCAAGTTGGCTTTGCTGCCCCATGTTGGGCAGCAAAGCCAATCTCACGCCCAATGGCGGGCACCGGCCGCGCTGCGCACGGACAGCGTCAGCCCGGCAAAAGCCCTGAAAAGGACGAGTGTTACTGGGCGCCCGAGGGCTGGCGCGCACCGCGGCGCGGACCCGAGCGCGGGCGGGACAGCTCATCGGGAAGCTGGAGGAGCGGGTTCGTCGCGCTGGCCACGACGTCGCCAGCGATGTCGATGACCTTGCGGCCGCGGCTCCTGGCCGCCTCCCTGAGCTGCTCGAACGCCTGACGCGGCTTGATGCGATGCCGCTCGGCGAGCACGCCGATGGCCTGCTCGACCCGGATCCGGGTCGCTAGCGCGTGCTCAAGCTGGCCAACGGTGGCCCGCAGCCGGCCGGCTTCGCTGGCAAGGGTCGGCTCGCAGGCCGGCTTCTGCGGCGGAGCGTCGGTCATGCCGTTCTCCGCCGCGAGCAAGTCAGCGAGGATCATGGCGCAAGTCAGGTCAGGCAGGTCGTCACTGCCGACTCGCCAGCCATCCTTCGTGCGCCTGACCACCGCGTTATCTGGCACGAACGCAGTCACCGGGGCGCCGTTTGCCGCCGAGGCGCTGATCACGCTGCCCGTCACGACCGCATTGCCGTCGGCGCTGACCGCTGCGGCGCTCGCCGACACGTCGCCGGTCTCTATCGCGGCTGTGTCGGTGCTGGCCTCGGCGGCGTGCGCTCCTCTGGCCGCCTTCGTGCGGCGGCTGCGCTTAGTGGTCATCGCTTGCTGGTCATCTCGATCCGGCGAGCTCGCCTAGGCGTTGCTTAACCGCAGCCATCGACGGGTTCGTCATGGCACTGCCGTCCGGGAACAGGACAGTCGGGACAGTCTGGAAGCCGCCGTTCACCGACATGACGTAATCCGCAGCGGTGGGGTCTTCCTCAATGTTCACCTCGGCGATCTCGATCCCCTCGGCTGCCAGCTGGCCCTTGAGTCTCCGGCAGTAAGCACACCAGGTGGTGGTGTACATCGTCAGCGGCTGCGCCACTCCGACTCTCCTCATCCACAACGTCCAGGACAACCTTACTAACGCCGACGACGCTCGCGCACTTCCCGGCCAGCCTCGCAGGCGTCGGTGGCATGCGGAAGTATGTCGTCTGGCGGCGCCAGGGTGATTTACCCGGCCTGTGCCAGCGCCTACTGAGGGGAGGCCGCGCGACCGTGCCAGATCGGGATGCTCAGACGCTAACGCCAGTATCGGCTGCCGCTGCGGCCGCTGAGGGCCCGGAAGCGGTGCTCGCTGGTCTCGATCCTGAGCAGCGCCAGGTCGCGCTGGCTGCCCGTGGCCCCGTCTGCGTGCTGGCCGGGGCAGGCACGGGCAAGACGCGCGCTGTCGCCCACCGGATTGCCTACCTGGCGGCCACGGCCCAGGCCGATGCGGCGAGGGTGCTCGCTGTGACATTCACCACCAGGGCGGCTGGTGAGCTGCGCGCACGCCTGCGCCAGCTTGGACAGGTCGCGCCAGGCGCGGGCCTGGACAAAGTGCAGGCCAGGACGTTTCACTCGGCCGCGCTTCGCCAGCTGACGCACTTCTGGCCGTCGACCGTGGGCGGCCGGGCGCCAGAGGTCGTCGAGTCCAAGATTGGCCTGGTGGCTGAGGCGGCACGACGGCTGCGCGTCTCGGCCGGCCTGCCCGAGCTGCGAGACGCGGCCGCCGAGATCGAGTGGGCCAAGGTCACCCAGGTCCGGCCCGATGACTTCCCGGCTGCCAGCGCCAAGGCTGGCCGTACTCCGCCGCTGGATCCGATCACGATGTCGAGGATCTACGCGAGCTACGAAGAACTCCGGACCGAGCGCCACCTGGTCGACTTCGAATCGGTCCTGGAGCTGACGGCGGGCATCCTGGCCGAGTACCCAGCGGC
>DATHQE010000299.1:0-12915 GCA_035483035.1 Streptosporangiaceae bacterium | reverse complement strand
CAAGCTGCGCGCCGGTCAGCGTGACCGCGTGCGCGCCCTTCGGGTGATACTCGGCGACCAGATCCAGGGCTCCAGGCACGCCCGCGCGGGCCAGGTCCCGCACGTCCTTGGCCTGCTTGCGGAGCTGCTCCAGGCTGGCGTCGTCGGGCAGAGACACGGATGGCATGGTGCCAACCCCCTTTCACCACCTGCGGTCCGCATCGTCAGGCCGAAAGGAGGCTGATCAGCCAGTACCGTTCGTGACAAACCTGCTCGGGTGGGCTCGGCCCTGTCCGCGGACCCGGCGGCGCCCCGCGCGCCGAACCCGAGACTACGCCCCGGCGGGGTGTCGAGTGAAGTCACCACCGCGCATCCAGGACGAGCGGGGCGGCCGCCAGCCAGGTGTCAAGCCGAGTGCCGAGCGCGGGACCAGCGCAGGCCATCGTCCGCGGCGCGGTGCCTGGCGCCTGAATCGAGCCGGCCGGGGCCACTTGCCAGCCGCGCGCTCCGTAAAATGGCGCCAGCTCTTCATCGCAGAACAATATGGCCAGCTCGCCATCGCTGTCATGAATGATGTCCGCGACCGCGCGCATAATCGCCGACGCGTGACCTTCGCGCCGGTACGGAGGAAACGTGAATACGTTGCTGAGACCGAGCACGCGGGCCGGCTCACCAGCTCGCACGGCCGTCAGCCGGAGGACTTCTGCGTAGCTGAGCAGGACTTCGCCGTCAGCTTGCACGACGCACGTGGTCCCCCAGCCGCCAACCGGCCGGGTCCGCAGGCGGTTGGTCCCGGTGAACAGGAAAGGCCACTCGCAGCGCAGAAATGACAACGCCTGCCACGTGAGGTTTTGCGGAATTGTGTCATCGGAATAAACCTGCGTGGTAATAGTCACTGGCGTATCCTCACATTTGCCCTGCGTGCATTTCAACTCGGCTCTGGTGCCGTGGTAGAACCGGACCATGACCGCAACGCATATCCCCGACCTGGCCGACGTCCTGGCGGCGCGTGAGCGCATCGCCCCGTACCTGCGCCCGACGCCGCTGTACCGTTACCCGGCGCTGGATACCCTCACCGGCGCACGACTGCGGGTCAAGCACGAGAACCACCTGCCAGTCGGAGCGTTCAAGGTCCGCGGCGGCGTGAACCTGATCAGCCAGCTGAGCGCTGCCGAGCGTGACGGCGGCGTCGCGTCGGCGTCCACGGGGAATCACGGCCAGTCCATTGCCTACGCAGCCAACCTGTTCGGCGTGCGGGCGACGATCTTCGTGCCCGAGCAGGCCAACCCAGTCAAAGTGGAGTCGATGCAGGCCCTCGGTGCGCAGATCGTGTTCCACGGCCGAGACTTCGACGAGGCGCGCGAGCGGTGCGAGAAGGAGTCTGCCGAGCACGGATACCGCTACATCCATTCCGGGAACGAGCCCGATCTCATCGCCGGCGTCGGCACCTACACCCTCGAGATCCTGGCCGAGCGCCCTGACACCGAGGTCATTGTCGTGCCGGTCGGCGGTGGCAGCGGTGCGGCAGGAGCGTGCCTCGTGGCCAACGCGGTCCGGCCCTCCATCGAGGTCATCGGCGTGCAGTCGGCGGCCGCCCCCGCCGCGTACCGGTCATGGCAGGCCGGGTCACTGGTCGAGGACAGCACGAGCACGTTCGCCGAGGGCCTCGCTACCCGGACCGCGTTCGAGCTGCCGCAGCAGATCCTGCGGGATCTGCTCGACGACTTCGTGCTCGTCTCCGACGCCGAGCTGGCGCAGGCGACCCGGCTGATGATCGAAAAGACGCGCAACCTCGTAGAACCGTCCGGCGCAGCGGCGCTCGCGGCTGTCCTCGCCGATCCGGCCAGGTTTGCCGACCGCGACGTCACGGTCGTGTGCAGCGGCGGCAACATCAGCCCAGCTCAGCTGACCGCGCTGTGGTCAGCTCCATGATGTCCCCCCAGCGTCAGCGCCAGTAAACGGATCTGACCCAGATGGTGGCGAGCGCGTCCAGGGCCCGCTCGTCGTCGAACGGCACGTCCTTCTCGCCGCCCTGGCCCAGCCAGATGTAGCAGAAGTGCTCCAGCATCGCCGACAGCGCCGAGGCGGTTAGCACCGGATCGACGCCGGGGCAGAATCCCTCGGTCTGTGCCCGCCGGACCTGCGCGGCGATGCGACTGACCGCCTCGCTGCGAAGCTCTAGCCACCGGTCCCGGAACTGGCCCTCGACCATCGCAGCCTGGAAGATGCCGATCAGCTCGCCGCGCCGCTTGGCGTAGGTGCGCCAGAAGCCCGCCACCGCCTCGCGCAGCGCGTCCTCGTCGGACAGGCCCGTCCGGTACGGCAGCACTGCCATCGCGGTGGCCTCGGCGTGGAACTCCTCTGCCAGGGCGATCAGCAGATCGGCCTTGGTGTCGTAGTAGTTGTAGAACGAGGCCACCGACCGGCCGGCGGCCTCGGCGATGTCACTGATCCTGGCGTTAAGGTAGCCGTCCCTGGCGAACACCGTGCGCGCGGCAGCGCGGAACGCCTCGTCCGTCTCGCGCCCCTTGCGCGTCACCTTCTCGGTCCGGCCCGGCGGCACAGTCGCGGCGCGACCCAATGGCATAGTCGCGGCGCGACCCGGCGGCACAGTCGCGGCGCGACCCAATGGCACAGTCACGAGACCCGCCGGTCCCGGCCAGCCCAGAACGGCTCGCGCAGCGCGGCACGCAGCACCTTGCCGGTCGCGTTCCGCGGCAGGGCCTCGACCATCGTCACGCCGGTCGGGCACTTGAACCCGGCGAGCTGCTCGCGGGCGAACCCGATGACGTCGCCAGCAGACAGTCCAGCGCTGCGGGCGACGACCACCGCGTGCACGGTCTCGCCCCAGCGCTCGTCGGGGACGCCGATGACGGCGACGTCCGCGACGCCCGGGTGCCGCGCCAGGACCGCCTCGACCTCGGCCGGGAACACGTTCTCGCCGCCGGTAATGATGACATCGCGCAGCCGGTCGACGATGGTGAGGTAGCCGGCCGCGTCGATGGTGCCGACGTCACCGGTCCGGTAGAACCCGTCGGGGGTGACCGAGTCCAGCGTCGCCTGCGGATTGTCCCAGTAGCCCGGCAGCGGTGCGGCGCCGCGGACCTGAATTTCGCCCCGGTCGCCGAGCCGCACTTCCCAGCCGAGCGAGGGGCGGCCGGCCGTGCCGAGCAGGCCGAGCGCCGGGTCATGGTCGGCGGGCGACAGCGAGCTGATGGGCAATGGCCCGGTCTCGCTGCTGGCGTAGTTCTGCCGGAACCGGCAGCCCAGCACCCCGACCGCCCGCTCCAGCAGGTCAGCCCGGATCGGCGATGCCCCGTACACGATCTCCACGAGACTGCTCAGATCCGGCGGCTCGGGCCGTGCGCTGACTTCGCTGGTAACCGCGTGGATGAGCGTCGGCACCAGCTGGGTCAGCTGGATCCGCCGCGACGACAGTTCGTCGACGAAACCGGCCGGCTCGAATGCGCCGAGCACGTGCAGGTGGCCGCCGGTGAACAGCGCATATCCGAGATTGGCCAGCCCGGCGACGTGGAACAGCGGCAGCGCGCTCAGGTGCCGGGTGCCTAGGAGCGCTTCGGGCACCTCGAGCTTCATGAACATGGCCGCCATGACCAGCTGCTGATGCGTCAGCGGCACCAGCTTGGGCCGCCCGGTGGTCCCGCTGGTGTGCAGCAGGATCGCGGGCTCCGGCCCGCGGAGCCGCTCCGTCGGCCGGCCGGGCAGCCGCCGGGCACCGGGCGGCGCCGCCGCGTCGTCGACGATCGTCAGGACGGTAACGGGGTCGGCCAGCCCCGCGGCAGCCTGCCAGGCCGCGGCCGCGCAGTCCGCATCAGCGACGATCGCGGCCGGCCGAAGCAGCGCCAGCAGCGCGGTCAGCTCCGGCGTCGCCAGCCGCCAGTTGACTGCGGCCGGCAGCGCGCCCGCCCGCATCAGGCCGGTCATGGCGGTGACCCAGCCGACCTGGTTGCGGGCGATGATTGGCACCACGTCGCCCGGCCTGATGCCCGCCGCCGCGACCAGTGCGGCGCGCTCTTGCGTCGCCGCGGCCAGCCCCGCGTAGGTCAGCTCGGCGCCTCGGTGGTCAGTCAGCGCCACCGCAGCTGGGGTGACGGCAGCCCGCCACTCCAGGACATGGATCAGCGAGAGCAAGCGTCAGACCCGCACGCCGGTGCGGTCCGCAGCCGTCTTGGGCTCGTGCCGGACGTCCCCTGGCTGGCCCATGACCCGGCGCCAGCAGGCAAACTCGAGCAGGATGCCGTCCGGGTCCTGGAAGTAGAACGAGCGGACGAAGACCCCCGGATGCAGCTCAGCCGCTACGCCGAGCTCACTGTCGTCGTGATCGAGGATCGGGCTGACCCGGACGCCCTTGGCCTTGAGCTTGGCGCGGTAGTCCAGGAAGCGCTCCTCGGGCACGTTGAAGGCGACGTGATTCATCGAGCCGACCGCGCTCGTCCACTCGCCAAGGCCCGGCACCGTGACCGGCGCGGACACGCCCGGCACCGGGTCGGGTGCGTCCGGGAACCAGAAGAACGCCAGCGCGTTGCCGCCGCCCATGTCGAAGAAGAAGTGCTGGCCAGACCCGGCCGGCAGGTCAATCGTCTTGATCAGCCGCATCCCGAGTACCTGGGTGTAGAACTCCACGGTCCGCTTCATGTCCGAGGAGACCAGCGCCAGGTGATTGACACCGCCGAGGTCGAACTCCTCGTTCCGCCACTCCATCACGACCTCCTTGGGACTGGTGCTGTGCCCAGAACTAAATCTAAACTCAGTTTCACTTCCACGCCAGTAGCCAAGGAGTCGGAGCGGCCGGTGACCGAGATCGTCAGGGAATTCGTCGGCCTGCCGTCGCCGATCGTCGGCCGGGCCGGCGCGGGCGGCCATCCGTGCCAGGGCATCTACCACCGGGCAGCCGGAGTCCGGCCGACGACGGCCTTTATCGCCACGCATTACAACGTGGACTTCGCCGAGCACTACCTGGCGAGCTACCTGGCCGAGCGCGGGTTCGGCTTCCTCGGCTGGAACACCCGCTTCCGCGGCAACGAGGCACACTTCCTGCTCGACCATGCCCTCGCGGAGATCGGCGTCGGCATGCGCTGGCTGCGCGAGGAGGCGGGCGCCGACCGGATCGTGCTGCTCGGGAACTCCGGCGGCGGCTCGCTGATGTCGGCCTACCAGTCCCAGGCCGTCGAGCCGAACGTCCGGCCCGTTACAGGCATGCGCCCGGTGCCGGCGATCGAGCGCCTGCCGCCCGCCGATCTGTTCGTCGCGCTCGCCGCGCACTCGGGCCGCCCCGAAGTGCTGACGAACTGGCTCGATCCGTCCGTCACCGACGAGACCGACCCGCTGTCGACCGACCCGGCGCTCGATCCGTTCAACCCCGAGAACGGGCCGCCCTACCCCGACGACTTCCAGGCGCGGTACCGCGCCGCGCAGCGCGCCCGTAACGAGCGCATCACCGACTGGGCGCTCGGCCAGCTAGCCGCCCTTACATCCACGCGGGCCAGGGACCGGCTGTTCGTCGTCCCACGCAGCTGGGCAGACCTGCGGATGATCGACCCCGCGATCGAGCCGTCGGACCGGCGGCCGAACTGGTGCTATCTGGGTGACCCGCTGAAGGCCAACTACGGCGTCTTCGGCGTCGGTACGGTCGCCACTCTGCGCAGCTGGCTGTCGATGTGGAGCCTGCGCACGTCGCAGTGCATCGCGGCGCCGCACCTCGCCCGGGTCATGGTGCCGTCGCTGGTGATCCACGCAACGGCCGACGCCTGCGTCTACGACAGCGACGCGCGCGCGCTCTACGACGCGCTGGCTGCCCCGGACAAGCGCCTGGAGTACATCAGAGCCGACCACTACCTGCAGGAGCCGGACGGCGCCCGAACGCGGGCAGCCGACCTGATCTCGGACTGGGTGGCGAGCCACTAACTGCGCTGCGACGGGAACCACCGGCGGAGGAAGGACGCGATGCAGAGCTGGATTCACGTGCTCGAATGGCGCGCCACGGTACACCCGGATGTCATGGCCCTGGCCGACGACAGGGGAGCGACGTACACCTACGCGCAGCTGCGGACCGAGTTCGAGCGGAAGGCAGGGGGATGGGCGGCGCTCGGGATCGGACCTGGAGACGTTGTCGCGATCGTCGCGAAGAACAGCGCCGACTTCCTCATCCAGACGTTCGCCCTGCTGCGGGCCGGCGCGACGCCCGCCTTTGTTAACTGGCGCCTGTCAGCGCGCGAGCTCGCCGACGTGCTCGGCCTGGTGGAGCCCACTGCCGTCGCCGCCGACGCCGAGTTCACGGGCCTGGTAGACGCGGCCTGGCCGACCGCGAATATCCGGGCCGCGATCGGCGGCGGCGGGCCGGTACCACCCGGCTGGCTCGATGGCGGCGCGCTGACCGGACCAATGCCGGCCCGGCCGCGCCTGTCCGGTGACGACATCCTGGCGCTCGTCCACACCAGCGGCACGACCGGCAGGGCCAAGGCGATCCCGCTGCGGCACGGCGCACTCATGATGAGCGTCGCCGATTTCGCGATCGAGATCGGCGACCAGGTCGCGGGCTCGCACCACCTGCAGATCCTGCCGCTGTTCCACCTCGGCGGCTTCGGCCAGTGCCTGCAGGCACTGCTGACGGCCGGGACCGTGCACCTTCACACCGCGTTCAGCCCGGCTACCGTCATCGACGCAATCGAACGGGACCGGATTGAGTTCTTCACCGCCGGGCCGTCGCTGATCGACATGCTGGTCGCCGAGATCCGGCAGCGCGAGCAGCCCGATCTGGCCAGCCTGCGCGAGATCGCCTATGGCACCGCGCCGATCACGCCGGCCTCACTCACGGCTGCGCTCGAGGCGTTCGGGTGCCGGTTCCGGCAAATTTACGGCAACACCGAGAGCCAGAGCATGATCAGCCTGCTCGCCCCGGCGGATCACTCACCGGGACATCCGCGGCTGGCCAGCGCGGGCCGGGTGTCGTTCGGCTGGGAGGTGCGCATCGTCGATCCGGACGGCCGCGACATGCCCGCCGACAGTCCAGGTGAGCTGCTGATCCGAGGGGAGTGCCTCTTCGCCGGGTACTGGCGCGATCCCGAGGCAACGGCGGCAGCCTTTGCCGACGGCGGCTGGTACCGGACCGGCGACGTCGCCAGCCTGACCGCGGACGGCTACCTGTACATCCTGGACCGGGCCAAGGACATGATCATCAGCGGCGGGGAGAACATCTACCCGGCCGAAGTCGAGGCCGTACTCGCCGAGCACCCGGCAGTCGCCGACGTCGCGGTCGTCGGCCGCTCCGATGCGACCTGGGGCGAGGCGGTACATGCGGTCATCATCCCGGCAGCCGGCACTACGGCATCGTCCGCGGACATCATCGACTGGTGCCGGGACCGGCTCGCGCACTTCAAGTGCCCGAAGACGATCGAGTTCACTGACGCCCTGCCGCGAACGACGACGGGCAAGGTACTCAAGCGCGAGCTGCGGTCGCAGTTCGAGTCCAGCCAGGAGGTCCTGTCATGACGGCTACTGCCGACGCGCTCGGAGTGCCGGCCAGTCCGCTGGGCCTGTCAATCGCCTCGCACAGTGGCCTGCCGGCCGGGGCGATCGGGCAGGTCGCCGCCGCAGCCGAAGCGGCCGGATTCGGCTCGGTCTTCGTCGCCGAGGGTCACGGCGATGCGCTCGCGCTATGTCACCCTGTCATCGCCGCGACGAGCCGGGTCCGTGTTGGCACGGCGATCATGAACGCCGCGCTGCGGCCGCCCGTGCTCGCCGCAAAGACCGCCGCGCAGCTCGATCAGGCGTCCGAGGGCCGGTTCCTGCTCGGCCTGGGGGTGGCGAATGATGTGATGAACGGGCGCTTCGGGCTGACCCCGTTCCGTTCCCTGCCGATGGTGGCCGAATACGTGGCGGTCGTGCGGTCGGTCCTCGCCGGTGACCCGGCCGGCTTTGCCGGCCAGCTGTTCCGTACCGGGATGGTGCCGCTGGACAGCCCGCCGGTCCGCCCGGACCTGCCGGTCTACCTGGCCGCGCTCGGGCCGCGGATGCTCGAGCTGGCCGGCCGGATCGCCGATGGCGTGATCCTGAATCTCATGTCGCCCGCGCAGGCCGGTGCCGCGGCAGGACTAGTGCGCGCGGCCGCCGTGGCTGCCGGGCGGGACGCAGCCGCGGTGGAGATCGCCTGCGTGGTGCATACATGCCTGGCCGACGATCCGGCCCTCGGCGCGATGGCAGCGCGCGAGGTCGTGCCGCGCTACATCCTGCACCCATCGGCCGGCCGGCTGTTCGGCGCCCACGACGATACGGGCCAGCTGGATCTAGCCCGGGAGTGCACGCTGGCCGGCGACCGGACCGGCGCCGCGCTGCACGTGCCGCAGCACGTCGCGGACGCGTTTGTCGCGCACGGTGACGCCGCCGGGTGTGCCCGCCGGCTGGCCGAGTACCGAGCTGCGGGCGTCGACCTGCCGGTGGTCTTCCCGATGCCCGTAGCGGGCGCCTGGGGGTACGAGCGCCTCATCGCCGCGCTCAGCGCGCAGGCCGTGCGCTGAGCTAGAGAGGGAGACATTCATGACCGAGGAACTGGTCGTCCGCTTCTTCAGCGCGCTCGAGGCCGGTGACATCGACGCGGTGCGCGCCATCTACGCGCCGGACGCACTGATCTGGCACAACGACGACCTCATCGACCAGTCTGTCGAGGACAACCTGAAGGTCCTCGCTGGCCTGCATCGAGTGGTCTCAGGACTGCGCTACGACGTAATCAGGCGCGCCGTGGTCGACGACGGCGTGCTCCAGCAGCATGTGCTGCGCGGCACGCTGCCTGACGGTTCTGGGGTCGAGTTGCACGCGGCGATGTACCTGCAGGTCCGGGATGGCCACATCACCCGGATCGAGGAGTACCTGGACTCGGGCAAGCGCCGCGCGATCCGCGCCGCTCGCGAGGCCATGGCCGCAGCCGCCGACTAGCGCCGACCGGGCCCGGCGGGCCCGGCCGCAAGCCGGGCCCGCCGTGGTTACCAATAATGCCGTCGGCCGCCGACTGCCCGGCCCATGGAGCCGAGCAGCATCAGGATCAGGCCTGCCACGAGCGCGATGATGCCGAGCGTCCAGACAATCGCGATCTTGGCGAGGAAGCCTATGAGCAGGAGGATAATGCCGAGGACGATCATGGATGTCCCTCTCGAGTTAGCGTCCGCCGGCCCTGGCCGACGGCGCCAAGCTGCCCAGGGAATGTCGTTCCATGCATGCCGCGCCGGCTGTCCGCTTGCCCGTCAGCGCGCGAGGAATGCGAGTACGCGCTCCCGAAGCAGCGTCGCGGCTGACCAGCCGACGCCACACCGATCCGAGGTAACGCGAGCCGACGCCGTCTAACCCGCCACGAAAGTGTGGCGCATTTCGCCGATGCCCTCGATATAGCTGGTCAGCACGTCACCCGGGGCGAGCCAGCGCGGCGGCGTGCGACCCATGCCGACGCCGCTCGGGGTGCCAGTGAAGATAACGTCGCCCGGCAGCAGGGGCGTCACCGCCGACAGCTGCTCGATCAGCTCGGCCACCGTGAAGATCAGCTGGGACGTCCGGGCCTTCTGCATCTGCGCGCCGTTGATCAGGCAGCCGAGCTCGAGGTCGTCCGGGTCGTCGAACTCGTCCACGGTGACCAGCCACGGACCGACCGGGCCGAAGCCCGGATAGGACTTGCCGAGGCTGAACTGCGGTGGAGTCGTCGCCATCTGGAGGATCCGCTCCGACACGTCCTGGCCGACGCACAAGCCAGCCACGTGGCTCCACGCGGCACCGGCCGGCACGCGCGCGGCAGTGCGGCCAATGATCGCCACGAGCTCGACTTCCCAGTCGGTGTGGCCACCCGGCGGCAGGGTGATCTCACCCTGCGGACCAGTGATGCAGGACGCAAACTTCGTAAAGACCGGCGGGGAGGTAACGGGCTTGGCAAAGCCGGACTCGGCCACATGCTCGCTGTAGTTCAGGCCGATGCCGAACACCTGCCGCGGCGCCGGGGACGGCGAGCCGAGGTCGTGCGGTGCGAACGCCACCGGATCCGGCAGCGAGGCAGTCGCTGCCCACTGCGTGAATTCTTCCCAGCGCGGGTAGACCGCGGCCGCATCCGACTCGAACCGGCCGTCGCTGGCTACCTCGACGTCGATGGCGCCGCCAGCAACGATCAGGCTCAGTCGCTGGCTGACAGATGCGATGCGCATGAGGATTCCTGCTTCCTGGTCGCGGCGAGGCCCGGGCGCTAGGCCGCCGCACCAGATGCGGTTAATGGCGCGGGTAGCCCGGATGTCTCGAAGGGATTGCCTTCGACCAGTATCAGGGTCAGCGAGCCGGCGCCCGCTGCCAGCCCTCAGGACGGCATCCTGAGTGCTTCGGGCCCTCCTGGCCAGGGTAATTTCAGTGACTGAACCAGCGGAAAGTTGGCACCGATGTCCGATCTCGCGTTCCGGCCGCTGGCAGCCAGCGGTGCCCGCGCCGTGACCGCAGCGGGCGGGGGCTGAGGCATGCCAACCGGCCGGGGGCTCGATGTCGCCGCCTTGGTGGTCTGGCTGGCCACCGAGTCCCTGGGCGCGATCATGCTCCGCGGCTGGTTTGCGCGCGGCGGCACGCTCGGGATCCGGCGCCAGCCCGGCCAGCGGGAGGGCATGTCCCTGCCCATCCTCGCCGGGCACGCGGGGCTCAACCTCATCGGCCTGCTGTTCTGGATCCTCTTCCTGCTATCCGGCGCCAGGATCCTGTCCTTCGTGGCGCTCGGGTTCATGGCACCGGCCATCGGCCTCGGCATCTCTACCGTCACGATCTGGACGCCGTATCCGGGCGGGCATGCGCAGCCGGAGGAGCGAAGCGGCGTCGTGCCAGACGAGCTGATCGAGCGTGCCCTGGAAGACGAGGCCCTGGGCCAGAAGCTGGTGGAGGAGCTACTGGACCGTAACCTCGGCCAGCATCCGGCCAGGTCCGGCTGGAGCCTGCGCCCGCTCATCCCGGCTAGCCACGGGGTGCTCGCCATCGTGACCTTCCTGCTCGCGACGCTGGCCGCCATCGCCGCGCTGTAGAAGCGGCGGCGGCGCAGGGCGCTGCCGAGGCGAGCTGGTTAGCCGAGCCGGGGCATGACCTCAGCGGCCAGCCGTGCGGCCTGCTCCGCCTGGTCGAACACGGTCGTGAAGAGGATCAGCTCGGCGCCAGCGGCAGCGACCTTCGCGAGCTCGGCGGCACAGTCAGCGGGACTGCCGGCGATGGCCGCCGCCTCGATGTCGGGGACCCGCCGTCCGTACAGCCGCTCCATCGCCGCGTTGATCCGGTCCCGTGCTCGGGTGGTGTTGTCGTCCACCGCAATGTAGACGCGCTTGGCAATGGGGAAGTCGGCGGCATCGCGGCCATCCGCGGCGAGCGCTGCGCGCACGATCTGGACCTGCTCAGCGAACTTCGCGGTCGGTGACGAGCCGGCCCCGAAGAAGCCGTCGCCGAGCAGGACCGCGCGTCGCAGCGCGGGCTCGGTGTTCGCGCCGAACCACAGCGGCGGGTAGGGCTTCTGGGCCGGCTTCGGTTCCATGGCGGCGTCGGTCAGCTGGAAGAACTCTCCGTCGAAGGTGACCCGTGGCTGCGTCCAAAGCGCCTTCATGAGCTGCACGCCTTCAGTGAACCTGGCGACATACCGCTCCGGGCTCATCCCGAACGCCGCGAACGGCCGGTGCTTGCCGCCCGTCCCGACGCCGACGTCGAGCCGGCCGCCACTCAGCTGATCGAGGCTCGCCAGGCTCTTCGCCAGGTGCACCGGCGAGTGCAGCGTGGACACGAACACTACGCAGCCGAGCCGGATCTGCTGCGTGCACGCCGCCGCGTAGGTCATGACCTCCAGGGGGCTGAGCTGCGGCGAGGCGCTGAGCACGTTCTCCTGCGTCCAGGCGCTCTCAAATCCGAGCTGCTCAACGCCGAGGAAGTAGTTACGGAACTCCGCCGGATCGAATTCGCCGTCGGCGTAGAACTGCGGAATCGAGATCGCGAAGCGCATAGGCCGCATCGTAACCCGACCTGGCAGGCTGCCTCAGGCGCGGCAGGCTTGTTCACGCACGGCAGGAGAGGGGGCGTCCACCGTTGTAGGCGACCATGTCAGTCAAGGCCGTATAAAGGTCGATATCCGGTCGCTGCGGCTCCAGGTCGCGATAGGCACGGTGCAGGTTGCCGACGATGCGCTCGGCGTCCAGCCAGCCCGCGTACGCACCGAGATCTGCCTGGCGGGCGGTCTCCAGCGGCGGAAGGCCCGCGCCGAGGCCCTGCCGCGCGAGGTCGACCACGTACCGCAGGTATCCGAGCGTCGTCTCGATGAGGTCGCGGCCGCACGGCTCGCCGTGACCGGGCACGATGACGCGCGCCGGGATCGGCGCGAGCACCGACGTGAGCACGTCGATGGCACCGGTCACGGAGCCCATCAGCAGGAACGGCGTGCCGCCGTTGAAGAGCAGGTCCCCGGAGAACAGCACCTGGTCGTCGGGCAGCCAGATCAGGCAGTCGTTCGTGGTGTGCGCCGGCTGCCCGACATAGCGGATCTCCATGGGCATGTCGTCGGACCAGACCCGCAGCCGGTCGGTAAACGTCACCGTCGGCGGCGCGATCCGCAGGTCGCCCCACTCGACCGGCTCCCAGATGCCGGTGTTGCCCAGCAGGCCCGCGCTGATCACCTCGGCGCGGCAGCGCTCGTGTCCGATGATGGTCACGGCGCCGAACTCGCTGTTGCCGTACGTGTGGTCGCCGTGATGATGCGTATTGACCAGCGTGGTCACCGGGGCCGGGGTGACCGACGCGATCGCGTCCAGGTACGCGCGGGTCCGGCGCTGGGTGGAGCAGGCGTCGATGCTGACGACAGAGCGCTCGCCGACCATAAACCCGGTGTTGTTGATCCACCAGGAGCCGTCCGGCTGGATGTATGCATAGACGCGGTCGGCCACT
>DATHQE010000298.1:0-2889 GCA_035483035.1 Streptosporangiaceae bacterium | reverse complement strand
GGCGGCCACCCGCCGGATCGCCTATGCCCAGGGCGCCATGGTCCGGGACTTCCTGACCGTATGGGTCCTGCCGATAGCGATCCTGCTGCCGCCTTTCTACGCCATGGTGGCCCCGATCCCGCTGCTCGTGCTCACCCAGTGGCGCATCCACCGGGGCGTCGTCCACCGCCGGGTGTTCACGGCCGCGGCCATCGGCCTGGCCTACGGCGCGGCGGCGCTGTTGTTCCGCGCGTTCCCCGCGTCTTTCGCCGGCAGCGCGATCGGCACCGGCAGGCACGCTCTGACCTGGACCGTCGCGGTGGCCGTGGCCGAGATCGCGGGCGGGCGCATCAACCGGGCCCTGGTCGGGCTCGCGATCAAGCTCTCCGATCCGCAGGTGCGGTGGTTCCGCCTGGACCTGGACCGCGAGACCTTGCAGGCTGACTTCGCCGAGCTCGACCTCGCCGTCCTGACCACCGTGGTCGTCGCCCTCAACCCGGTGCTGGCCCTCGTCGCGGCGCCCACCGTGCTGCTGGCCCGCCGGTTCATGATGCACGCGCAGCTTCTCGCCAGGTCTCGCGTCGACCCCAAGACGGGGCTGCTGAACGCGGCGACCTGGGAGAGCGAGGCCACGGCGGAGATCGCCCGGGCCATCAGGACCCGCAGCCCGCTATCGGTGGCCCTGATCGATATCGACCACTTCAAGGCGGTCAACGACACCCACGGTCATCTGGCCGGGGACACGGTGCTGCGGGCGCTGAGCGACACGCTGCGCGAGCAGCTGCGTGTCTATGACGTGGTGGGGAGATTCGGCGGCGAGGAGTTCGTCGTCCTGCTGCCCCACACGGGCGAGGCGGACGCGCTGATCATCGCCGAGCGGCTGCGAACGCACGTCGCCACGATGTCCATCCCCATCGCGCCTGGGGAGACGCCTGAGGCCTGCGTCCGGCTGACCATCTCGATCGGCGTGACCGCGCTGGACGCGGCCGGGGGCGAGCTGACCGACTTGCTGACCGCCGCCGATGCTGCCCTCTACTACGCCAAGCAAACCGGCCGTAACAGGACTCACGTGGCGGGTGCGAATGTGCCGCTGGCTCAGATCGTCCCGTTCGCCCGGCCTGCGTCTTAGGAACAGCGCCAGTTAGGAACAGCGCCAGCTGGGAACAGCGCCAGCTAGTGCAGGGGCTGCACGTCATCCAGCGCGCTGGCGCCGCCCGGCAGCGGCTGCTCGCACCAGACGACCTTGCCGGTCGCGGTCCGGCGGGCGCCCCAGCGCTGGGAGAGCTGACGCACGACCTGCAGGCCGCGGCCGTTCTCGTCCTCGCCGTTGGCCTGCCGGAGCCTGGGCAGTGCGCCGGAGTTGTCGAGCACCTCGCAGACCAGCGCCTTCTCGTTGACGAGCCGGAGCGTGACGTCGCCGCGTGAGTACTTGACCGCGTTGGTCACGAGCTCCGAGACGAGCAGTTCGGTCGTGGGGATCAGGTCCTCCAGATCCCAGCGCTTCATCGGCTCGGCCAGGACCGAACGTGCCTCCCGTACCGAGGTCAGCTTCGGTGCGAGCGTCCACGAGGCGTAGCAGTCTTCTGGCAGCCGCCGCAGCCGCGCGATGAGCACCGCGATGTCGTCGCGCTGATGATCGGAGTACACCCCGTCCAGCGTGGCCTTGCACAGGTCCTCGAGCGGCCTGGTCGGCGAGCCCGGGCCGAAGATGCCGCGCAGCCGGGCCAGGCCGTCGCTGATGTCCTGCCCCTTGTTCTCCACCAGGCCGTCGGTGTACAGGACGAACAGGCTGCCGTCCTCGATCTTGAACTGGCGGCTCTCCACCTCGCCGTCGCCGATGCCGAGCGGCGGCGCGGGCGGGACGTCGAGCAGTTCGTTGCTGCCGTCCGGGTGCACGAGCAGCGGCGGCAGGTGGCCGGCCACCGCGACCTCGCACACGCCGCTCACCGCGTCGTAGACGGCGTACGCGCAGGTGGCGAAGTGCGGCTCGCGCTCGCCCAGGGTATGCATGAGCTCGTCGAGCTGCTGCAGTGAATCGGCGGGCGGCAGCTCGAGCATGGCCAGGGTGTGGATGGCGGTGCGCAGCCGGCCCATGGTGACGGCGGCGCGCACGCCGTGCCCGGCCACGTCGCCGACCACGAGCGCGACCCGGCCGCCCGGCAGCGCGATGGACTCGTACCAGTCGCCGCCGACCTCGATGAGCTTGCTGCCGGGCAGGTAACGATGCCTGACCTCGACCGAGGAGGGATAGGACAGGCCGGTCGGCAGCATACTTCGCTGCAGGGTCAGCGCGGTGGCGTGCTCCCGGCTATAGCGGCGGGCGTTGTCGAAGAAGACGGCGGCGCGGGACGCGAAGTCCATCCCGATCTCGACGTCGTACGCGTCGAACCGCCGGAACCCCTCCTGCCGGGTGCAGGCCAAGAAGCCCAGGATGGTGCCGCGCGCGATCAACGGCAAGAGCAGCATGGAGGCACCAGAAAGCAGCTTGGCCACCGGCTTGCGCCGCCAGGCCTTGGCCAGATCGGTCGCCTGGCTCTTGCTGATGGTCGCCTCGAGCACGGGCGCCCCGGTGTCCATGCACCGGTAGTACGGCGAGTGGAGCGGGTAGCGCAGGATCTCGCCGGTGGGGAAGGTTGCCTCCCAGGCGGGATCCTTCTTGTCGTGGAGCAGCGCGATCCGGCGCAGTGGCAGCGAACCGTCGGGCCCATGCGAGGGGAGCTCGTCGTCGCCGATCAGGCTTTCCAGCAGCAGCACGCCGGCCGCGTTGGAGAAGTGCGGCACGAGCGCGTCCAGCAGCACGCGGGCCACGTCGTCGATGTCGAGCGTGTCGCCGATCTTGGTGAACGTGTCGTCGAGCATCAGCCTGCGCATGAACGCGGGGTCGACGAAGCGTTCTTCCCGGTGCGCGGG
>DATHQE010000297.1:0-2750 GCA_035483035.1 Streptosporangiaceae bacterium | reverse complement strand
GCCGATGGCGGCTGTGCTACCTGGTCGCGCCAGGCCCGGTGACTTGGCAGGCATTGTGAGCGTGACTCCTTCGTTACGGTCCGTGTCCATTAAGGGCGCAGTCAGTCCATCAAGGGTGTTCATGCTTTGCTGCGGTCCGATGGGGCCGCGCAATATCCAGGGTCAGGTCCCCTACGGGTCCCGCGCTGGCGGATCGTTACGTGAGCTAGCGGGCAGGGCCGGTCGGTGCTAGCTGGCTACCGATGGCTCGCTCACGACGCTTTCACCTCCCCCGTCGACGGCGGGGGGCCGGTTGGGTCGGGGTGGGACGTGTGCTCGTGCAATGCATTCACGAGCAGGCTGGCCAGGGGGCCGTTCATGGCATCCTCCGTGGCCGTGCCACCTGTGTCGGCGGCGAGCATCTTGCGGAGCAGGGCAAGAAGCTGCGTGCGCTCGTCCTCGGAGAGGGCCTTGTTCCACGGCATCCGCGCCGTGATCTCAGCCTCGACCTGGCGCTTGAGCGCAAGCCCGTCGTCCGTGAGGACGATGTTTTTGACCCGGCGGTCGACCAGGTGCGGTTCGCGGCGGGCCAGCCCGCGCTTCTCCAGCATGTCGGTGACCAGGGTCACGAAGGACGGGTCGCAGTGCATCCGCTTGCCCAGTTCCTTCATGGCCATCGGGCAGTCCAGGGTGTGCAGCGCCTTGATGAACGGCGCCGGGATGCCGAGGCCCTGTGCGAGCTGTTCGGCCTGCCCGACAATCCTCCCGATCAGCTCGAAGAAGCAGCCAGCGACCTCAACGGTCTGCTGCTCTGCGGTGGTCTGATCGGACACTGCGGATACTCCCTGGTTGTGTCGGCCTGCTCGTTGAGCGCCTAAATAGTTGAGCAAGTCAAACGTTACTGCGCTCAGTTGAGGCTGTCAATCTTTGAGGAGCTCAAGTGTTTCCGGGTCTGCAGATCCGGCTGCCGTGCCGCCAACCGCGGGATCAGCGCCGGTCAATCAGACCACGGATGAAGGCAGCCTGGCCCGCGTGCTCAAGGTCGTCGGCGAGCACGCTGATCAGCCGCACCGCCATGGTCACAGGCGGATCCCAGTGCCGATCGACGACCGTGGCCATGTCTGCCTCGGTCAGCCCGGTCACGAACTCGACGGTCTGCTCGTACGTCGCATCGTGGTAGGCCGCGAGCAGATCGGCGGACGCCTGGACAACTGCGACCTCATCGGAGTTGTGGCCATAGCCGATGTCGGCGGGATCGAGCGGCAAGCCGAAGCGCTCTGCCCAGCTGCCGCCGAACCACACTTGCTCAAGTCCGCCCGCGCCGGCGATGTGGTCGTCCTGCACCCGGGTGAGATGCCAGATCTGCCAGCCGATCGAGTTCGCTTGCGGGTCGACACGGTAGCGGAGGTCAGCGTCGCCGAGCCCGTCCAGCACTTCGTGCACGATCTCGCGGATCCGGCCGAAACCGTCTATCAGCAGGTCGTTACCCGACACGAGATCGCCTCCGAAGCAGTCGACGGCAGGAAGATCACGCTAGTACACCGCTGCCCGGCACTGGACGGCGCGGGGTCAGTGCTGGCTCAGCCAATCCCAGGAAATCAGCACCAGGGCGGCACTGATCGCGACGACCCACACTGCGCTGCGCCACCTGGTCTTCCGGCCGCCGCGTAGCCTGGTCTTGGCGACCTTAATGTCGCCATGTGCCGCGTACGTGGTGTGGCTGTGCCAGCCGAGCGCGGACCCGATGACGAGGAACACGAGTCCTACGCCGATCGCTACGCTAATCATTCCCCGGTCCTTCTGCCTGCGGCTCCCCCTGCCTGCACTGATAGTCGCGCATTGCCGAAGCCGACTCCAGCGGAAACGCCGTGCACCGACGGCTGGCAGTATGGACATCGCTCGGATATCCCCTCAAGCACGATCGTGAAGGAGTGAGCAGCGCGATGCGCGAGGACCTAACGGCCACGACTATCTCCATCACCGGAGCCGGTGATGACGAGATCGAGGCCTACCTGGCCGTGCCCGGGGACGGGGCGGCGTCGCGTGGCGGCGTCGTCGTCATCCACCACATGCCTGGCTATGACACCTCGACCAAGGAGATCGTCAGGAAGTTCGCTGCGCACGGATACGCCGCGCTGATGCCAAACCTCTACTACCGGGAGGCTCCAGGCGCGAGCCCGGACGACGCCGCAGCTGTCGCGCGCGCAAACGGCGGCGTACCCGATGAGCGGCTGGTCGGCGACGTTGGCGCGGCCGCTGAGTACCTGCGCGGGCTCACGGGCTCGAACGGCAAGATCGGCGTCATCGGGTACTGCTCCGGCGGTCGCCAGTCGTTCCTGGCCGCGTGCAGCCTGCAACTCGACGCGGCCGTCGACTGCTACGGCGCCTGCATCGTGAACCCGCCGCCCGAGGGCATGCCGCTCAAGGTCGCGCCGATCGTCGGGCTGGCGAAGGACCTCTCCTGCCCGCTGCTTGGCCTGTTTGGCGCCGACGACAAGTATCCGACGCCGGACGAGACGGCCGAGCTCGCCAAGGTGCTTGAGGACCTCGGCAAGCCGCACGAGTTCCACACCTACGATGGCGCCGGGCACGCATTCTTCTCGGTGGACCGCACCGCGTACCGGCCGGAGGCTGCAACCGACGGCTGGCAGAAAGTCTGGGATTTCTACGGCCGTTACCTGGCTAGCTGAGGAGCCGCACATGTGCACGTACAACACCGAGAAGATCGAGATCACCGGCAGCGGCAAGGGCGCGCAGGGCTGGTTCTCGCT
>DATHQE010000296.1:0-2893 GCA_035483035.1 Streptosporangiaceae bacterium | reverse complement strand
CTTCGCCGGTCTTGGACGGGCAGCTGTACGGCGAGCCGCTCGTCGCCGACGGCCGCGTCGTTGCGGCGACCGAGAACGACACCGTCTACGTGATGGCCGCGAGCAGCGGGCACATTCTGTGGTCACGTCATCTGGCGCACCCCGTGCCATCCGGCGACCTGCCGTGCGGTGACATCTCGCCCGTGGTGGGCATTACCGGCACCCCGGTGATCGACCTGACCCGTCACGAGATCTTCGTCGACGCAGATACCTTGATAGAAGGCCCGGCTTCCTCTCGTGGCGTGGAAGCGTCGCACCGCCTCTTCGGGCTCGACCTGTTCACCGGCAAGGTCGAGCTGAGCCAGTCGGCGATGCCCAGCGCCGACGAGGACCAGCTCGCGCAGCTGCAACGGCCAGGGCTGACCCTCGACCACGGCCGCGTGATCGTCGCCTACGGCCAGAACGCCGGTGACTGTCCCGGCCCCAACGGTCCTGCCCATGGCTATATCGTCTCGATCCCGGAGACAGGAGGGCCGCTGGATTATTTCCAGGTCGGCAGCGGCAGGGATCGGGGAGCGGTGTGGATGGGCGGCAGCTCTCCGGTCGTCGACCCTCAGGGGAACGTCTACGTGGCCAGCGCTGACGGCTACAACCTCGGCGCCGGCCAGCCGTACGACGACAGCGACGCGGTGCTCGAGCTTTCGCCGGCCATGCGCCTTGAGTCGATCTTCTACCTCAGCGACTGGCAGCAGCTCAGCGGCGGTGACCTCGACCTCGGAACCGGGGACCCTGTGGTCGTGAACGGTTTCGTGTTCCAAGTCGGCAAGACGGACACCGCCTACCTGCTGCGTCAGGGGCATCTCGGCGGTGCGGATGGCGAGGTCGCGTCGCTTCCGGTGTGCCACGGCGACCCTGACGGCGGGCACGCGGTGATGGGCTCGGTCGTCTACGTCCCTTGTCCGAACGGCGTGACGGCGATCAGGGTTTCGGCTAAGGCCCCGTACCTGAAGCAACTGTGGACCGACGACGACGGCGCCGCCGACGCGCCGATCATCGCCGATGGGCTGGTCTGGACGATTGGAGCCGACGACGCGGTGCATGGCCTTAGCCCAGCCAATGGCAAGCAGGTCGTTTCGATTCCCTTCGGCAGGCCAGCAAACCACTTCCCGACGCCGTCGGCCGCCGACGGCCTGCTGCTGCTGCCGGGCACCAGCCAAGTCTTCGCCTTCATGGGTCCGGCGGGGCTGCCGCCGGCGCCCCCCGCGGGATAGATTGACCCTCCAGCAGACAACCTCGCTGGAGGCCCGGGCAGCTGGAGTGCCCGGGCGCCGTGGCCGACCTGCCCGGCCGGCAGCAGACGCTGACCAGCACCATCCAGTGGAGTTACGACCTGCTGCCCGCACCCGGCCAGCAGATGCTCGCGCGGCTGTCGGTGTTCGCCGCCTCGTTCACCGACGCCGCCGCCGAGGCGGTCGGCGGCCAGGAGGACCGCGACGCGACGCAGGATCTTGGACGCTGCTGGACAACAGCATGGCCAGCCCGGCCGACCGTCCCGACGGGGAACGGGCGTTCCGGCTGCTCGGCCCGATCCGCGGCTTCGCCGCCGCGCAGCTAGCCGACCCCGGCCAGACGCTCAGCCGCCTGGAACGGTATCTGCTCGGGCGGCCACGTTCCCGTCGTCGCGGCATCTACGTGAGCGTGCTCAGGCCAGGAGAACGCTGCGCTACGGTGCGGTGCGCAAAAAGGCGAGCACAGCCAGCACCCGGCGGTGGGCGTCGGGGGAACCGTCGAGGCCGAGCTTGAGCAGGATGCTGCCCACGTGCGCCTCGACAGTCTTAGGGCTGAGCGACAGTTTCTGCGAGATTCCCAGGTTAGAGCGACCCTCTGCCATCAACGTCAGTACCTCGCGCTCGCGCTGGGATAGCCCCGTCAGCCGGTCGCGTTCCCGGCGGGCGATCAGGCGGGAAACGATGGTCGGGTCGATGACACACTCGCCTTCGGCCAGACGGTGCAGCGCGTCGGCGAGCACAGCGATGCTGGAGACGCGTTCCTTGAGCAAGTAGCCGGCCCCGCCAGGGTGACCCTCGAGCAGCCGCATCGCGTAACCCGACTCCAGGTAGTGAGACAGCACCAGCACCCCGGTCCCCGGGTAGGCGTCCAGGATCTCCTGAGCGGCGACGATACCCTCGTCGGTATAGCTGGGCGGCATCTTGATGTCGACGACAGCCGCGTCGGGCCGCTCGGTGGCAACAAGGCGGCGCAGCTCGGCCGGGTCTGCGGCCTTGCCCGCTACGGTGAACCCGGCCTGGTCCAGCAGCACGGCCAGGCCATCGCGCAGCAGCGCCTCGTCGTCGGCGATCACTACTCGCATGGCAGGCTCACCCTGATCAGCCCGTTCCCGTGCGCGTCCAGGTCGCCATCCTGCGCCGCGACCCGGTCCCGCGCGCCAGAAAGGTCGCCGTCGCCATCCAGGTCGGCGGCACCCTCCAGAGTGATCTCTAGCCGACGGTCGCGTACAGCGGCGGCAACGGCCAGTTCCCCGCTTTCCGGCACGGCCCGCGCGATGACGAAATACGCGGCGGTTTCCACGGCCGGTCCCAGCCGCCGCGTCGGCAGTGCGACGATCCGGACCGGTGCCCGTTCGGCCAGCGACTGTACTGCGGCGGCCAGGCCCTCGTCCGCGAGTACGGCGGGGAACACGCCCCGGGCGAGATCGCGCAGCTCGCCCGCCGCCGCCCGCAGCTCGGCCTCAGCCTTCTCCAGGGCAGCACTGTCTGCCCGGGCACGCGCCGCGCCCAGGGCGAAGAGCAGCGCGGTCAGGTGCTGCTGGGCGCCATCGTGCAGGTCCCGCTCGCGCCGCCGCCGTTCCGCGTCCGCTGCCTCGGCGACCCGGGCCCGGGACGCTCGCAATTCG
>DATHQE010000295.1:0-3653 GCA_035483035.1 Streptosporangiaceae bacterium | reverse complement strand
TGGCCCTCGGCGCTCCACTTTTCAATGAGCGGCTTCTCCGAGCTGTCGGTTTCACCTCCGAGTAGGTGGCTGATCTCCTGCAGCCCAAGCGCACTGGTTCTGGCCCGCCACCCCGCAATCGTCCGGCCGGCGGCAAAGGGCGCGGCGAACGGGCCGGTCGGCGCGGTGCTAGTAGCCAGCGAGCTGACCTTGATGATGGCGGTAGCGCCGGCGCCCGCTGGCGCGTTCCCGACTGGCATGTTGTAGGTCAGCGTCAGGCTCAGCAAGCGGAGCGGGTAGGCGATGCCGGCCGATGTGCCGAGCTGTAGCACGAGGTCATGCGCACGTCCGTCGGCAGCCATCGAGCCTGCCGGGAGTGAATACGTCAGGCCGTAGGCATCCTGCACGATGCCGCTCACCGAGACCGGTCCCAGCCCGCCGTTAAGGCCTCCGGCCATACTGGCGGTGATCTCCAGCCGCGCCGGCTGCCCTGGGATGGCTAGCCCTTCGCGGTGACCTTGATGCTGGTCCAGGTAGCCCCACAATTGCGACAGCGGGACCTGAGTGGATAGGTCGGGGCGCATCGTGACGGTGGCAGCGGCCTGCGGTCCGCCGATCACTAGCAACTGGCCGGTCGTGAGCGACTGCTGGCTGGCCGGCATGGCGGCCGTCACGCCGCGCAGCCGGGTGATCTGCTGCACTCCGGATACCGGCAAGGGTGTGCCGAGGCTGACTCGCACGTCCGCGCCCGTGCTGAACGCCGCCTGGTCGTGTACCGACTGCTGCCAGCTCTGATACTGGGCAAGCGCGAGCGTGCTGATGCCGACGGCGAGGATCACCAGCAGCGCCGGACCACTTTGGCGCACCGGCCGTCGGCTGATCTCCCAGTTGGCCATTGCCGTGCCGAGCCGCCTGCTCCTGGCGGAGAGCTTCTCCAGCCCCTTGGCAGCCGGTGGCAGCAGCCGGAGCGGGATGAGTGCGAGCCCGGCCAGAGCCAGCGTCGGCGCAGCGGCAATGACCAGGTCGGTACCGGATCCGTGGGAGGCGGCCGAATAGGTAAGTAGCTCGTGGACCGAGACCAGCGCGAGGGCGATCACCGCGATGTCAGCTCCCGCTGCGGCCACCGAGGCCACGGCCGCCTGACGTCCGCGCCGGATCCTGACCGCGCTGATGCCCGTCGGCCGGAGGGCTGGCCACAAGGCGATGCCAAGGCAGAAGACCAGCACAGCCACCGCCGCTAGCCAGGCTTCCCGGCTCACGGCGGCCAAGTGCAGGCCGGGGCCGACCAGACTCGACAGCAGCACCCCGGCCAGCCGGGCGCCAGCGATCGCGCCGACGGCCGCGCCAACGGCGCACGTCACAAGCCCCTCGGTGAGGCTGGGCCGGACCAGCTGCCAGCGAGCGGCGCCGCGAGCGGCGAGCAACGCGGTTTCCTCATCCCGGTGGCTAGCGAGCAGCCGGCCAGCCAGCGCCAGTGCCGCGCCCGCGAGCAAGAGCAATTGCAGCCCGCTGATCAGCACCAGTGCCCTGGCGGCCGACAGCCCCTCGGAGACGTTGATTAGGGTCTGCGGCATCGACGTGCTGACCTGCGAGACCCCGTCGTTCTGCCACTGACCGATCGTCTGGTTGAGCCGGGCAGCCAGGCCGTCGAGGCCGCCCGACCCGATCGCGCTCGCCGCCGGCAGGACCTCGGCGGAAACGACGTTCGGCAGTAGCGCGGCCGGACGGCCTGTGCCGCTGGCGCTGAAGGCCGCGGGGCTGGCCACCGCCGGTCCGTAGCTGGTAAATCCGCTGGCCACGCTCACTCCGGACGGGCTGATCTGGTCCAGCCGCCAGTAGAGCGCCGCGGGATCGCGCGGCTGGAACAGGCCGCTTACCCGCAAGCTGACAACCGCGCCGGTACCCAGGTACCGCAGCCTGACTACCGTGCCGACGTGGACGGCGAGGTCGGCGGCGACCTTGACCGGCAGCGCGACGGGCACGGGCTGGCCTGCGACCGGGGCGGCCGGCCACTGCCCGCTGGTCAGATCAGCGTGAGCCTTGAGTCCATCCATCGCGGCCGCCTGCAGCGCCGGGACGTTGCCACCGGTATGCGCGCCGGGCAGCCCGATGTCGTTCGACCAGACGGCTTGATAGAGCTGGTACGGAACGTGGCCGAATGCGGCTTGCGTCTTGGAGCTGATCAGCTTGCTGATGCCCGAAAGCGGCCCGGTGACCTGATCGTCGATGCTGATCGACATGGCGCCTGACTTCGTCAGTTCTGCGCTCACGGTCGCGGGCAGGGCGAGTGAATAGAAGCTGAGCAGGGCCGTGACCAGCGCTGTGGTGAGGAAGACCGAGAGCATCAGGCAGCCGACCAGCAGCCAGGCTGAGCCCATCCTCCGCACCAGAAACGACGGTCGAAACATGCCCGCCAATGCGCCTCTCGTCATGCGCCGACGATCCACAGTCGGCTTGGTCCCCTAATTGGCAGGGTATGTCCGAAGATCACGACGGGGCAGGGGCAAGCGCGAATGGTTACCGGACCGTTGCCGTCGCGGAGATCGGCGGGTCGGCGCTCTGCCGCTGAGCGATGGGCCAGCTCAGCGATGGGCCAGCTCAGCGCCGGGTTAGTTCAGCGGGGCAGGCCAGGGCCTGGCTCCGGCGCCGGATTGACTTGCTCACTGGCATCGGCCAGACCGATCTTGCCAGCGGCGGCCCGGCTTGACCGCGCCCGCAGCACCGGCTGCCTGATCGCCGGCTCCGACCGCTGGATCGCGACGCGCAGGAGGCGTCTGCGCCGGACAGCGACCAGGTAGCTAACGGCCAGCACGAAGACGACGACCATGGCGAGCATGTTGGTCCGCAGCCCGAACATTCTCGGCGAGTAATCGAGCCGCAGCATCTCGATGGTCGCGCTGCTCGCCGCCCACAACGCTCCGTAGAGCGCGAACGCGCAGTCGCCCGACAGCAGGTACCGCCGGATCGCGTAGCCGACGATCACCACGATGAGCAGGTCGAACAGCGACGCGTAGAGGAACAGCGGCTGGAACGTAGCGAAAGACTGGAACCCGGCGACGCGATGCTGTGGTGAGATCTCGACGGCCCACGGCAGCCCAGAGGGCCGGCCGTAAAGTTCCTGGCTGAACCAGTTGCCCCAGACGGACAGGGCTTGCGCCAGGGCGAGCGCGGGCGTGGCGGCGAGCGCCACTGGCCCGATCTCGATGCCCCTGCGGCGGCAGTAGACCCAGGCCGCCAGCGCTCCGGCCGCTACTGCGCCGGCCACGCCCATGCCGCCGTCCCAGACGCGCAGCACATCGGTCCAGTCCCGGCCGGCCCCGAAATACCGGCTGAAGCTGGTCAGCACGCTGTAGACGCGGGCTCCGAGCAGGCCAACCGGGACGGCGATGGTGGCGATATCCATGATCACGCCGGGCGGATACCCGGCCTTGCGGTAGCGCCGGTCGGTCAGCCACAGGCCCGCCAGCACGCCCGCGATCATGCACAGCGCGTAAGCCCGCACCGGGATCGTGCCCAGGTGCCAGACCGCGCTGGCCGGGCTCGGAAGGTAGGCCACCAGCATGATCAGGACGTTACCCCGCAGCCACTACAGTCTGAACCAGTTTGACCGGCGTCTGTTGCGGCGGCAGTTACCGAATCGGCGTGGCCGTCGGACCGATGGCCGTCGGGAGGTT
>DATHQE010000294.1:0-5690 GCA_035483035.1 Streptosporangiaceae bacterium | reverse complement strand
TGTCTCCACCACGGGTGCAGTGCTCGCCGACCGGCGGACGATGATCATCAGCAATTCGTAGGACAGGATCAGCGCAACGGCCGGCCAGGCGGAGACGATCGCGCCGACTACGCCGAAAGCCAGGCCCGACACCACGTTGACGGTCAGCGTTGCCGAGATTCCCAGCCCGAGCGCGAACCAGGCCAGGGGATGGGCATCCAGGCCGCGGCGCGCGTCATTGAGCAGGACCATGGAGCCCGCGTAGATCAGGCCGTCAACGGTGAGCGGGAAGGCGTTGTTCATGATCGACGGCCGGCTGTGCTGGCCGACGACTTCGAGGGCGTGCAGGTAGCTGAAGCTCGCGGCCACGGCTGCCACGATCAGCACGGCGACGATAGTCGACCGCTTAATGGCCTTGTCCGCGGCGCTCATGACGGGCTCCGCTCCGGCACGGTGGTCCAGCGATTGCCGCAGCGCCGGCAGGCCCAGTCCCGTGCGTTCAGCGGCTCGGCCGTGCCGGTCTGGACGACGTCACCGGACCCGCAGCGTGGGCACCGTGGTGCTGTGGTGCCGGTCATTCTGATCATCTCCTTGATCTTGGTTGGGGAGCCAAACTCGGGAGCCAACGACCCCGAACGACGTCGGTCGATGTCGGCCAACGAAAATGCCGAGCCGCAGGTCAATCGACCCTGGGGAACCACTGCGGCCGAAGTTCGTCTACGATCAGCGCATGCCACCGCAGCGGCGCTTGGCGGGCACCGAGCCGCAGTTCCTCCAGGTGCAGACGACCACCGACTCGCGGGCCGAGGCGGTGGAGCTTGCGCAGGCCGCAGTCGAGGGGCGGCTGGCCGCGTGTGCTCAGGTCGCCGGTCCCATCGCCAGCACGTACTGGTGGGAGGACGGCCTGGAGAAGGCCGAGGAGTGGCTGATCATGCTGAAGCTGCCGGCGGACCGGTTCGACGACCTGGCCGAGTTCCTGGCCGAACGGCACAGCTATGACGATCCGGAGATTATCGCCACGCCGATCGTCGCCGGCTCCCAGTCGTACCTGGACTGGCTGGCAGAGGAGACGAGGCCGCAGTGACGGACCGGCCCGGACAGCGAGAACCTCGCGACAGGGGGCTGTTCGGGCCTGACTCGGTCACCTGGCGGGTCCTCAGCGAGCCGGTGATGTGGATAGCCGGGCTCCGGGCCATGTACCTGCAGGCCCTGCATCCGCTGGTCATGCTCGGCACGTGGCAGAACACCGCTTTCGCCAAGCCCGACGAAGCCTGGGGACGGTTCACCCGGACTGTCGAATTCGTCCGGGTACGCACCTACGGCTCGGCCGCCGAGGTCGAGCGGCTCGGCGCGCGGCTGCGCAAGGTCCACGCGTCGCTCCGCGGCGTCGACGCCGACGGACATGAGTTCCGGCTGGATGAGCCGGAGCTGCTGCTGTGGGTCCATTGCGGGGAGATCGGCTCATACGCCGAGATAGCGCGCCGCAGCGGCGTGCACGTGACGGCGGCCGAGCTCGACACGTTCGTCGACGAGCAGCGCCGCAGCGCGGCCGTGGTTGGCCTCGATCCGGCGCTAGTCCCGGCCAGCATGGCCGAGCTGGACGAGTACTACGCGCACATGCGGCCAAGGCTGCGGGCGTCCGCCGAGGCCAGGCACGCGCTGCGGCTGTCGTTCACGCCCAGGCTGCCGCCGGCCCTCATGCCGCTGCGGCTGATCGTGCCGCCGCTCAACGTGCTGGGGTACGCCAGCATGCCGCGCTGGGCGCGCCGGATGTACGGCACCCCGGCAATCGGCCTCACCGACGCGGCGGTCACCCTGGCGCTGCGAGCGGCGTTCGAGTCCAGCACCCGGCTCCCGCCGCACCTGCTCCAGCTCGCGGCGCCCTCGCCAGCACGCGGCGGCCAGGCCGCCTAGGCAACGTCGGCGAGGCCGCCCGGCGGCATGTTCCAGGCGCTGATCACGTTCTCATCGTGCTCGAAGCCAAGGACGCTCAACGTGCCGGTGTCGAGCCGGAAGTACCGGCCAGCCGCTGGCTCCAGCCCGAGCCAGCGCGCGGTTAGCACCCGCAGCAGGTGCCCGTGCGCGACCAGCGCGACGTCACCGGTGTCGAGCAGCGGCTCGGTTCTGGCGAGCACCGCGTCGGCTCGCGCGCCGACCTCGGCTGCCGTCTCGCCGGGATGGTCGGCGTCGCCCGGGATCACGCCGTCGCGCCACAGGTACCAGCCCATCGTGCGGCGTCCTATCTCGGCGCTGGTCAGGCCCTCGTAACCGCCGTAATCCCACTCCTGCAGGTTGGGATCTAGCACCGGGTCCGGCAGGCCGGCGAGCTTGGCCGATTCCGTGGCGCGGCCAGCCGGGCTGCTGAAGGTAGCGACAATGCGCCGGGCCGCCAGCGCGGGAGCCAGCTGGGCGGCAGCCACGCGGCCGGCGTCGGTCAGCGCGACGTCGGTCCGGCCGGTGTGCCGCCCGGACCTGCTCCACTCGGTCTCGCCGTGCCTGATCAAGATCAGTTCGCCCATGCGCAGCATCATGTCACCGCATGAACTTCCGTAGTCGCCCGCTCCCAGAGCGGGAACGGGGCCGCCAGCGCCTGGCTGCGGTCAGAGTCGCCGCTTGCCTGAGGATCACCCGGGCGCCGGCCAGGAGAATGCTGCCAGCACGGCAAAGAACTGGTCGGACGGGTCGATACCGGCTTACTCAGTGCACTCGCCGGGTTACAGTTGCCGCAGTTAGCTGACCGGCGCTCCCTGCCCTGGGCGCGGGAGCGGCTGATCTCCGGTGACAGCTTCCCAAGCCAGAGAGCGACCATGCGCCTGCTCCCTAGCGCCCAGTGCCCTTCGGACGCCCCCTCTGGTCGCGTCCGTCGTCCCGTCGTAGAGCGTCTCGCCTGCTGGAGCGCGCGGCATCGGAAGATCGCCGTGGCGGCCTGGCTGGCCTTCATGGCTGCCGCGTTCATCGCCGGCCAGTTCGCCGTCGGGGGCGGGCAGCATCAGTACGATCCCGGTCAGGCCGGCCGGGGTGAGCAGGTGCTCACGAAGCTTGGCGTGGTGACGCCGCCGACGGAGAGCGTGCTGATCCAGGCGCGCACCGGCGAGAAGCACCTGGCTCACGACGCGGCGGCCGAGGTGCGCAAGGTCACCCTCGAAGTCGAGGCAGCGCTCGCGGCCCGGCCGCAGGCAGCCGCTGACATCCATTCGCCCTACCACAGCGGCAGCCAGGGCCTGCTGACCAGCCACGGCACCGTGGCGCTCGTCACCTTCAAGGTGGCCGGCCCCAACTCGGCCGCGGACACGACGGTCCAGACAGACCTGGCGGCAGTCCGCATGGTCCAGGCCCACAACCCGGACCTGCTGGTGCGCGAGGCTGGATCCGCCAGTACCGACCGAGTCGCCAACGCGCTGCTCGGCAGCGACTTCCGGAAGTCCGAGTGGACGTCGGTGCCGCTGACGCTGATCTTGCTGCTGGCCGTGTTCGGCGCGCTCATCGCGGCCGGCATCCCCGTGCTGCTCGCCGGGACGGCGGTGGTCACGGCGGTCTCGCTGCTCGGCGTCGCCGCACGATGGTTCCCAGTGGGCTCGGGCACCTCCGAGCTTGTCCTCGTGATCGGGATGGCCGTCGGAATCGACTATTCGCTGTTCTACCTGCGCCGCGAGCGCGAGGAACGCATGAACGGGCACGACGAGCAGGCCGTCGTCGGCATCGCGGCGGCCACCTCGGGACGCGCCATCCTGGTCTCCGGGCTGACCGTGATGGTCTCGCTTGCTGGCTTGTTCCTGACCGGGATCGACATCTTCACCGGTATCGCGTTCGGCACCATCATGGTGGTCGGCGTGGCAGTACTCGGCTCACTGTTCTTCCTGCCGGCCTTGCTGTCCTGGCTCGGGCCGTGGGCTGACCGGCTACAGCTCCCGTATCTCGGCCGCCGCCTGACTCATCCGCAGCCGTCCCGGCTGTGGGCGGGGCTGGCGCGGCGCGTCGTTCGCAGGCCGCTGCTGTTCGGCGGCATCGCCGCCGCGGCGCTGCTCGCGCTCAGCGCGCCAGCGCTCGGCATGCGCCTGGCCAACCCGTCCGTCGACCTGCCGAGCAACCTCGGAGTGGTGCAGGTCCTGGCTGAGATCCAGCATGAGTTCCCCGCCAAGCCCGCGCCGGCCGACGTCGTGGTCAGCGGCATCAACCTCGAGAGTCCGGCTATGCAGCGGGAGATCGCGGCGCTGCGGACGAGAGCCGCGGCCGGCGGCCCGATCCACGGCCCGGTCAGCGCCAGCGCGGTGGCGGGCGGCAAGGCGCTCGTGATCCAGGTCCCGCTAGCGGGTAATGGCTCGAACAAGGCTTCGGACGAGGCGCTGCTGAGTTTGCAGAACCAGATCCTGCCCGAGACCATCGGCAAGGTACCGGGCGCGAGCTTCGCGGTGACCGGTGACACGGCGTCCAACTACGACCTGCTGTCCACACTCCACTCGCGGACCCCGATCGTCTTCGGGACGGTGGCGCTGCTGGCGTTCATCCTGCTGATGCTCGCGTTCCGCAGCGTGACCATCCCGCTGGTCTCGATCGCGCTCAACTTCCTGTCCGTGGGCGGGGCATATGGCCTGGTAACCCTGATCTTCCAAGACGGGCACCTCCAGTCCGTGCTGGGCTTTACGTCGTTCGGCGCGCTGATCCCGTGGGTACCGCTGTTTACGTTCGTGATGCTGTTCGGCCTGAGCATGGACTACCACGTGTTCATCCTGAGCCGCATCAGGGAACTGTGGTCGGGCGGCGCGACCACCCGTGATGCCATCGTCGACGGCGTCGGGAAGTCCGCCGGGGTAGTGACCAGCGCCGCGGTGATCATGGTGGCGGTGTTCTCGATCTTCGCGACGCTGGACATGATCGACGTGAAGATGCTGGGGGTCGGCCTCGCGGCCGCTGTCTTCATCGACGCGACGCTGGTCCGCGGCGTCGTGCTGCCGGCCGCGCTGGCCCTGCTCGGCGATCGCGCCTGGTACCTGCCAGCCTGGCTGAAGTGGCTGCCGGGGCGCAGCCTGGCCTGCGAGGGCTCGCTGCTCCCGGTCCCGGCTGCGGCCCCGGCGGGAACTCAGGTGCCCTCGACGCCGCCCGCGCCAGTGCCCGCCACGGTTTGATCGCTACGGCTGCACTAACTAATAGCTCAGGGCTGTGTCAGGATCTCGTAGCCGTCGCCGGTCACGACGAGCGTGTGCTCGAACTGGGCCGTGCGCTTGCCATCGGCGGTCAGCACGGTCCACCCATCCGGCCAGATGTCGTACTCGATGGTGCCGAGCGTGAGCATCGGCTCGATGGTGAACGTCATGCCAGGCTCCATGATCACGCCGACCGAGGGGTCGTCGAAGTGCGGCACCACCAGGCCGGAGTGGAATGTCGTGCCGATGCCGTGGCCAGTGAAGTCCCGGACCACGCCGTAGCCGAACCGGCGCGCGTAGGACTGGATCACTCGTCCGATCGCGTTCAATGGCCGGCCGGGGGCCACCGCCCGGATCCCGCGCATCATGGCTTCCCTGGTGCGCTCGACCAGCAGCCGCGACTCCTCGTCGACGGCTCCGGCCAGGAAGGTGGCGTTGGTGTCGCCGTGCACGCCGCCGATGAACGCGGTGATGTCGATGTTGACGATGTCCCCGTCAGCGATCACCGTGTCGTCCGGGATGCCATGGCAGATCACCTCGTTCAGCGAGGTGCAGAGCGACTTCGGGAAG
>DATHQE010000293.1:0-1582 GCA_035483035.1 Streptosporangiaceae bacterium | reverse complement strand
ACCGGACCGCGAGGGCCCGCTGGCCGTGCTCGGCATCGTCACCCCCGAGGACGCCGAGCGCGATCACGTGAGGCACCGGTTCCGCGGGCCAGGCCTGCGCGGGGCCGGCCCAGTGCCCAGACGGGTGGCCGCGCTGCTCGGCCCGCCGCCGCGCACCCGCATCCTGCTGGTCGGCGCGGCCGTGGTGCTCGTCGCCGTCTCCGGGGTGTCCGCCCTGGACGCGGCCGCCAGCCTGCACGCCCTCGTCGAACTAGCCCAGGTGCCGGGCGCGTGACATTTGCCGCTGGCGTCCGCAGCCGGTTTCCAGGAGCCTGACAGTTAGGATTACTGACGAGCGACGAGGGGGCTGGCATGGCATGGCATCCCGATATGGCGCGAATCATCGAAGCGGTGCAAAGCGCGCCATCCATCTTCGACATGCGACCCTGGGAAGTCGTGCTGGCGGGCGAGGCGCGGAACAGCGTGGAACTGTACGCCGACGCGAGCCGGGTCCCAGCCGACATCTCGCCGCGTGAGGTCGCGATCAGCTGCGGCGCGGCCCTGTACAACCTGCGGCTGGCGATCCGGGTGGCCGGCCGCGAGCTGTCGGTCTGGATGCTGCCCGGCCTCGATCAGGGATCCCCGCTGATCGATCACCTCAGCGCCGGACGCGTCCTCGTCGCTTCCGTCGAGATCATGCCTGACCGCATCGACCCGCCCACCGCCGGCATCCAGGAACTCTACGAGGCGATGTGGCTGCAGCACATCAATCCCGGGGACTACGCGGCAGAGCCGGTGCCGCTTCCGCTGCTGGTGGAAATGGAGAACGCCGCCGCGGAGGAGCACGGCTGGCTGCGGATACTGCACCCGCGCGAGCAGAAGGCGATCTTGCGCGCGACGGTCCGCGGCGGGGAACTGGCCAGCCGCGATATGCAGCTGATGACGCTGTCCACCGACGACGACCGGCCGCTTGACTGGCTGCGCGCCGGGCAGGCGCTGCAGCACGCGCTGCTCACCGGGACCAGGTACTCGATGTCCTCAGGGGCCGGGCGCGGCGAGCGGTACCGCTCATCGCTCAAGTACCGGCTGTCGGACTTTCACCCGCTCCATCCGCCCGACCGGGTGCCGTCCAGCTACGGGGTGACCGCGTCGTTCCTCACCCAGTCCCTCGAACGCGAGGACCAGCAAGGGATTTCGCGGCGCTGGCCGTGGCCGACGTTCTACAACGAGGTGCCGCAGGTGGTGCTGCAGGTCGGTTTCGCGCCGGTGGAGCGGGTTCCCGCGCCGCCGCTTTACGGGGCCGAGCCGACGCAAACGGAGTGACCGCGGGCCCGTTCGGGATAGTTCTTTGTGCGGAATTACTAATATCATTCTGAACGGATAGTGGCTTCGCGCAAAGGTTCGCCTGCTGCGGAAGCGCAATATCCGGGGCCGCAGAATCCCGCCGGGCGTTTTTGGCTTGCGCCCCATGGGACCAGCCAGGTTGCAGAGAAACAATCGCCTAAGGAAAGCCGTCACAACGGCCGGAGGTCCCTCTGCCATGGCCATGCCCACCGCGCTCGAGATCGCACGTCAGGCTACGCTCAAGCCAATCGCGGAAATC
>DATHQE010000292.1:0-6619 GCA_035483035.1 Streptosporangiaceae bacterium | reverse complement strand
GGACGGCATGGCGAGGATCAGGTCGATCCGCCACCTCGGTGACCGGCATCACCTCACGCTGGTGTGCCGGGACTTCGCCCAGCTCGGCCAGTTCGCGCGCGTCGGCAACTCGGTGTTCCGGGCTGTCAAGGCGGCGACCCCGGGCAGTTACACCTTCATCCTGCCCGCTACCAAGGAGGTACCGCGCAGATTGCAGCACCCGGGAAAGAAGACCGTCGGAGTGCGGATCCCCCGCCACGTCGTGGTGCAGGCCCTGCTCGCCGAACTCGGTGAGCCGCTGGTGTCGAGCACCCTGCTGCTGCCTGGCCAGGACGAGCCCATGACCCAGGGGTGGGAGATCGCCGATCAGCTAGGCGACGCCGTGGACGCGGTAATTGACTCCGGCGACTGCGGCACCGAGCCGACGACCGTCATCGATCTCTCCCAGGACGAGCCTGAGATCCTGCGGCGCGGAGCAGGCGACACGTCCGGGTTCGAGTGAACCGCCGGGCACTCGGCTATACCACCCAGCGCCTCGAGATCGAAGCCGTCGCGCTCACGGCGCCGGGCTAGTCGGCTGCCTTGCTCGATGGCCGGCCAGGCCCCCGCATCTGGCCTGCGCTGCGGGGCAGCCGTCCGGCGTCCGCCAGTGCGCGCCGCAGCAGGAACTCGATCTGGGCGTTCGTGCTCCGCAGCTCGTCCTGAGCCCACCTGGCCAGCGCGTCGTGGACGGCCGGATCAAGCCGCAACAGGATGCCCTTACGCTCGCTCACGGCGCTCCCATGGGGATCGTCTCTCGCCCGCTACTGGTCCCGCCGTTACTGATAGAGGGACCCGGTGTTGACAACCTGCTGCGTCGCCTGCTCACTGCACAGGACCACGAGCAGGTTGGAGACCATGGCGGCCTTGCGCTCTTCGTCCAGCTCGACGACCCCCTCGTCCTCCAGTCGCTCCAGGGCCAGCTTGACCATGCCGACGGCGCCTTCGACGATGCGCGACCGGGCGCCGACCACGGCACTGGCCTGCTGCTGGCGGAGCATTGCCTGGGCGATCTCCGGTGCGTAGGACAGCCGGGTGAGCCGGGATTCGATGATGTGCACGCCAGCGGACTTGACCCGGTCCTGGATCTCGGCCGACAGGCGTGAGGTGATCTCCTCCGCATTGTCGCGCAGCGAGAGCGCGCCCGAGCCCCGGTTGTCGTAGGGGTAACTGGACGCGATGTGCCGGACGGCGGTCTCGGTCTGGATAGCGACGAACTTCTGGTAGTCGTCAACGGAGTAGGTCGCCTTCGCGGTGTCCTGGACCTCCCAGACGACCACGGCCGCGATTTCGATCGGGTTGCCGTCGGCGTCGTTGACCTTGGCCTGCGCAGATTCCTGGTTCCTGATCCGGGTCGAGACGATGATGCGGTCGGTGAAGGGGTTCACCCACTTCAGGCCGGAGTCCCGGATGGTGCCCCGGTACTTGCCGAACAGCTGCACGACGCGCGCCTTGCCAGGCACGACGGCGACCAGCCCACGCCACGCCAGGCTTGCTACGAGGATGACAATGATGCCGGCCGCGATGAGGCCCCCCTGCCGGCCACCATGCAGCCGGCTGCCCCAGACCAGCAGCCCGATGCCTGCTAGCGTGACGACGCTCCCTGCCGCCAGCATGCCCAGGCCGGACACGCTGTTGGCCGGTCGCTCCACGACCGCTGGGCTCACAGGCTGGCTCACTTGTGCCACGATTGCTTCGGACGCCATCTGACCCACCTCCGTTAGACATGGCCGATACACGCTTCTAGCTAGCTTAATGATATCAGTTTATCTAGGCAAGAGGCGCCCGAGCAGGTGCGACACGCCGTCGAGATCATCCGTCGCAGCGCTGGCGGCGCGCAGAACCGTCGTCGGCCTGGCGCAGAGATCCGCCAGCTCGATCGCGACGGCGCCTCTGGTAGACATATCTGTATGGCTGGGAACGAGGAACCGGGACAGGCCAGCGGCCGCCCCAAGGCACGCGATCTGAATGAGCTGATCCGCTATGTCATGTGGTCGGTGTTCCGTGTCGACGGTCCCGACGCCATCGACGCTGCTGCCGCCGGCGCAGGACGGAGCGGCCTGGCCGCCGAGGTGACTGACCTGTGCCAGCAGGCCGCCGGCAAGGGGATCGTCACCCGTGGCTGCTACGACATCCAGGGCATGCGAGCGGATGCTGACTACATGTTCTGGTGGGTCGCGCCGACGGCCGACGATCTGCAGGAGATGTATGCCAGGTTCCGGCGGACCGGCCTTGGCCGGGCCAGCCAGCCGGTCTGGTCGGCCATGGCGCTGCACCGGCCGGCCGAGTTCAACAAGAGCCATATCCCGGCGTTCCTGGCCGGCGAGGACGCGAAGAACTACGTCAGCGTGTATCCCTTCGTCCGCTCCTACGAGTGGTATCTGCTCGACGACGCCGAGCGGCGGGAGCTGCTGGCCGAGCACGGCGTGATGGCGCGCGAGTATCCCGACGTCCGCGCTAACACCGTGGCCTGTTTCTCGCTGAACGACTACGAGTGGATGCTCGCCTTCGAGGCCGACGAACTGCACCGGATCGTCGACCTGATGCGGCACCTGCGCGGCGCACGGGCGCGCCGGCACACCAGGGTGGAGATCCCGTTCTTCACCGGCCGCCGCAAGCCTGTCGATGAGCTGGTCGCGTCCCTCCCTTGACGGCACGGCTGCGGAAAGCACGGGCGTGAAGGTCCTGTTCGGCCGGGAGCAGATCAGCGCTGACCTGGCCTGGGACCAGCTGGCGCAGCACCTGCCCGGCTGGGAGCTCGCCTCGTGCGCGCCCAGTAAGGTCGCCGACAACCTCGACGGCGTGGACGTGATCTGTCCCTTCGGCGCTCGGATCACCGCCCCGATCATGGCCGCCGGGTCGTTCGGGCTCGTGCACCAGTTCGGCGTCGGCCTGGACGGCGTGGATATCGCGACGGCGACCGCGCTTGGCGTGCTGGTGGCTAGGGTGCCCGGCGACGCTGGCGGTAACGCCGATAGCTGCGCCGAGCTCGCCGTGCTGCACCTGCTGGCGCTAGCGCGGCGGCTCGACGAGTCGCGCACGGTCCTGGCGGAGCGGCGCTGGCCGGACCGTCCTGTCGGGCGATCGCTGCTGGACGCGACCGTGCTGATCGTCGGCCTCGGCGCTATTGGCGTGGCGCTGGCGCGCCGTCTCGCGCCGTTCGGCTCGCGTCTGCTCGGCGTCCGCGCACGGCCAGAGCTGGGCGGGCCGCGGGAGGTCGAACTGGTCGGCGGACCAGACCAGTTGCCCGATCTGCTGGCCCAGGCTGACGCCGTCGTGTGCTGCGCGCTCCTCCATGACGGGAACGGGCAGATGTTCGGCCAGGCCGAGTTCGCGGCGATGAAGCCGGGCGCGCTGTTCGTGAACGTCGCACGCGGCGGTCTCGTCGACGAGGCGGCGCTGCTGGCGGCGCTGGACTCGGGCCAGGTCGGGGGTGCTGGCCTGGACGTGTTCGCCCGCGAGCCGGCCGACCCGCAGGCGCCGCTGGTGAGCCACCCCCACGTGATCGCAACGCCGCACGTCGGCTGGCACACCGGGTACATGTTCCGGCAGACCAGCGAGGTCTTCGCCGCGAACCTCCGGCGGTTCGGCCGCGGCGAGTTGCCGCTCTGGACGGTGAACGAGCCGGCCTTCCGCCGGCCGCAGCAGCTACGTCGGCCGGAGTGACTTTCGCGACGCGAGACTGCTCACGTCAGGTCCGTACGGTCGCGGCCAGCCGTTCGGGAGGACCTTATGACCAGCGCCACCAGGCGATGGCGGTGCGACCGGCGGAGTCAGAGCGCCTGCTAGTCAGGCCACGGCAACGCTGTTGTCAGCGGTCTCGATGTCCTTGAAGAAGCGACGGTGGACGCGGAGGGTTTCCGCCCCGGCAGGAATCTTGTGCCAGATGCCGGTTCCCGGGCCAAGCCGGGTCGACCGCGGCAGCTCCATGACCACGCCTCGAGCCTTCTTCGCACTGAAGCCACCCGCATCGAGCACAACGATCCGGGTCGGCGTAACAGCCAGGATCCGGTACTCGTTGAAGCCGAGGAAGAGGAGCCAGCCGGTCAGCGCTGCCAGCCACTGGCTACGGGTCTGGGCGGCGATAACCGTCTGTATCAGCTCATTCGGCTCGAGGTACTGAGCGGCTGAGCTGCGCATGCTATCGCGGACTGCCATATTTTCTCCCCATATCGTCAAGAGCGGTAACGTGGGCGATACTACGCGCCAATTGCCGGAACAAATAGGTCGTTCCATAAGAATGGTCCATCTCGTGCGGCCCGTTCCCGAGCCGGCATCGACGGCAGGCAGCGATCGCTGCGTATCAACTAACGGGTCTTGCGCAGGAACTCGGTCAGTCGCGCGAGCGGCCAGGTCGTGACGACGTCGTCGGCGGTGAGCCAGCCGCGCTGCGCGGTCGCGACGCCGTACTGGAGGTAGTCGAGGTCGCGCAGCGAGTGCGCGTCGCTATCGATGGCGAACTTCACCCCGGCGTCGCGAGCAGCCTTGATGTGCGCCGACGGGAGGTCAAGCCGGGCCGGGTGTGAGTTGACTTCGAGCGCGGTACCCGTCCGCGCGCACATCCGGAACAGCTCTGGCAAGTCGACGTCCACCGGCGGCCGGCGGCCGATCTTGCGCGTCAGCGGGTGGCCGATGATGTTGACGTGCGGATTCTCGCAGGCAGTGATGAATCGCCTGGTCATCTCCCGGCGCGGCAAGTCGAAATGCGAGTGCACCGAAGCCACGCAGATATCGAAGCCTGCCAGGAAGTCGGCCGGCCAGTCGACGCTGCCGTCGGCTGCGATGTTGAGCTCGGTGCCGTGCAGCAGTGCCATCGCCCTGTCCCCAGCAGCCTCAGCGGCGAGCCAGCGGCCGAGCTCACGTACCTGCTCGCGCTGGGCCAGCATCTTGTCGTCGGTCATCCGCTGCATGACGAGATTCGGCGCGTGATCGGTGATCGCGTAGTACTCATAGCCGCGCGCGCTGGCCGCCGTCACCATGTCGGTCAGGCTCGCCACGCCGTCGGTCAGGTTCGTGTGCGTGTGCAGGTCGCCGCGCACGTCGGACTCCTCAACCAAGACCGGCAGCTCGCCGCGCCGGGCCGCCGCGATTTCCCCGGTGTCCTCGCGCAGCACCGGCGGGATCCAGGCCAGGCCGAGGCGGTCATAGACCTCCTCCTCGGTGCGGGATACGAGGCGCTCGCCGGACTCGGCATCGAACAGGCCGTATTCGGACAGCTTGAGCTTCCGGCGCACCGCCAGCTCGCGAATCGCGACGTTGTGCCGCTCCGAGCCGGTGAAGTACTGCAGCGCCGCGCCCCAGCAGTCCAGCGGCACGACGCGCAGGTCCACCTGCAGGCCGGCGCTCGTCCGGATCGACGTCTTCGTCGGTCCGGACGCGATGATCTCTGCCGCCTCCGGCATTGCGGTCAGCGCCGCCATCAGGGGCGCGCTGTCTTGCGCGGCTGCCAGCACGTCGACATCGCCGATCGACTCGGCGGCGCGGCGCAGCGATCCCGCCGCGGTAATACGTTCACAGCCAGGAACGGGGCCGACCGCGTTGATCACCGCCGCAGCGGTCTCGGCCGCGACATTGAGCAGGACCCGGCCGCCCGAGGTCGCCAGCAGCTCGATGCCTCGCAGCAGCTTGTCCGCGCTCTTGGGCCCGAAGCCCTTCAGGTCGTTCAGGCGTCCGGCCTCGATGGCCTCGCGGAGCTGGTCAGGCGAGCTGATCGTCAGCTCGCGGTAGAGCTGGAGCGCCCGGCGCGGCCCTAGCGCGGGGATCCTGGTGAGCTGGCGAACTCCGTCGGGGATGTCGGTGCGGACGTCTTCCAGCTCGGCGAAGGTGCCAGTGCGGGTGATCTCGCCGACCTTCGCGGCGATCGACTTGCCGACCCCGGGGATCCGCAGCAGCGCCGCCGACGTCAGCTCGGCCACGTCGTGCGGGTAGGCGGCGATGGCCCGTGCCGCCTTGGTGTACACCCGAGCCCGGAACGGATCGCCGCCCGTCATCTCCAGCAGGTCGGCGTATTCGTCGAGCAGCGCTGCGGTCTGGTCGTTCGCCTGGGGCATGACAGCAATTCTGCCTGCCGCCGGGCTCTGCTTGCCGTCAGACCAGTCCCGGTCCGGGCTTAGTGGCTTTGCTGCATCGCCTGCGCGTTGGCCTGCATTGCCGTCAGCGTCACCGCGAGCTGGTCGGTCGGGCTGAACTGGATGAACTCGCTGCCGGTGGCGGCCGCTGGCACGTGGCCCGGCGACATGTAGTACGCGTCCCCGGCCTGATAGACCTCCTGATGGTCGGCGTAGGTGACCGTCAGGGAGCCGGCGAACAGGTATCCCCAGTGCGGGCACTGACAGGCGTCGCCAGGAAGGCCCTTGAGCATGTGCGCGAGCGAGTGCCCCTCGCGGATGGTGACGAACTCAGCGGTGTAGCCGTCGAGCTCGCCTTGGTGATCGACGGCCGGACCGAAGTCCTCGACCTTGGGTGCTGTGTCCTTCGAGAAAGCGGGCATCGTGTGCTCCTTCGCGGGCTGACGAGCTTTCTTCCACCGTGCCAGCGGCCTGCGCCGACCACATGAGGCAGTTGCCCCATCTTCGGAGCCTGCCTACTCGACGTCGGGAAG
>DATHQE010000291.1:0-17527 GCA_035483035.1 Streptosporangiaceae bacterium | reverse complement strand
GTGGGCCCACTCGGCCCGGTCCCCCCAGCCGACGCATCAGCTGGCTCTCTGTTCTGTCGCTCGATCTCGAGCATCCGGGCGATCTCTCCCGTCAGGCTCCCGGGCGCAGTCGGCCGCATCGGGCCGCTCCGCGCCGCGCGGGAGCTGTTCGTACGCGCTCACTGGAGCGGTACTCGCCATGCTGGCGCCCTCCGCATCCAGGCACGTTGCCATTACCTGTCCCTGTGCAGCGTCCCGGCCGTCTGGCCGGGGCGCTTCCGCCGTGATACGGGCCTCGTTGCGGCCGTCGGCGGCAATATCAGTGCCCAGCGGTCCCTGAGCCAGCCGCGTCACCACTGCTGGTGACGATGGCTCCAGGCCCGACATGGCGCGGAACGCTGCCAGGATGTCTTCGGGTCGCACGGCCGGTGACAAGTGCCGAACAACCATTCGAAGTATCGCACATTCCTGTTGGCCTTCCGCTGTGGCACGCCGGTCTAGCTCCAGCGTCACCACCCCGGCTCTGGTGTCGAGCCGGCGAACCCCGTTGCTGGTGAGGCGCTCTACCTCCGCGTGCGCGGCGGCCAGAAACGCCTCAACTGCCTTGGTCGCCGCCTCTGGCGTGACCCCTGGCAGTACGACTTCCCACTCCGAGGCCTCCAGCCGGGGCGCCTGCGCCACGGCCAGGTCAGCGACCTCGATCACGTCGATCCCGTCCGGCAGGACTGCGTCAAGCCGGACCCGCACGGTGCCGGGGTCCAGGCGGGCCGTCAGGGATATCTCCAGGAACTCAGCCTCGCTCGCGGCGCCGGTGGGCGCCCCGCCCGAGTAAGAGATCTTGGGATGCGGAGAGAATCCGGCGGAGTGAGCGACCGGCAGGCCAGCCCGCCGAACCCCACGCTCCACCACACGCGCGATATCCCTATGACTCGCGAATCGCATCCTGCCACGCTTAGCGTACCTGACCACCAGCCGCTGAACTGCTGGCAGCGGCGCTGGTCCCGTTGGGCGCGGCGGCTGCTGACGTGCCATGATCAGCGCTCAGCTCCCGTCGGCCCCGACGCGGGTCCTGAGGACCCAGCAGTCACAACGCTCAGCGGCAGCAGTCTCTTCCCGGTCGGCCCGGCCTCAATCTCCGTGCCCATCGCGGGGCAGACGCCGCATTCAAAGCATGGCGTCCAGCGGCAGTCGTCTACCTCGGCGGCACCGTCCGGATCAATTGCTGCCAGCCAGTCCTGCCACAGCCAGTCGCGTTCGAGCCCCGCGTCCAGATGATCCCACGGCAGGATCTCCTGGTAGCCGCGCTCCCTGGTGGTGTACCAGGCGAGGTCAACGCCCTCCGCAGCGAGGGCGGCCGACGCGCACTTCTCCCACCGCTCGAACGAGAACGACTCGCTCCACCCGTCGAACCGGCCACCATCTGCCCAGACCGCCCGGATCACCTGCGCGACCCGCCGGTCCCCCCGAGAGAGCAGACCCTCGATGATCGAGGGCTTCCCGTCGTGGTAGCGGAACCCGATCGCCTTGCCGTAGCGACGGTCGGACCGCATCGCGGCGCCTAGTGCCCTGAGCCGATCGTCCACGACGTCGTGCGGGCACTGCGCCGCCCACTGGAACGGAGTGTGCGGCTTAGGTACGAACCCGCCGATGGACACGGTGCACCGGATGTCGTTCCGCCCGGTCGCCGTCCGTCCGGCCTGGATCACCCGCTTGGCCAGCGACGCGATCGCCAGCACGTCGTCGTCGGTCTCGGTCGGCAGACCGCACATGAAATAGAGCTTCACCTGGCGCCAGCCGCTGGCGTATGCGGTCGTGACGGTCTTGATCAGGTCGTCTTCGGTGACCATCTTGTTGATGACCTTGCGGATCCGGTCCGAGCCGCCCTCGGGCGCGAACGTCAGCCCGGAGCGCCGCCCGTTGCGGCTCAGCTCGTCGGCGAGCGTCACGTTGAACGCGTCCACCCGAGTCGACGGCAGCGACAAGCCGGTGTTCGTGCCCTCGTACCGGTCGGCGAGGTCGACGGCGATCTGGTTAATCTCGCTGTGGTCGGCGCTGGACAGCGACAGCAGCCCGACCTCGGAGAACCCGCTGGCGGCCAGCCCGGCATCGACCATCGCGCCGATCGTGGTGATCGATCGCTCGCGCACTGGCCGGGTGATCATCCCGGCCTGGCAGAACCGGCAGCCGCGGGTGCAGCCGCGGAAAATCTCCACGCTGAACCGCTCGTGCACCGTCTCGGCCAGCGGCACCAGTGGCTTGGCCGGGTACGGCCAGGAATCCAGGTCCGTCACGGTGTGCTTGGACACCGAACGGGGCACGCCAGGCCGGTTCGGGCTCACCCGGCTGATCGTCCCGTCCGGGTGATACGACACGTCGTAGAACCGCGGCACGTACACGCCGCCCGCCGCGGCGAGCAGCTCCAGCAGGCCGTCGCGACCGCCGGGCCGCCCGGCATCCTTCCAGGACCGGACCAGGCCGGTGATCGCCAGGACCGCCTGCTCGCCGTCGCCCAGTACGGCGCCGTCAATGAACTCGGCGATGGGCTCGGGATTGAAGGCGGCGTGCCCTCCGGCCAGCACGATCGGGTCGCTGTCGCCCCGCTCGGCGGCGGACAGCGGGATGCCGGCGAGGTCGAGGCCAGTCAGCAGGTTGGTGTAGCCCAGCTCGGTGGCGAAGCTGACCCCGAGCAGGTCGAAGTCGCCGACCGGCCGATGCCCGTCGACCGTGAACTGCGGCACGTGGTGCTCCCGCATCAGCGCCTCGAGGTCCTGCCAGACGCTGTAGGTGCGCTCTGCGAGCACGCCGTCCTGCTCGTTCAGGACCTCGTACAGGATCTGCACGCCCTGGTTCGGCAGGCCTACCTCATAGGCATCGGGGTACATCAGAGCCCAGCGGACGTCGCAGGAGTCCCAGTCCTTCACCACGGAGTTCAGCTCGCCGCCGACGTACTGGATGGGCTTGCGCACGAGCGGGAGCAGCGGCTCCAGGCGGGGGTACACCGACTGCACAGGCATCGTTACAGCGTACCGGGCCAGGGAGCGCCCAGGTCGGCGCGTGCCGTCCGGCCCGCCCAGTCATCAGATTGACCGAGAAGCCGGCATTACCTGTCGATCCGCAGGGTATCGTCGGTGAACCCCGCAAAACCCAATTCACGACCGGGAACGGGGTATATCTGAGCCCCTCGCCACCGGAGGTACGCGGTGCACATCGACGCCTACATCGTCCTCGGCAGCGCAGTCGTGGGATTGCTGGTCGGCCTGACCGGCGCTGGCGGCGGGGCGCTGATGACCCCGATGCTGATCTTGCTTTTCGGGGTCAAGGCGCCGGCTGCGATCTCCAGCGATCTGGTCGCCGCGGTGCTCATGCGACCCGTGGGCGCCGCCGTGCACATGCGCAAGGGCACGGTGAACTACCGGCTCGTCGGCTGGCTTGCGCTGGGCTCGGTGCCGATGGCCTTCCTCGGCGCCTACCTGCTGCATGTGCTGGGCGGCGCATCGGCGGCTCCGACGCACGTCGAGCAGGCCCTCGGCGCCGCGCTGCTGACCGGCGCCGCCGCCATGGTGATCCGCTGGGCCATGGACGTCCGCGGCGGCAAGGACCGCGGCGCTGCCCTGCGTGACCTGGTGGTGAAGCCGCTGCCCACGGTCATTGTCGGCATGGTCGGCGGCGTCATCGTCGGCCTGACCTCGGTCGGCTCCGGCTCGCTGATGATCGTGCTGCTGCTCTTCCTCTACCCGATGATCAGCGCGAATCGGCTGGTCGGCACCGACCTGACGCAGGCCGTACCACTGACCCTGGCGGCCGCCCTCGGTGCGCTGGTCTTCGGCCACGTCGAGTTCGGCGTCACCGTCTCGATCATCCTGGGCAGCGTGCCCGCCGTGCTGATCGGGTCGCTGCTGTCCTCACGCGCGCCGGACAAGTACATCCGGCCGGTCATTACGTTCGTCATCCTGGCGTCCGGCCTCAAGTACGTCGGCGTCCCAACAACGGCGCTCGGCTGGACGCTCGGCCTCATCCTCGCAACAGTGGCCATCGCCTGGGTCACCGTTACGCTCATTCGCCGGCGAAACGGTGCCCCCGAGACGGTGAGCGGCCCGCGTGACGAGGAATCCGCGCCCAATTCGCAGCCTGACAGGCAGCTAACCCCGCCCCGATAGGGCACCAGTTCGCTATTGGTGCCCCTCTAAGGGCAGCACTAGCAACCTCATGCCCCATGGACGCTGAGCGCGATGTGGGTTCTCCGGCCTCGGCCGCCAGCGCGGGATGGGCGGCGCGGCCGTCGGACCGTTTCGTGTGGTCCGGCGGTTGTGCCGACTGTCCCGTGCCCTAGCCCCGGCGCAAAAGCCGTGACCAGCGAAGACGGCGCCCCTCCGCGGGCAGCTCGGCGTAGCTTCGGCCGTCACGCTGGATCACCGGGTACTTGTGCAACTGGTAACCGGGCGCCGTGAGGCAGATGCCCGAGCTCAGCTGGAAGCTGTACCAGTGCCAGGGGCAGGTGACGACGCCGCCGCGGACCGCGCCCTTGGCCAGCGGGCCGCCCCGGTGCGGGCAGGCTGCATCGGTCACCTGCAGCTCGCCGCCAACGTCGAAGACCGCATAGCTGCGCCCATTGTGCCTGATTGTCCAGGCCCGGCGGCCGCGCGGCGCGCGTAGCGGCACCAAGGTCACATTGGCTGGTTCGGTCCTCACGCGCGCATTCCTCCGGCTACTCGCAGCCGTGCGCCACGTTGCCCGGCAGCGCGAGTGCGGTGTCAGCGGTCGCGATCATCGTCGGCTCCTCCCAGGCCCATGTCTACTCCACCACGCGGACGCTGACCGGCCCGAGCCGGTCGAATTCAGCCCGGAACACATCGCCTGCCTGCATGGGCACGGCCGCATGTAGCGCGCCGGTCATGATGAGCTGGTCGGCTTCGAGACCGGTGCCCATGTCGCCGAGAGTGTTCGCTAGCCAGGCCACTACCGCGATCGGGTCGCCTAGCGCTGCCGCGCCAGCCCCCGTGTCGACGAGCACGCCGCGCCTGGTCAGCACCATGCCGATCAGTCGCGGATCCAGTCCGTCCAGCGGTACCAGCCGACTCGACACCGCGACAGCGCCGTTGGACGCCAGGTCCGCGACGGTGTCAGCAAGCCTGATCCGCCAGTCGGCGAAGCGCGAGTCAACGATCTCCATAGCCGCGAGCATGCCCGCGATCGACTCGCGGGCATCCTGCACGGTCACGCCGGGTCCGCGCAGCGCTGTGCCGAGGACGAAGGCGATCTCCGCCTCGATCTTGGGCTGAATGAAGGTGCCGAGCGACACCGCGTCGCCGTCGGCGTACACCGTGGAGCCGAGTACCGGACCGTGGTCTGGTGAGTCGACGCCGATCATCTGCTGCATCGGCTTGGACGTCAGGCCGACCTTGTAGCCGATCACCGTGTCACCGTCGCTGACCAGCATGGCGGTGAGCTGCTGGGCAATCGCGTAGCCGTCGGCCATGCCAAGGTCGGGATCGGCGTCAGTGAACGGCTCGATCGGCCGTCGGCTGCGGCGCGCCTCGTACAGCGCCGTGGCCTTGCCCGCCACGTCGGTGAGCGGCATCTGGCTGCCTCCGTTCACGGTCCCTGCACGCGTGCGCACAGCCGAATGGCGGCGGGGCGCGCTACCGGTGATATACCACGGCCGGGACTCGGCGGCGGCCGGCGGCGGCCGGCGGCAGCTAGCTGAAGACAGTTCGCCGTCGGTACACCGCCTGAAGGCAGCCGATCGCGATCATGTCGGCGAAGATGGCCGAGCCACCGTAGGAGACGAAGGGCAACGGCAGGCCGGTGACTGGCATGATGCCAATCGTCATGCCGATGTTGATGAAGGACTGGACCGCGAACCAGATCCCGATCCCGGACGCCACGAGCATGCCGTACTGGTCGTCGGCCCTGGCCGCGATCCGGAAGGCTCGGAGCAGCACCACAGCCAGCAGCCCGATGATGACCATCTCGCCGACGAAGCCGATCTCCTCCCCCGCGACCGCGAAGATGAAGTCGGTGTGCTGCTCGGGCACGAAGCCGCCGGCCACGAGCTGGCCGTGGAACAGGCCCTGGCCGCGCAAGCCGCCGGAGCCAATGGCGATCTTGGACTGAAAGGCGCTGTAGCCGGTGCCGCGCGGATCTGCCGACGGATGCAGGAACGACGTGAGCCTGCTGACCTGGTATGCCTTCAGCAGGTGCAGCTTGATGGCGGCAGTGACGCCGAGCGCGCCCGCGGCTAGCAGTGCCGCCAGCCAGCGCAGGCGGACCCCAGACAGCGCGACGAGGCCGATCAGGATGGCCAGCAACAGCATGACGACACCGAGGTCCGGCTCGGCCAGCACAAGGACTAGGGGGACAAGCGCCAAGCCGATGGCCTTGAGCAGTGCGCGCGGGCGCGGCCTGGTGTCGCCTGGGCCGAGCTCGCCCAGAATCATCGCGACTACCAGGATGACCGACAGCTTGGCGTACTCCGAGGGCTCGATCTGGAACCCGCCTGGCAGCGTGATCCAGGACTTCGCGCCGTTGACGACGCTGCCGAGCGGCGTGAGCACGACGAGCAGGCCCAGGCAGGACAGGCCGAGCACGATCGGCGAGTACAGCCGTAGCTGGCGGTAGTCCAGCATGCTCACGCCTGCCATGAGCGCAAGCCCGATGGCCACGTTCAGCAGCTGCTTGGTCAGGTACGGGTCCGACCCTGACGCTCCGGATGTGTCTGTCGCGGCCCAGACCAGCAGCGTTCCGACCAGGCTGAGCGCGAGCACGGCGACAAGCAGGATCCAGTCAAGCTTGCGCAGCGGCGAGCGGGCTCCGAAGATGCGCCTCAGCAACTGCGATAGCCTGCCGCGGCGGTCGCCGCCGACACCGCCGGTGCCGATACCGAGCCGGCGTGCCGTGCCGCCGTCCAGGCGCACCGGGGCCAGGCTGCGGTAGCTTGCGGAGCCCGGCACGGCGGCGGTGCCGCGCCGGCTGGCCAGGTCGGATCCGCGCCAGCTCATCAGGGCCTGCCCGCTGCTGAGGTCGTCTGCACGATGGCGCCGCCACTGGTGATGCTGGGCTGGGCCGGCAGGTTGCCGCCTGGCAGCGCGGCTTTCGCGCCCTGCAACCCGTACAGCGCGTCCCAGATCTGCCGCACCGCAGGTCCGGACACGTCTGCGCCGTAACCGGAGTCCGGGATCATGACGACCACGACGTACTTGGGGTTATTGCACGGCGCGAACGAGGCGAACACGGATGTGGAGTTCGCGCCGAATACCTGCGCGGTACCGGTCTTGCCGGCCACGCACACCTGTCGCAGCGGGAAGCCGCCGAAGGTCCCGGCCGCGGTGCCGGAGGTAATCACTCCCTGAAGCGCGCTGCGTATGTAGGCGAGGGTGGCCCCCGACGCGGGCAGGTGACCGTCGACCGGCGGGGTGATCTCCTGCACGACCTTGCCCGCAGGGCTGAGCAGCGCCTCACCGACGCGCGGGCTGTACAGGGTGCCCCCGTTCGCGAGCGCCGCGTAACCCTCGGCGAGCTGTAGTGGCGTGACGGCGATATAACCCTGGCCGATTGAGGCGATGATCGCCTGGCCAGGCGTCCAGACGTTCCCGTACAGGCAATCGTCGTACTCGATCTGCTGTACGTAGCTGCCATTCGCCCGGCCGTACTTGCACCAGTTCTGGCCGGCGTGCGCGTTGTCCTTCCAGAAGTAGTACAGCCACTCCCTGGTCGGGATGCTGCCCGCGCTCTCGGCCGGCAGGTCGATCCCGGTTGGCTTGCCGAAGCCCCAGTCCAGCTCGACCTGCTGCTCGAACTGCACCGGGAACTTCGGGCTCGTCACGGTGTCCTGGTTGGGCTTGTCCTGGTTATAGATCTGGAGCCCGATGTTGTAGAAGACGGTGTCGCACGACAGCACGAGCGCCTGGTGCAGCGACATGGGTCCGCCATTGCCGAAGTCGTTGTTGAACGTGTGCCCGCCGACGCTCGTCGAGGCGGGGCAGTTGTAGGTGCCATCCAGCGAGTCGCCGAACTTGATGCCGGCGGTCAGCGTCGTCACCTTGAACGTGGACCCGGGCGGGTACTCGCCTTGCGTGGCCCGGTCCAGGATCGGCTCGCCGTCGCGGGTGCCGAACAGCCGGCTGAACTCCCGCTGCGAGATCCCGCCACTCCAGACGCTCGGGTCGTAGGTCGGGTAGCTCGCCATCGCGACGACCTGCCCCGTGGTCGTCATGACGACGGCAGCACCGGAGGTAGCGCCAGCGTTCGCCACGTGCGCCTGCTGGACGGCTGTCGCCAGGATGTTCTGCGTCGCGATCTGAAGCTTGCTGTTGATGCTGGTTACGAGGTCGTCGCCGGCCACTGGCTTGATGTTCTTGATCGTCGAGGTCACCTGACCGCTGGCGTTCACCGCGACCTTGTCGAGGCCGGTGGTACCGCGCAGGTCCTTGTCGTACTGAGCCTCGAGTCCCGCCTGGCCCACGAGGTCGTCAGCGGAGAACCCGGTGACCGGGATGTGCAGCTGCTTCACCTCCTGCGCGGTGATCGGCTGGAGGTAGCCAACGACTTGCGCGGCCGCGGTCGCGATTGGCTGGACGTACTGGATCACCGGCTGGATGTTGGCGGTCACGCCGGGGAATGACTTCTGGTTCTCCAGGATCTGGAGCGCGGTCGCGTCCGACACGTTCTGCGCAACCGGGATTGGCTGGTACGGCGACCCCGGCCAGCACGGCTGCGGCACGCCGACGGTGCACAACCGGGTGCGCTCCTGCATCACCTTGTCGCTGAGGTTCAGTAGTTTGGCGAGCCGGGCGAGCTCGGGCGCGCCGCTGCCGGGCTGCTGCGACAACGTCACCATGTTCACGGCGACCACGAGCGCGGACTGATTGGAGACCATTGGCTGACCGGTGTCGTCGAGTATCTCCCCCCGGACCGATGGCTCGACAATCTCCCGGACCTGATCCTGGCTGGCGAGCGCCACATACGTGGCGCGGGTCTGGACCTGGAGGTACCAGAGCCGCCCGCCTAGCACCGCGAGCAGGCCTGCCACGATCACGACGACACTCACCAGCCGGCGCCTGGATGCCGGAATCACCGCATTCCTCCTGTCCGCCTGCCGATCAGCCATACGCCCGACCGGCTGCCAACTCGGGCGCGCGCCAGCCAGCGGCCCCCGATTCGCCGGCCGGTCAGCACCGACAGCAGCGATCGGCGGCCGTAGCTGAATCGCGGCTGCCTGCGGGACCTCGCCGGCGGCCGGCGCAGCGGACTGCGGCCAGAGCCACCTAGCATCCCCGCACCGGGGCCGCGCCTGGCGAGTCGCAACCGGGGCGAGCCGGCAAACCGCCGACGGGCCCGGAACGTGCTCTGATCCAGTACGCCGCCCGCCACCAGCCCGGTCGTGAGCCCGGACGGGCGCAGCCGGGATCCGCGCCGGAACTTCGGTGCGGCTACGGGCCGGCGCGCGACCCGAGGTGACGCGCTGCGAAAGTTCAGCCGCGGCACCGGCGCTGGCAGCCTCGGCCGCCCGGTCAGCGCGAGGGCGGACCGGCTGGAGCCCGTCCGCAGCCGCGGGCCGGTCCGGCTGGTACGCGCCGGAGTACGGGCCCAGCTCGTGCCGAGGCGCGGGCCCAGGCTCGCATCACCCCGGTGCGCGCTGAAGTTGATCCTTGCCCTGGTCAGGTGGAGACCGGTCAGCGCATGCTGGCGCGTGGCGGAGCCGCTCATCTCGCCGGCGTGCGGGCGGAACCGGGCGCTCGAGCCGGCCAGCGAGCCCGGATGGCGGCCGTGCTGCCAGCGCTCACCCTGTCCCCGCCCGACGGCATTGCCGATCGTGCCGTCATGACGGCGCGGGGACCTGAACCTGAGGTTCACCGCAGCGGCGGGCCGGGGCCGACGGTGCACGAGGCCTGAGGCGGACCCGGCTACGCCGGCGCCAGGGTGCAGATGCAGGCGACGGCCCGCCAGCTGCCCGGCGCCAGGTGCCCGCCCTCGCTGGCCGCCGCCGACCCAGCCGTCGCGCGCACTGGCGGCGGCAGGGTTCAGCCGCGGTTCGTGCGGCCGGTGCCCGCGCGCCGTGCGCCTGGACCTGGCTGCCCCGGTCCGCAATGCGCTGTGTCCCGTGCCAGCGAGCCCGCTGGCCTCCGCCGTACGTCCCACTATGCCCGCGGCCAGCATGACCAGGTACAGCGTGAAGGGCAAGACCAGGAGGTCGTAGGCGATCGTCACGGGCAGCAACTGGCGGACATCGCCGACGGTCACCTGTGCCGGGTGCAGCAGGAGACTGAGCCCGGCGGTCGCCGCCTCCGCTGCCGCGATCACGATGGCGCCTGCGACCAGCGTGCGGAGCGGCATTCGCCTGGCGCTGCCAGCGAGGAGGCCGGCTGCCCAGCCCGCCAGGCAGAAGACAAGGGCGTACTGGCCGATCAGGCCGCTGCCTGGCGGCGCGAGATCCAGGGAAAGGCCGGCAGCGAAGCCGGCCGCCGCACCGGGCACCGGGCCTACTGCGATCGCCACCGCGACCAGCAGAATCAGGACGAGGTCGGGTACGCCGCCGCCGGGCAGGTGCAGGCCGTTGAGCACGGTCAGCTGAAACAGGAGCCCAGCCGCCAGCAGGCACAGGGCGAGCCAAGCGGTGCGCACGTCAGTGTCCCGCGCTTGGCGTGGCCGACGCACCGGGCGCCGGGGTGCCCGGCCTGGCCGTGACGGTCACTGTCACCGTCGGCCCCGGATGCGGCAGCGGCGGCAGCGCGGCGAATCGGGGGTCATGCCTGGGCGGCACGATGACGACTCCCACGACGCCGAGCGAGCCGAAGTCGACGTACGGCCGGACTAGCGCAGCGGCGGTCAGTGAGCCGTTCGTGACGACCAGCTTGGTGACAACGCCCACCGGCACGCCAGGCACGTATGGCCTGTCGCCGGCCGATGCCGCCGTCACCAGCTGGTCGCCGGGCTGTAGCACCGCTGCCGAGTTGAGCATCTGCAGGTGCATCAGGCCGCTGCCACTCGCCGCGGCGCCGGGCCCGGTAACCCAGCCAAGCTGACCGCTCGGCGCTACCGCGACGCCAGCCACCGCGGCAGCGTCGCTCGCTAGCAGCACGGTGCTGGTCGTCGCTGTCACCGACGTCACGTCGCCGACCAGGCCTTCTCCGTTCAGCACCGTCTGGTCCGGCTGGACGCCGTCCCTGCTGCCGACATCGAGGGTCACCGTCTGCTGGTAGCCCTGGCCCACGGCCAGGACACTGGCGGCCACGATGCGGTACTGGGCAGCCCCGGCCAGCATCAGCATCTTGCGCAGCTCCGCGTAGTCGGCCTTGCTGAGACTGGTCGCGCTGAGCTCGGCCCGGAGCTGAAGTACCTGGCGCTGCAGGCTGGTCACTTGCGATGACGAGCCGGACGACGCGAAGAACCCGGTCACCGACTTGGTCGCGTGCTCAGCGCCACCAAACACCGAGCCGCTGACCGAGCGCAGACCGCGCAGCGCAGGGTTCGAGCCGTCGGAGTAGCTCAGCGCGATCAGGGCCAGCGCAGCCGTGAGCAGCACGACGAGAACCACGCGGGTCCGCCGGGTCCCCCGCACTCCGATCACCTCGCCTGCTGCCGCCCGTCACGTCGCCTGTCGCCGGCCGGGGCTGTGCCCCGCTGCCAGCTACCGTCTGGCTTCGGGCACGAGGACCTGCTGCAAAGTGTCGAAGTCCTCGACGCACTTGCCAGTGCCGAGCGCCACCGAGTCCAGCGGGTTGTCCGTCAGGTGAATCGGCATCCCCGTCTCCTCACGCAGCCGCTCGTCGAGGCCGCGCAGGAGCGCGCCGCCGCCCGTCAGCGCGATGCCGCGGTCCATGACGTCGCCGGCCAGCTCAGGCGGGCACTTGTCCAGCGTGGTCTTCACCGCGTCGATGATCACGCTGAGAGGCTCTTCAATCGCCCGCCTGATCTCCTCGGCTGAGATCACGATCGTCTTCGGCAGCCCGCTTACGAGGTCGCGGCCGCGGATCTCGGCGTTCGGCTCGTCGTTGGACGGGTACGCCGAGCCGAGCGAGATCTTGATCTCCTCGGCCGTGCGCTCGCCGAGCATGAGGGAGTACTCCTTCTTCCCGAAATTGACGATGGCCTGGTCAAGCTCGTCGCCACCGACCCGGATGGACTGCGAGGTGACGATGCCGCCCAGCGAGATCACGGCGACCTCGGTGGTACCGCCGCCAATGTCGACAACCATGTTGCCGGTCGGCTCGTTGACCGGCAGGCCTGCGCCGATCGCGGCGGCCATTGGCTCCTCGATGATGTAGACGCGGCGCGCGCCGGCCTGATGACCGGCTTCCTTGACCGCACTCTGCTCGACGCCCGTGATGCCGCTCGGCACGGCCACGACGATCCGCGGCTTGACGAGGTGACTACGGCGGTGCACCTTCTGAATGAAGTAGCGCAGCATCCGCTCGGTGACGTCGAAGTCAGCGATCACGCCGTCCTTCAGCGGGCGGACTGCGACGATATTGCCGGGGGTACGGCCGATCATCCGTTTGGCTTCGACGCCTACGGCGACGATCTGGCCGGTATTGGTATTCAGCGCGACGACGGAAGGCTCGTTCAGCACGATCCCGCGACCCCGCACGTACACAAGTGTGTTCGCGGTGCCGAGGTCGACTGCCATATCGCGGCCCAGAAACGCCATCGCGTTGCTCATCGAGAACTAGAACCTTCCAGCCAGTTAGCTCTGCACTTGTCGTACTGCGCGGGCAATGCGGTAGCGGCCTTGCCCGGCACGGCGCAGCCCAAACCGCCAGCACCGGACGCATTGTTCGTCAGTCCAACGCACCGCCTCGGCCGATTGTGGCAAGCGCGGGAAAGCCCACCTGGCAATCCCCGTTATGGCCACCTTCAGCGACCGCCTGTTAGCTCGCAGTAATGCTGAAAGCGCACGGCCAGCCCGCGATTGCCAGGCTACATGTCGGTTCTGGGCCCGCCCCGGCAGGGCTCGCTGGTTGGTCAGCGCTTGGGCAATTAGTGACCTGCGGCGTGCTCGACGCGATAGCCGAGCCAGATTCCGATGATCCACAATGCCGCGAAAACGCCACCGAGAAAGTACATCGCCGGCACCACCGCGCCGGAGGCGATGGCGAACAACTGGAGCAGGCTACCGCCGACGAGCGTGACCGGGAGCAGGCGACGGGCCAGCGCGGCGAACAGCACGGCCCCGACGGCCGCGATGCCGCCAGTCAGCACGGCCGCGTGGGGCGTCAGGTGGTCAATCTGCACCGCGACCGGAATCGACAGCGCGACGACGATGGCCTCCATGATCAGCACGGTGGCGCATAGCCGCTTCATCTGGCATCACCGTCGGCGCCGAGATCATCGCCGGGAGAGTCAGTCCAGACGGCCCCGTTCCCTGCCGTGTCGGTCAGCAGCGCCCGCGCATCGCCGGCCGTGACGACCGACCCGGTGATCAGCACGCCCGCCTTTCCCGGCCCGCCTTCGCCGGCCGCGTCTGCCTCGTCAGCGAGGGTGACCCCGAGCTCGATCGCATCGTCCAGGCGCTCGGCCACCGTCACCCGGTCTGGCCCGAGGACCTCCGCCGCCAGCGCAGCGAGCTCGGCGGTCGGCATCGATCGCGTCGAGGAGTTCGTGGTCACCACCAGATGCGCGACTATGGGCTCCAGTTCGTCCAGGATGCCGGACACGTCCTTGTCCTCGCTCACCGCGATAATGGCGACCAGGTCGGTGAAGCTGAACGCCTCGGTCAGTGCTTCCACCGACGCCGCCATGCCGCCGGGGTTGTGCGCCGCGTCAAGGATGACCACCGGGCTGCGCCGGACTATCTCGAGCCGGCCAGGCGAGGTCATCGTCGCTACCGCGCGCCTGACGATGTTCTGGTCCAGGCCGCTGGCACCTGCGCCGGGCTCTTCGTCTGTCTCCGGCGTCCGCGCGAACGCCTCGACGGCGGCGATCGCGCAGGCCAGGTTGCCGGCCTGATGCGCGCCGAACAGCGGCAGGTACAGATCCTCGTAGTCGCCGAGCAAGCCGCGGATCGCCACCTGCTGGCCGCCGACGGCGAGTTCCCGGCTGAGGACACCGAACTCCAGGCCCTCGCGCGCCACGCTCGCACCGACCTCGCCGGCCCGGCGCACGAGTACCTCTGCGGCGGCGGGCGGCTGCTGCGCGAGCACCGCGATTGCCCCTGGCTTGATGATGCCGGCCTTGTCAGCCGCGATCTCTTCTACCGTGTTGCCCAGGTAGCGGGCATGATCGATCGAGATCGGGGTGATCACTGCCACGGCGCCATCGGCCACGTTCGTGTTATCCCAGGTGCCTCCCATGCCGACCTCTAGCACGCAGACGTCGACGGGCGCGTCGGCGAAGACCGAGAAAGCCATGCCGACGAGCACCTCGAAGAACGACAGGCGCGTGTCGTGCGACTTATCCACGATGTCCAGGTACGGCTTGATCTCGTCGTAGGCGTCGACAAATCGCTCGATGCTCAGCGGCTGGCCGTCGACGCAGATGCGCTCTCGGACCGAGACCAGGTGCGGGCTGGTGAACAGGCCGGTGCGCAGACCGCGGGCTCGCAGCAAGGTCTCGGTCATCCGCGACGTCGAGGTCTTGCCGTTGGTGCCGGTGATGTGGATCACCGGGTAGGCCCGCTGCGGATCGCCGAGGAGCCTTACCAGCGAGTTGATGCGATCTAGCGACGGGTTGATCGCATGCTCGGGCCGGCGAGCGAAGATCTCCTGCTCGATCTCGCGCAATCTGGCTGCGTAGGTGTCGGTCATGCCGTACCGCTCACCGCCGCGCCGTCCGCGGGCAGCGCAGCGAGACGCTCGGTCAGCCGCGCGACCTCGGCCTGCGCGGCAGCCAGCCGGTCGCGGTTCTTGCCGACGACCTGCGCCGGGGCCCGCTCCACAAAGGACGGGCTGGCCAGCTTGCGCTCGACCGCCTCGATGTCGGCCCTGGCAGCGGCCAGGTCCTTGGTGAGCCGCTTGCGCTCGGCCGCCACATCGAGGCCGACCGCGGTGTCGAGTTCGATCGTGACGCCCTCGGCGTGCAGCGAAGCCGACGGGCTGAAGTCCGCGCCCGGCTCACTGAGCCGAAGCAGCGTCCTGATCCGGCCCTCGTGCTGCGCCAGTACCGTGGCGCCAAGGCCGTCCAGCCGCGCGGGCACCTGCTGGCCCGGCCGCAGGCCCTGATCCGACCGGAACCTGCGCACCTCGGTCACCAGCCGCATCAGCGCCGAAATCTCAGCCTCGGCGGCAGGGTCGGCCGGCAGTGGCGGCAGCCCGTCCGTCGCGCCGTCAGCCGTCTGCCCCGGCCAGCGAGCGACCACTACCGATTCCCCGCCGGTCAGCGCCGTCCACAGTTCCTCGGTGACAAACGGGAGCAGCGGGTGGATCAGCCGCAGGAGCCGGTCAAGCACCTCGCCCAGCACCTGTCGGGTCGCGTGCGCAGCGGCCTCGTCCGAGCCGGTGACTCCGGTCCCGGTGAGGACGGGCTTGGCCAGCTCGAGATACCAGTCGCAGAACTCGTCCCAGGCGAAGTGGTAGAGCACGTCGCAGACCTTGGCGAACTCGAACTGCTCGAAGAGCGCGTCGACCTCCGCGGTCACGGCCGCGAGGCGAGACAGGATCCAGCGGTCCGGCGCCGTTAGCTGGCTCGACGGCCGCACGCCCTGGCCGGTCACCGCGCCGTTCAGCTGGGCGAATCGGACCGCGTTCCACAGCTTGTTGCAGAAGTTGCGCGACCCGGCCACCCAGTCCTCGCTGACCGCCACGTCACCGCCTGGTGTCGCGCCGCGAGCCAGGGTGAACCTGGTCGCGTCCGCGCCAAATCTGTCGATCCAGTCCAGCGGATCGACCGTATTGCCGCGCGTCTTCGACATCTTCTTGCCGAACTGGTCACGCACGAGGCCGTGAAGGGCGACCTGGCGGAACGGGACCGCGTCATCCGGTCCCCTGTCGGCCATCGCGTACAGCCCGAACAGCATCATCCGGGCCACCCAGAAGAACAGGATGTCGTAGCCAGTGACGAGCACGCTGGTCGGGTAGAAGGAGCGCAGGTCTGGCGTGTCATCCGGCCACCCGAGGGTGGAGAACGGCCACAGCCCCGACGAGAACCAGGTGTCGAGCACGTCGGAGTCCTGCTCCCAGCCCTCGCCCAAGGGCGGCTCGTCGTCCGGGCCGACGCAGACCACCTCGCCGTCCGGCCCGTACCAGATCGGGATCCGGTGGCCCCACCACAGCTGGCGGCTGATGCACCAGTCGTGCATGTCGTCGACCCAGTCGAAGTACCGGGCGGACATCTCCTGCGGGTAGATCCGAACCCGGCCGTCCCGCACCGCGTCACCGGCCGCCTTGGCCAGCGGCTCGACCTTGACGAACCACTGCAGCGATAGCCGCGGCTCGACGGTAGTGCCGCAGCGCGAGCAATGGCCGACCGCGTGCAAGTACGGCCGGCGCTCGGCCACGATCCGGCCCTCCGCCCGCAGCGCCGCCAGCACGGCGGGCCTCGCCTCGAACCGGTCCAGGCCCTGGAACGGGCCGCCCGCAGTAATCACGCCGCGCTCGTCCATGATGACCAGGCTGGGCAGGTCGTGCCGGCGGCCGATCTCGAAGTCGTCCGGGTCGTGCGCCGGTGTCACCTTGACGGCCCCGGTACCGAACTCGGGATCGACATGCGGGTCGGCGACGACCGGGATACGCCGGCCGGTCAGCGGCAGCTCGATCTCACGGCCCACCAGGTGCGCGTAGCGCGGATCATCGGGGTGCACGGCCACGGCCGTGTCGCCCAGCATCGTCTCCACCCGGGTGGTGGCGACCACGATCTGGTCGCTGCCCTCGCCGTAGCGGATCGAGACGAGCTCGCCCTCGTCGTCAGAGTGCTCTACCTCGATGTCCGACAGCGCCGTCAGGCAGCGCGGACACCAGTTGATGATTCGCTGCGCGCGGTAGATCAGCCCGTCCTCGTACAGCCGCTTGAACATGGTCTGCACGGCGCGCGATAGCCCGGCGTCCATCGTGAACCGTTCGCGGCTCCAGTCGACGCTGTCGCCGAGGCGGCGCATCTGGCCGAGGATCTTGCCGCCTGATTCGGCCTTCCACTGCCAGACTCGCTCAATGAACGCCGCTCGGCCGAGGTCGTGCCGGGACAGGCCCTCCCTGGCGAGCTCTCGCTCGACCACGTTCTGCGTCGCGATGCCAGCATGGTCCATGCCGGGCAGCCAGAGCGCGTTGTATCCCTGCATCCGCCGCCGCCGCACCAGGGCGTCGATCAGCGTGTGGTCGAGTGCGTGGCCGATGTGCAGCGACCCGGTCACGTTCGGCGGCGGGATGACGATGGTGAAAGGCGGCGCCTCGCTGTCGGCGTCCGCCCGGAAGTACCCGGCCTCGACCCAGCCCTCGTAGCGGCGGGTCTCAACCTCGCCGGGGCTGTACTGCGCGGGTAGCTGAGTCGTATCGGTACCGGAGGTCACGTCAGCAGAGTCTAGTGCCGTCGACTCAAGCGCCCGTCCGCTGACCAGCCCTGCCCGGTCCGGCGCGATTTGAACCCGCAGCGCCCGAAATACGCGGTCCGGGCCATCGGTCCC
>DATHQE010000290.1:0-7730 GCA_035483035.1 Streptosporangiaceae bacterium | reverse complement strand
CGCTCCTCGACCGTCAGCACGGCGATCGGCGTGCCCTCCGGATCGGACAGCAAGATCCGGTCGGGCGCAGCGCCGGCGGGCAGCACACTGGCGGGCACGTCCAGGGTGACCGGGACCGGGAACGGGGTGCCATCCGCCAGTCGCCAGCTATCGGCCACCGCGGCAGCGTCCGCGACCGACATGAAGCCGGTCAGCGGCGCGAATGCGCCTGACAGCAGAAGCTCGAGGTCCCCAAGCTGGCTCGCTGTCAGCGTGCAGGCCGGGAGGGAGCTGAGCTCGTCCGCAGATACAGCCTCAGCCTCAGCGGTCACGATCTCCTCCCATCCCGCGCTATTCAGGTTGCTACCGTCCTGGAACCGGCATGCCTGAGGTTACACGCGATGGCTCGCCGCATTCGCAGGCTTGACGGCTACTACGCGGTCGGCCGACCCGTCGGGACGCTAGCGGGACAGGATCCGGGCAAACCGGTCTTCTGGCTTGCGGATGACGTACAGCAGTTCGTCGTGGTCGGCGGCCAGGCGCCCGCGCGAGAGCCAGGCCACCAGCCGCTGCGGCGGCGGGGTCTGCTGCGCTGGATCGGAGCCGGCCGTGCCGCTGCTGGTCTGGCCGCTGCAGATCTGACGGTGCGCGATCGCCAGACCGCGTTTCACCACGAAGGCCTCGATGCCGCGCTCGCTGGCGATCGGCTCGTAGCAGGCCGGGAACGGCCCTGGGTGACCCGGCTGAGCCGCTCGCCAGGCTTGCACCCGGGCAAATTGCGGCAATCTGCGGTCGAGGAACCCGGCTGCGGTCTCCCGGTCGGCCGTTCGCAGGAACAGCAGGCCGCCAGGGCGCAGCGTCCCCACCAGTCGGTCTAGGACCAGCTCGGCGTTTCGGACGCGGTGCAGCAGCATCGAGCACTGCAGCAGGTCCACCGAGCGCGGCGGCAGCACGAGCGTCCTCAGCTCCGCGAGCGTGGCCGTGCTGAGGTCAGGCCGGGCCGCGACCACGGCGCGGACCGTGTCTTCGTCGTCATCAACTCGACTCACCCGCAGCTCTGGCGCACTGGCCAGCAGCGCGGTGACGTCGAGCTCGGGTCCCGCCGTGGCGCAGCCCGCTTGCAGCAGGCTGATCGCCCTGCCGGGATGCTCCGCGACGTAGTCGGCCGCGAATCTCGTGAAGACGTCGGCGGGGCTGGTGTCCGCCGCCTGGCGCTGGCGCGCCTGAGCGGTCCGCCGACTGGAGGCGGGCGCTGACCTGTGCTTGCCGTGCTGTCCAGGGCCCTGCGTCGCGGCATCGAGCCCTGCGAGCCCATGAACGCGTGCCACGATGCCATAGCGTAGTGCTCCGACTACGCTGAGCGCATTAGACCCACGCCGAAGCCAGGACGGAGTCGGTCGGCCGCCCTGGGCCGTAGACTGTGAATATCCCGCCGCCGTGCTGATGCGCCGGCCTGCTGTCTGTTGCCAGTGGGGCCGTTGCACTACGGAGCGGGCCTTTCGTGCTGCCTATGTAGGGATGCAATGAGCCTCTCAGGTCTCCTCCCTGTCGTTACTGCCGATCCTGATCTGCGCCGCGCGCTTGACCAGGCCGCCGAGCTGCCAGCGCTCGGCGGTGACCTGATCGCGCCGGCCTCACTCCGGCCGCTGCTGGTCGCGGCCCTCGCTGGTACTGGCCGTCCGGGCGGCAGCGCGGTAACGCTTGCCGTCACGGCGACCGCGCGCGAGGCCGAGGAACTCGCGGCCGGGCTCGGGTCGCTCCTTGGCGAGGACCAGGTCGGCTACTTCCCGGCCTGGGAGACGCTGCCGCACGAGCGCCTGTCACCCCGGTCGGACACCTCCGGTCAGCGGCTCGCCGTCTTGCGCCGCCTTGCTCATCCCGACCCGTCCGATGTGAGGTCGGGCCCGCTCACCGTCGTCACGACTCCCGTCCGCAGCCTGCTCCAGCCCATGGTCAGCGGCCTCGGTGAGCTGACGCCGGTCAAGCTGACCGCTGGCGAGGCAGCCAGCATGGACGACACCATCGCGGAGCTTGTCGGCATCGGCTACGCGCGCGTCGAGATGGTCGAGCGGCGCGGCGAGATCGCAGTTCGCGGTGGCTTGCTGGACGTGTTCCCGCCAACCGAGGAGCACCCGCTGCGGGTCGAGTTCTGGGGTGACGAGGTCGAGGAGATCCGTTACTTCAAGGCTGCGGACCAGCGCACCCTGGCGATCGCTGAGGACGGCCTCTGGGCGCCGCCGTGCCGTGAGCTGCTGCTCACTGATGGGGTCCGCGACCGGGCCCGGCAGCTCGCGGCCGAGTGGCCAGGACTGCACGACATCCTCGGCAAGATGGCCGAGGGCATCACGGTCGAGGGCATGGAGGCGCTGGCTCCGGCGCTCACCGACAAGATGGAGCTGCTGCTGGATTACCTGCCAGTCGGCAGCAAGATTGTGGCCTGCGATCCGGAGCGGATCCGCGCGCGAGCGGCCGACCTGGTCTGGACCAGCCAGGAGTTCCTGGAGGCGTCCTGGGTGGGGGCGGCGGCCGGCGGGCAGGTCCCGATCGACCTCGGCGAGGCCGCGATCCGGCCCATCGCCGAGGCGCGGGCCGCGGCGGCGGCCGCGGACCTGCCCTGGTGGACCGTCACTCCGTTTGCCGCCGCCGACTCGGCCCAGGCCGCGCCCGGCGACGGCGACCTCGATGACGGCGGTGATGGCGAGCCAGCCCCGTTCCCGGTATCCGCAGATCCTGCGCCGGCCTACCGCGGTGACACCAGCCGGGCGCTTGGCGACATTCGCCGGTGGCTCGCCGATGACTGGCGAGTCGTCCTGGTCACCGAGGGGCACGGGCCTGCCAGGCGGCTGGCCGAGCTGCTGCGCGGGGATGGCCTCGGCGCGAGAGACGGCGACCTGACCGAGCTGCCGGAGTCCGGGCTCGCGCACGTTACCACCGGGCTGCTGGAGTCCGGGTTCGTCTGGCCAGCGGTCCGGCTCGTACTGCTCGCCGAGCAGGACCTGGCCGGCACGCGGACCGGGACCCGGCAATCGCATCGCATGCCGAGCCGCCGTCGGGGCGGCATCGACCCGCTACAGCTGTCACCCGGCGACTACATCGTGCACGAGCAGCACGGAGTCGGCCGGTACCTGGAGATGACAAGCCGGACGGTGCAAGGTGCGACCAGGGACTACCTGGTGATCGAGTACGCGCCGAGCAAGCGCGGGCAGCCGCCGGACCGGCTGTACCTGCCGACCGATCAGCTGGACGAGGTGACCAGGTACACCGGCGGCGAGGCGCCAGCGCTGCACCGCTTGGGCGGCGCCGACTGGGCCAAGGCCAAGGGCCGGGCGCGCAAGGCGGTTCGTGACATCGCGGCTGGACTCATCCGGCTGTACCAGGCGCGGATGGCCTCGCCCGGTCACCCGTTCGGGCCTGACACGCCCTGGCAGCGCGAGCTAGAGGACGCGTTCCCCTACGTGGAGACGCCCGACCAGCTCGCGGCCGTGGACGAGGTCAAGGCCGACATGGAGCGAGCCGTGCCGATGGACCGGCTGATCTGCGGTGACGTCGGCTACGGCAAGACCGAGATCGCTGTTCGGGCCGCGTTCAAGGCCGTGCAGGATGGCATGCAGGTGGCCGTGCTGGTGCCGACCACGCTGCTGTCGGCGCAGCATTTCGCGACGTTCAGCGAGCGGTATGCGCCGTTCCCCGTCACGGTCCGGGCCATGTCCCGGTTCCAGTCGGCCGCCGAGGTCGCCGAGACCCTGGACGGCCTGGCCTCCGGCAAGGTCGACATCGTGATCGGCACGCACCGGCTGCTGTCGCCCGAGGTCCGGTTCGCCCGGCTCGGCCTGCTGATCATTGACGAGGAGCAGCGCTTCGGGGTCGAGCACAAGGAGTACCTCAAGCAGCTGCGTACCGAGGTGGACGTGCTCGCGATGTCGGCCACGCCGATCCCGCGGACCCTGGAGATGGGCATCTCCGGGATTCGGGAGATGTCCACGATCCTCACCCCGCCCGAGGAGCGGCATCCGGTGCTGACGTCGGTCACGCCGTACGACGAGAGGCAGATCACCGCCGCGATCCGGCGCGAGCTGCTGCGCGATGGCCAGGTGTTCTTCGTGCACAACAGGGTGTCCTCGATCAACAAGGTGGCGGCTCGGCTGGCCGAGCTGGTGCCCGAGGCGAGGATCGGGGTCGGGCACGGCCAGATGAATGAGCACACCCTGGAGAAGGTGATGGGCGGCTTCATCGAGCGCGACTTCGATGTGCTGGTGTCGACCACGATCGTCGAATCCGGCCTGGACATCCCCAACGCGAACACGCTGATCGTGGACCGTGCGGACGCTTACGGCCTGCCGGACCTGCACCAGCTGCGCGGCCGGGTGGGCCGGGGCCGGGAACGTGGCTACGCGTACTTCCTGTACCCGCCGGAGAAGCCGCTGACCGAGACCGCGCACGAGCGGCTGGCGACGCTCCAGCAGCACACCGGGATCGGCGCCGGGCTGCACATCGCGCTGAAGGACCTGGAGATCCGCGGGGCGGGCAACCTGCTCGGCGGCGAGCAGTCCGGGCACGTGGCCGCCGTCGGGTTCGACCTCTACGTGAAGATGATCGGCGAGGCGGTTCGCGAGCTGCGCGGCGACGGGCCCGCCGAACGCGCCGAGGTGCGCGTCGAGCTGCCCGTGGACGCGCACATCCCGCACGATTACATCACCGGCGAGCGGCTGCGGCTCGAGGCCTACACGCGGATCGCGTCCATCGACGCCACGATCGACATCGCGGCGGTCAGGGACGAGCTGACAGACCGGTTCGGCACGGTCCCCTTGCAGGTCGACAACCTGCTCGCAGTGGCGCGGCTGCGCGCCGTGGCCCGGCAGGCGGGGCTGCAGGACATTACGCTCCAGGGCAACAAGATCAGGTTCTCGCCGGTCGACCTGCCGGAATCGCGGGAGGTCCGGGTGCAGCGGCTGTACCCCGGCACCGTGCTCAAGCCGACCGTCAGTACCATGCTGGTACCAGTGCCGAAGGCAGTGCCTGGCGCGCACGCAGGGTCAGCAAGCACGAGGGCGGGCACCGGGCAGACCATCTCGCTCGGCGCTCCGTCGCTGCGCGATCAGGAACTGCTGGCGTGGTGTGAGGAACTGATTGGGTCGGTGCTCGACGGCCTGTCGCCCAGTGGCGCGTCCGCAGGTGACGCATCATCCGGCGGCGGGGCACCGGACGGGCCTGGCGCGGCCGGAGCGGATCCGGAGCGCTCAGCATGAGGAGGGACCTGGCGTGACCAGGAAGCACACCGGGCGACTCAGGCTGCCGGTACGCCGCACTTCCGTGCAAGGGGCGGTGGCTCTCGTCGCCGCCGGGCTCGCGGTATCGGCCTGCGGCACGACCCAGCTTGGCGCCGCGGCGATCACCGGCGGCAGCCGGATCTCGTCGGCCACGCTGACGAACCAGGTGAGCAACCTGGGCGCCGCGTACCAGGCGGACCAGGCCAAGGGCATCAAGCCGCAGCGTCCCACGGGCCAGGAGGCGCAGCAGGTGCTCACCTGGCTGATCTTGTTCCGCATCTACGACAAGGTCGCAGCGCAGCAGGGCATCTTCGTCACACAGGCACAAGCACAGCACCAGCTGGCTGTGCTGACCACCCAGGCCAACCAGAACAAGGTGACTCTCGAGCAGTACGTGTCGGCCGGCGGCGCGGTGCCGCCCGACCTCGAGCCACAGCTCGGCCAGTACTTCGCCATCCTGTCCACGCTGGAGAGCCGGCTAAACGGCGGCACGGCGCCCGCGACCACGGCCGAGCAGACCAAGGTGGCTGGCCAGGTGGCGCATGCCCAGTGCGTCGCAGCCAAGAGCCTCGGCGTGCAGGTGAATCCGCAGTTCGGCGTCTTCGATTACCGCACCTACTCGGTGGTACTCGGGACGCCCAAGCTGGCCGCCAACCCGACGCCATCGCCGTCAGCCAGCCAGCCCGTGCTGAAGCCGCCCTGCTAAGGCGCAGTAGGTGACAGTGACAGAGCCGACCGCCGGGCGCGCCGACGAGGCGGCGCCTGGTGCCCGCCTGCTTGAGCTCGTGCAGGTGATGGACGCACTGCGAGCTCGCTGCCCGTGGGACGCCCGCCAGACGCACGAGAGCCTGATGCCCTACTTGCTGGAGGAGACCTACGAGGCGGTCGACGCGCTGGCCGCGGGCGACCAGGCGGCGGTCCGCGAGGAACTCGGTGATGTGCTGCTCCAGGTGGTCTTCCACGCGAGGGTTGCGCAGGAGCGGACCGACGGCACCGGCTACACCATCGACGACATCGCGGAGGCGATCACCGACAAGCTGAAACGGCGTCACCCGCACGTGTTCGGCGATGTCAGCGTGTCCGGCCCCGACGAGGTGAAGCGGAACTGGGACGCCATCAAGGCGGCGGAGCGCGCGGCCGCCGGTGGTGCGGAGTCAGGATCGGTGCTTGCCGGGGTGCCGCTGGGCCAGCCTGCCCTGTCACTCGCCACGCAGCTGCTGCGCCGCGCTGAGCGCGCTGGGGCGCCTGCTGAGCTGGCAGCGGAGCCGGCCGAAGTCAGCGAGTTCGGTCGTGAGCTGTTCGCCCTGGCGAACCGCGCTCGGGCCGCTGGCGTGGATCCTGAGCTTGAACTGCGCGCTGCTGCGCTAGCGTACGCCGACCGGGTACGCTCCTGGGCGGCCGGCGAGGCCGGGTAAATCACCGCAGTCGAGGGCACTGCGCTCGAAGCGGCGTGCCCAACTCGCTGGGCGCCACGCCCTCTACTAGGCTCCGAAGCGACCTCAGCATCGCTAACAGCGCAGGAGCTTGCACCGTGGCCTCCATCGAAGGCATCTTTGCCAGGCAGATCCTCGACTCCCGTGGCAACCCGACGGTCGAAGTCGAAGTAGTGCTCGACGACGGCAGCCTCGGCCGCGCGGCGGTGCCGAGCGGCGCCTCGACCGGCATTTTCGAGGCTGTCGAGCTGCGTGACGGCGGCGAGGAGTACGGCGGCAAGGGCGTGACCAAGGCCGTCCAGGCCGTCATCGACGAGATCCAGCCGGAGCTGCTCGGCTACGACGCCGATGACCAGCGGATGGTCGACCAGGACATGATCGACCTGGACCGGACTCCGGACAAGTCCAGGCTCGGCGCGAACGCGATCGTCGGGGTCAGCCTGGCGGTCGCCAGGGCGGCGGCCGAATCGTCGGGCCTGCCGCTATTCCGCTACCTGGGCGGGCCCAACGCGCATCTGCTCCCGGTGCCTTGCATGAACATCCTGAATGGCGGCGCCCACGCCGACTCGAACGTGGACATCCAGGAGTTCATGATCGCGCCGGTCGGTGCCAGCACGTTCGCCGAGGCGGTGCGCTGGGGCGCCGAGACCTACCACGCGCTCAAGGCCGTACTGAAGCAGCACGGACTGTCGACGGGCGTGGGCGACGAGGGCGGCTTCGCGCCGGATCTGGAGCACAACCGCGCGGCTCTCGACCTGATCGTCGAGGCTATCGGGAAGGCGGGCCTGACCCCTGGCCGGGACGTCGCGCTTGCGATCGACGCGGCGGCCAGCAACTTCCTCGATGGCGACACCTACGCCTTCGAGGGCGGCGCGAAGACCGCAGCGCAGATGACCAGCATCTACGCGCAGTGGCTCGACTCCTACCCGCTGGTGTCCCTGGAGGACCCGCTGGGCGAGGAGGACTGGGCCGGCTGGCGCGAGCTCACCGCTGAGCTTGGCGGGCGAGTGCAGATCGTGGGCGACGACATCTTCGTGACCAATCCGGAGCG
>DATHQE010000289.1:0-3638 GCA_035483035.1 Streptosporangiaceae bacterium | reverse complement strand
GTCCGGGCGGATCACCATCGTCGAGGCCGAGGAGGTGGTGGAGGTCGGTGAACTCGACCCGGATGGGGTCCACCTGCCCGGCATCTTCGTCAAGCGGATCGTCGCGCTGACACCGGAGCAGGCCTCGCGCAAGGACATCGAAAAGCGCACCACCCGGCCCCGGCCGGACGACGAAAAGGAGGGGTCACGATGAGCTGGACCCGGGACGAGATGGCAGCGCGCGCCGCCCAGGAACTGCGCGACGGCGACTACGTCAACCTCGGTATCGGCCTGCCCACGCTGGTCCCGGCCCATCTCCCCGAGGGCTCTGACGTCACCCTGCACGCCGAGAACGGCATCCTCGGGGTCGGCCCCTTCCCTTATGAGGACGAGGTCGACCCCGACCTGATCAACGCCGGCAAACAGACCGTCACGGTGCTCCCGGGGGCGTCCTACTTCGACTCGGCGACCAGCTTCGCCATGGTCCGCGGGGGCCACGTCGACGTCACCGTGCTGGGCGGCATGCAGGTCGCGATGAACGGCGACCTCGCCAACTGGGTGGTCCCCGGCGGGCTGGTCAAAGGTATGGGTGGCGCAATGGACCTGGCCAACGGCGTCGAGCGGGTCATCGTCTTAATGGAGCATGTGACCAAGACCGGTGACGCCAGGCTGGTCACCGCCTGCGACCTGCCGCTGACCGGCCGTGGCATGGTCAGCAGGGTCATCACCGACCTCGGCGTGTTCGACGTGACCGGCACCGGTTTCGAGGTCGTCGAGCTGGCGCCGGGGGTGGAATACGCCGACCTGGTGGCGAAAACGGCCGCGCCCGTGGTGGACCGGCGTCAGCGCCGCGCCGCCGCCAGCTCGGATCGTGAACGGAGGCCGAGCTTGGCGTAGATGCGGGTGAGGTGGTACTGCACGGTCTTCGGTGAGACGTAGAGCTCGGCCGCGACCTCTCGGTTGGACAAGCCTTGCGCGACCAGTGCGGAGACCGCATCCTCCTGCGGGGTGAGTTCGACCTGACCCCGGGGCCCGCGCATCGGATGCAGGCCACCAGCCTTGAGTTCGCGGTCGCACCGCTCGACATATGTTCGGGCGCCAAGCGACAGGTACAGCTCGCGCGCCGTGCCGATGACCACATCGGCCGCGCGTCGTTTGCCGGCCCTGCGCAGCGTTTGCCCGTAGGCGAAGTTGATTCGGGCGAGGTCGTAGCGCAGCGGCATTCCGTCGAGCAGCCCGAGCGCTTCGTCGAAAGCCCTTCTGGCGCCGGGAAGGTCCGCCATCGCGCCGAGTAGTCTCCCCCTGGCGTAGCCCAGCCGAGCCATGGTGGAGCGATGTCCGCGAGCCCGGGCGCGGCTCTCGTGTGGGCGCAGGAACTCGTCGGCAGCGGCGAGTTGGCCGTCGATGACCAACGCGTTGGCCAGCACGTCAGCCCAGGGCCAAAAGCCCGGTTCGTGCAGCGCCGTGCCGTAGGACGTGCGGTTGAGTGGATCCAGCACCCTGCGCACCTTCGAATAGTCGGCCTCGGCCTCGGCGATGTGTGCGCGTGCGAGCAGCGCGGGAATCTGCATTATCTCGTAGTTCTGCGTGACGGCATCCGCCGCCCGCACGGTTGCCGCGGCCTCTTCCCAGCTGCCGCGCAGTGCGTGCACCTGGGCGGCTGTCCACGCAAGCAGCGGCGTCGCCAGCACGATGCCGCTGGACGCGGCGAGCGCCCGGCCCTGCTCCACGCTGTGCAGCGCCTGGTCCCACTCGCCGGTCAGGAACTGCACCCGGGCCAGCCAGCCCAGCGCCCACAGCGAGATCCGAACCGAGCCCCCCAGCTGCGCCATAGCGACAGCGCCCTCCAGGCTGCTCCGGGCACCGTCGACGTCATCCAGGCTCAATTGGAGCCAGCCATGGCCCATCGCAACCCGCTGGGCCTGGGCGCCGTGGCGGACGCGAGTGGCCAGCGCGTCGTACGCCGCGGATGCCTCCACAAGATGGCCGGCCGTCGCGAGCCCCAGCCCGCGGATCGCGGCCGCCTCGATCCCGGCCGGGGAGTCATCACCCGCAAGCGCGAGCGCGCGGTCGGCCCATCCGACGAGCTCCTCGCCACGGCAGCGGGCAAGTGAGTGCAGGACGTAGCGCTGGGCGATGAGCGCGGCGGTCTCCGGGGCACGCTCGGCGTTGACGATGTCCCAGGCGCGGCGCAGCCGAACCTCCGCTTCGGCCGCCCGGCCACGGACAATCGCCAGGTAGGCCAGGACGGCGTTGCGCAATGGTGTTTCGCGCAGGCTTTCGACGGCGGGGACAAGTGCGCCCGCACCCATGCAGTCGCCGGCCGCGACGAGGGCGTCGACAGAGCGGGTGAGCCGGTCGTCACGCAGCAGCGGGTCGGCAGTGAGCCGGCTGGCAGCGCGAAACAGACTCGCCGCGTCCGCCCACGCCCCTTCCGCGCCCCGCTCACGGGCCAACCGGTCGACGTCGTCGGCGAGCGCGGGGTCCGGGGTGACCGTCGACGCGACCCGGTGGCCGAGCCGGCGGACGGGGTCGGTGACGATCTCCGCCGCGCGACGATGCGCCGCGGCCGCGGCGCGCACCCCCATGAGGTCAATCACGGCGGCCCGGGTGAGCGGATCATGCAGTTGCGGTTGGAAATTCGACCAATCGGCGAGCAGCCCCGCCGCGGCGGCCTCGTCGATCGCGGCCAGCGGGTCGTCGAGCCCGGCCAGCTGCGCTGCCTCGCCGAGGGACTCGTCCCCGTCGAGGATCGCGAGCGCCTCGACCAACGCACGGCCTTCGGGCCCGCACCGGCTCAGCCGGAGGTCAACCTCCGCCACGACGTGCGAGGGCGCGGGCAGCCGGGCGTCTCGCCGAGACCACACTGCGGCGGGCAGCTCGTCGAGAAGGGTCAGCACGTCCCGCGGATTGCCGCGGGTGTGCCGGGTGAGAACCTCGGCCATCGCCGGGTGCAGGACTCGGCCCCGCTGCGCGGCGAGCTCGGCCACCGCCGCGGCGTCGAGCCCCTCCAGCCGCAGCTCCTCCGAAGCGAGATCCCCGAGGCCCCCGATCCGACCCTTCGTCGTCCCGAGCACCATCAGCAGTGGCAGGTCGCGGTGCTGCCGCGCGGCCGTGGTCAGCGCGCGCAGGGAGAGCGGGTCGGCGTGCTCAGCGTCGTCGATCACGACGATGGCCGGTTCCTCCGGCGCCGCGCGCCGGAGGAACTGCTCCACGAAGTGCGTGGCCGCCGCGGCCGGCTCGGAAGGTACGTCGTCTTGAAGAAGCTGACGCAGCACTGCTCCTGGCGTCTCGGACTCCCAGGTCGCCGCCTGCGCCCAGAATGCGGTGCCGCCATGCTGTTCAACCAGCCGGCGCAGCAAGACGCTTTTGCCGATGCCGGGCCTGCCGACGACGGCCAGGGAAGCGCTGCCGCGGGTCGCGGTCGCGGCAGCACGTCGGGCGAGCTCGGCCAGTTCTCTATCGCGCCCGACGCACGTCGTGGCCACGATGATCACCATCACATGGTAGCTGCGAGGTGGGCGTTAGCCCTGGTCACCACCGGCGACCGGCAGCACTGTGCCGGTGATGTAGGAGGCTTCGTCGGAGGCGAGGAAGCAGATCGCGGCCGCCTGTTCGTCGAGGGTCCCGTAGCGCTTCATCAGCGACGACCCGATGGT
>DATHQE010000288.1:0-6232 GCA_035483035.1 Streptosporangiaceae bacterium | reverse complement strand
GTCGCCGGTTGCCGTGACGGCAATAGCACCGCATATCCGGCATTCCCAGTTAATCGGCAGTTCGGCCTCGGCCGAGAACGGCACCGTGAACCGGTGCCCCTTCGGGCAGTCGAAAGCCACCTCCTGGCGAGGCGCCAGGTCAGTGTTACGGTCGTTCTCGTAGCTCGTCGCTCCGAGTCGCGTGCCGCGAAGTGCTCGCTCGGCCATGTGTTACTGCCTCCCAGGCGCTCAGCCGTCCTACTTCACCAACGGTGAGGTCGCGTTCAAGATTCCCGGTCGGAGCCTGTTCCAATCGTGCCCGCCCTGCCTGATCTGACGAAATGGCTGTGCAGCCGGCGATTCGGAGCTATCTGGCGGTCCGTGGCTGCCACTGGCCCCGCTCAATCAGCACCTCGCGCAGCGTCTCGGTCTGATCCGTCATGATGCCGTCGATGCCCTGGTCGAGCAGCCGGGCCATGACGGCCCTGTCGTTGACCGTCCAGGCGTGCACCTGGAGGCCAGCGGCGTGGGCGTGGGCGAGGAACCGGCTCGTCGCCATGGAGAACGGGATCTGCGCGCACTGCACTGACCTGGCGGCGAAACGCGCGGTAAGCGTCTTGACCGGCAGCCCGGCCCGGATGGCGCCGATGCCCGCCGGGGTCGTCGCCGAGCAGACGGGCCGCGGCAGCAGCCGCCGGGTGGCGTCGAGCCGGCTGCCCGAGAACGAGGTCAGGCAGACGCGGTCCCAGCAGTTGGTCCAGCGCAGGACGTCGACAAGCGGGCCGATGACCGGCTCGTCCTTGACGTCGATGTTGAACCGGACGTCTGACCAGGCCATGATCAGGTCGGCGAGCAGTGGGATGGGCTCAGAGCCGCCGATCCGCGCCGCCGCGACGTCGGCAGCAGTCAGGTCAGCGATCCGCCCGGTCCCGTCGGTGACCCGGTCGAGGCTCCGGTCGTGGAAGGCCACGACGGTGCCGTCCGACGTCGCGTGGACGTCGGTCTCCAGGTAGGCGTAGCCGAGGTCGACAGCGTGCTCGAACGCCTTCCAGGAGTTCTCCGGGAAATGGCCCGCGCCCCCCCGGTGCGCGAAGGCGAGCGGTCGCGGATGATCAAGGTAACCGGACGGCACGGCCCTAGTAAATCAACTAGCCAGCCCCTGCGCTCCACTCGCGGCGGCGCACTTCGGCCATCGCGATGGCTGCGGCGGCGGCCACGTTGAGCGACCCGACTTTGCCTGGCTGCGGGATGTAGGCGACCAGGTCGGCTGCGGCCAGGAGAGCAACCGAGCAGCCGTGATCCTCGTTCCCGACAGCAAGGCAGATATCCCCGTCCAGCGGTGCCTCGTGCAGCGGCATCGCATCGCCAGTCAGTTCGATGGCAACGACGCGGTACCCGTCCGCGCGTGCCGCCTGCGCCGCGGCGGCGGCCGTCGCAGCGTCCTCGAACGTCAGCAGGCGGTCGGTGCCAAGCGCAGTCTTGCGCGCAGACGGGTGACCTGGCTGCGCCGTGTCGCCGCACAGCCAGATGCGGTCAACGTCGAAGGCGGCGGCGGTCCGGATGATGGAGCCGACGTTGTACGGCTGGCCGACGCTGTCCAGCAGCAGCGCGAGACGTGCCTGCGTGCGCCGCCGCCAGCCGCGGTTGAGGCGCTTCACTTCGGTCATGCCGAGTTGCCGGCCCGTCATTGTTCACCGCCTCTCATCGGCGCACCTCCAGGACGCGGTAGCCCGCTCGCGCGGCGAAGCGGTCGGCTTGCCAGCCGCCGGCCGCCAGCCAGCGCTGGAGCGAATCCGAGCCGAGGTTGCGCTGGACGACCAGGTAGGCGGCCGCGCCGGGGGCGAGCCGGCTGAGCCAGCTGGACAGCAACTCATGCAGCGCGTCCTTGCCGATGCGGATCGGCGGGTTGGACCAGATCAGCTGATAGGTGGCGGGCAAGCCCGGGTCGTCTGGCGGCCGACAGCGGACGGTGGCGAGCCCGGCGTCGGCGGCGTTCCGCTCGCACAGCTCGAGGGCCCGGCGATTGACGTCGACCGCCCAGACCCGTGCTGCCGGGGCCCGGCTTGCCAGCACGAGGGCCAGCGGCCCGTAGCCGCTGCCCAGATCGAGCAGGTCGCCGTCGGCCGGCGGCGGGGGAGCCGTTTCTAGCAGCAGCCTGGTGCCGGGGTCCAGCCGCTCGGGGGAGAAGACGCCGGAGTCGGTAGCGAGCTTCAGATGCGTGTCGGGCAGCACGACGTGCACCGTGCCGGGCCGGTGCGCTGCGGCCGGCTGCTCAGCGAAGTACTGGCTGCTCACTGGTGCTGACGCCGCCGCCACCCGCCAGGGCGGGCGCGATGTAGGTCCGGCTCACCCAGCGCTCGACGATGAAGGTCAGCACCGGGATTGTGCCTGCTAGCAGGACGACGATGGTGCCGATGCTGGCGACCTTCATCCTGACCAGCCGCGTCATCACGAACGCGACGACGATATAGATCATGTACAGCACGCCGTGGAAGGCGCCGACGACCTCGGCTGGCCCTGGCACGTGGGCGAAGTACCGCAGCGGCACGCAGACGAAGCAGAGGATGACCAGCATCGTGCCCGTCACGTACGCCATGGTCCGGTAGGCACGCACCACCAGCGGGAGAACATCAGGGCGCACTGCCAGCCTCCTCCCGTGTGGCCTGCCTGTGCTGTGTCTGCCCGTGCCGAGACTGCTTGTGCTGTGTCTGCTTGTCCAGACGGGCCAGGTACGCATTGTAGGCAGCGAGCTCGGGGTCGTCGGCCGCCTCGGCATCGGCCGTTGCGGGCGTGTGGGCAGCACCGGGGAGCGCCATCTCCTCGACGGCCGCCAGAAGCGCCTCTGCCTGGTTCGCCTCACCGCCCGGGCTGCGCCACTCGTCGTAGATCGTTTTGACCCAGAAGACCACGCCGAAGATCGCGAAGATCGGCCACTCGAAGGTGTAGGCCCAGCTCAGGGCGTTCCCGCCTTCAGCCCGGTGGAACTGCCAGTCGCCAAGCCACAGCATGCCCCAGAAGGCGACGACGACGAAGGCATGCCAGCCCAGCCACCTAGGGCTGAGCAGGAAAAACCACCGCGGGCGCGGCCTGGCGCTGAGCATGCTACGAGGGTAGCGCTACTACAACCTGTAGCGTTCAGCTGGAGGCCGGTTAGCCCGTGATGCGCCACACCAGGATGGTTCCGGAGTCGCCGGGCGCCGGCTCAAATCGCCCGTCGCGGGTGTCCACGTGGGTGTAGCCGAGCTTCTCAGGGACGCGCCCGCTGGCGAAGTTGTGCTGGTCGTGGTGGATCTCCACATGGTCAATGCCCGGCAATGCGAGGGCGGCCTCGGTCAAGGCGGCCGACGCAGCTGTCGCGACGCCGCGGCAGGTGGCCGCGGGATGGACCCAGTACCCGATCTCCAGACCGCCAGGCGCGATCCTGGCCATCAGGCCGGCGCTGCCCGCCGGTGCGCCGTCCGCCAGGATCAGGTACTGGAACGCGGTACCCGCGGCCCAGTCGTCTTCGCAGCGCTCGAGGTAGTCCTGCGCGTCGGCGAGTTCGTAGCTGGCGGTCGCCCAGGGCATCCATGGGTGCAGGTGCTCGAGTGACTCACGCACCAGCTGGAAGCAGAGCTCGTCGTCGCTCGTGCGCCAGCGGCGCAACTCGACCTTGCCATACCCGGTGCTGTCGTGAGCAAGGTCCTCGGGCGGAGAATCCATCGGCCGATCATGGCCGTGCCCAGGCGGCGAGCGCAACTTGGTTTCGGCGTGGCCGCGGCTGGGACTGCCGGCGGCGCGTTGCTATGCGCCATGCGTTGCCGTGCGCAATGCGTCGCCGTGTGCAATCAGCGCGTCACCGAGCGTCGTGCCCCCAGCCGACGTCATAATCGAACGCATGTCTTTGGCTGATTGGCTAGCCGGCCGCAAGTCGCACGCTGCCCGCCTGCCCGAGCGGATCGAGGAGCTGCGCGGTCCGGCCCAGGGCACCATCGTCCTGCCACGGCACCTGGGCTTTCCCGGCATGCGCGAGTGCGACGTGACCGACGGCGACACCCGGCGCAGCATGTACGGCGTGATCCTGACGCAGGGCCAGCGCAACGACGTGGCCAGATACCTGAACCCGGAACTGCTGCGGGCGGACTGGCCGCTCATCAGGGAGGCGCTCGATCCCAAGCTGCGAGGGACCTGCGAGCGGCGATTCGCGCTGGGTGGTCTGAGCGGCCCGCCGCAGGAGCCCGCCGAGGTGTAGCCCATGTCGCGAGGGCCAGGCTGGCGTCTGGCTCTTGATGGCGAGTCCGCGGAGACTTCCTGATCGGCGTGCCGTGATCCTGTCCTTCCAGGCGGTCCGGCTTCGTCGTGAAGGTGGCAACAATCCGGGCGGGAGATCCGATGAAGTACTTGCTGATTCATTACGTTGACGAGTCGACGGTGACCTGGTTCGACGATGACGTGCCCGATGATCCGCAGGAAGACCGGGACATCGAAGCGTGGGACGACGAGATGAAGAGCCGGGGCATCCTGGTCGGCGGCGGCGGGCTGCGGTCGGCACGGACGGCGACCACGTTGCGGGTACGCGGCGGTGAGGTGCTGGTTAGCGATGGTCCGTTCGCCGAGACCAAGGAGCAGATGGCTGGCTACAGCATCCTGGAGTGCGTCGATCTGGACGAGGCGATCGAGGTCTCATCGCGGCACCCGACCGCCAAGGTCGGCGTTTTTGAGCTTCGCCCGTTCTGGGAATAGCGCGTCTGGCTCATCCGGTACGCCGGGCGATTGGCCGCGCCGCCCGGCGCCGCATTCGTCAGCGTCCGCACAGGGCGGTAACCGGGCAGGCCGACACGGGGGCTCGGCCTGCCCGGCTGGCACACCTGGTGCTCCGTCAGGCGCGCTGGCTAAAGGTGCCGGTATAGGACGCTGCTTCGATCGACAGCGGGCGCCGCGCGCGGTTTGCGGCGTCTTCACCCGCCCAAATCATGACCTGACATCAAAGTCGTGACTGCGCCAGGCGCCAGAATGACGACGCTCGGCGGCAATCTTCTCAGCCACCACTAGGCAGCCTACTCAAGGACATCCATGTAATTGGCCGGTAACGCTTCTCTGACAAGAGCGCCAAAAACTCTCTCACTCATATGAGTCTTCCTATTACAGGCGTTGCACTTCAGATAATAGCCACCCGCTGAGCTGCGCGATTCAGGATGACGGTAAACAGCGCACTTTCGACTACCGCATTTAGGACACTGTAGCTGAATGCCTGCGAGCTTGTCGACGAGCAGAAGCCCAGGCCCGAAGGAAGACGTGCCAGTGACGATCCTCTTTCTCCAGCGCACCTTTCCGATGGCGCTAAGTGCCATTGCGCTCCTGCCGACGCGGTCGAACCACAGCTCGCCTTCCTCAAGGTCAAGGAGGTAGATTTCGCCTTCTACGATGACCTCTCCTTCACTTGCACAAATTGAAGCTCGAACATCAAGATCCAGCCTGCGGCTGGCGCACTGGCTGTCAGAGTGCGCCCGAAACACTATTAAGCCACCTTCATGCTCTTGTGTGTTGCTCATCCGGTAGTCCCGTCGGCGAGCGCATCCGGCGACGCCGTGCGCGCACTGGCCGGCGACATGGCGACAGCCGGGCAGGCCGATACGGGGGCTCGGCCTGCCCGGCTGACGCCGGTGTTAGCTGGTCGGTTGCGTGGTTAGTAGGGGTCGCCGGTGGTGTGGTAGATGCGGCCGCTGGGTGTTCGCCAGGTCATCTGGCCGGGTCTGGGCTGGTCGAGGTGCCAGCCGTCGGCTTGCTTACATCGGTGGTGGTGCCGGCACAGCGGCGCGAGGTTGCATTCGCAGGTGAGGCCGCCGTGGTCGTAGGGGATGGTGTGGTCGAGGTCGCAGCGGGCGGCGGGGCGGCGGCAGCCGGGGTGGGCGCAGCGGCGCTGCCGGACCTGGACGAGGTGGCGGACCAGGTTGGGCGGGACGTACCCGGCGGTGTGGCGGGGGTGGCGGCAGCTGCCGGCCTGCAGGAGCTGGAGGCGGCTGCGCAGGCCGGCGGCCCACCGGATCACTGGTTCTCCAGCGCCCGGGCCGCGAGAGCTGCAGGCGTGGCCGGCCGCGCGGCCATCGGGGCCGGTGAGGGTGAGGCACCAGCGGGTGCCGCCGTTGCGGCCGAGGAGGGCGGCGAGCTGGCGGCTGGTGGCGGCGTCGACGGGGCCGTGGCCGGCGACCTCGCCCGGCTCCCCGCCGCCGAGGAACGCCGAGAGGGGCATGGTCAGGTGGATGCTGCCCGACAC
>DATHQE010000287.1:0-4752 GCA_035483035.1 Streptosporangiaceae bacterium | reverse complement strand
TAGGGGGATGTTCGGTGTAACATTCTTACCGGTGCTCTGGTCCCCCGCTGGGGCACCAATTGCCGGCGTTCCGGGCCCCCGTCGGAGCGCCGATGAATGCGACGCCGGGTGGTTTGCCCCCGTAGCCACCCGGCGTCGCTTAATGCTCGGGGCTTTGCCCCTCGCCGTTTGCTCGCGGTATCTGCCCGGGGGGAGACCCCCCGGAGCCCCCCACTACCGCTGCGCGTCCTTCCCGGTAGCTCGCGGAAACTCGGTCGCTGACGTACTCCGACAGCCGCTTGCGTTCGCGCTTGCTGGCCAGACCGCAGTTGCTGACGAATACCGACCGCTGCTTACGTCGGCGCTTGCGCGCGACATCGCCGGCCATGCAGATGATCTTCATGGGTGCCGATTACTGGTGCTATAGGCCAAGCGAATCGGCACCCATGAAGCGGTCGGGCCCGGTTTGTGGCTCGCGGACTAGTTGACGGCGAGCGCAGGACTGCCGGGGCGCGGGCGGACCGTTTCGTCTGGTCCGGCCGCGACTCGGCAGCCCTGCGCGTATCGAGACGACCTCGTTCCGATATCTATTCGGTTTTGCTGAATTCAGCAATGGCGATGCCGGTCATTCCCACGCCCATCACGCCGACGATCCCGAGAGATAGCCACAGTGGCACGACCCAGCCGGCCCAGGTAATGCTCGGCGCCAGGTGAGTGTTGATGAGGGTGGCGACCTGAGGCGGCACATTCAGGTGGCTGAAGACCACGTGGCGCATCGGGCCGACAATGTACGTGAGCGGGTCGAGCCTGGTCAGCACCGTCAGCCAGGCCGGCAGCCCAGTCAGCGGGTAGAGCGCGCCGGACAGGAAGAACAGCGGCAGCACGAGCATCTGCGTCAGCGCCATGAACGCCTGGAACTGCTTGATCCTGGCCGCCATCATGACCCCGAAGGCGGTCAGGGTGAAGGACAGCAGCAGCAGCATCCCGATCAGGCTGAAGATCAGCACCGGGTTGTACGGGACGTGCGCGAACCACGCCAGGCAGAGGAAGATCAGGCCCTGGAACGTCGCGATAGTGGCACCGCCCAGGCATTTGCCGATGACGATCGCGGCGCGGCTGACGGGGGCCACCAAGATCTCCCGGAGGAATCCGAACTCCCGGTCCCACACGATCGAGCCGGCCGAGAAGATGGCCGTGAACAGCACGGACATCGCCAGGACGCCGGGATAGATGAAGGTCTTGAAGTCAAAGCTGGCGGTGTGCGGCAGGCTGCCGCCAGCCAGGTTCGACAGTCCCGTGCCGAGAATGAACAGGAACAGGAACGGCTGCACCAGCGAGGTGATGGCGCGCAGCCGGTCGGTGCGGAACCTGATCAGCTCACGCCGCCAGACGATGCCGACGGCGCGCAGGTCGTGCCGGAGGCCGCGATCGGGCACTGAAACCCTGATCCGGTCGACGACCGCGGCGGCATCGGTGGCCGTTACCGGTTCGCTTGTCTGGGTCGCCATCGCTACCGCCTCCCGCCGGACCGCATCTTGGCCATATTGCGCATGAACTCGTTGCCGGCCCCGCCTTCGGCATCGCGGATGGTGGAGCCGGTGTAGGACATGAACACGTCATCGAGCGACGGCCTGGACACGCTGACGGACTGGATCGGGACGCTGAACTCGGTAAACAACCGTGGCACGAACTGCTCACCGGAGGCCACCGAGAATGTCACGGCCCCGTCGTGGACCGCGGCCTCGATCCCGAACTTCGCGGTGAGCTCCGCGATGGCACGCTGGTCGTCGGCCGTGTGGATCTGCACGCGGTCCTTGCCGATGCTGGCCTTGAGCGCCTCGGGCGTGTCGATCGCCACGATCTTGCCGTGGTCGATGATCGCGATCCGATCGCAGTGCTCGGCCTCGTCCATATAGTGCGTGGTGAGGAAAATGGTGATGTCCTCGCGCTTCTTGAGGTCGTTGATGTAGGCCCAGATCGACGACCTCGTCTGCGGGTCCAGGCCGACGGTGGGCTCGTCCAGGAACAGGACGTGCGGCGCGTGCAGCAGGCCCCGCGCGATCTCCAGCCGTCGCTGCATCCCGCCTGAGTAGGTGCTCACCAGGCTGTCCTTGCGGTCCCACAGGCCGACCATCTCCAGCACCTGGCGCATCCGGGGCAGCACCGCGGCCCTCGGAACGCCGTAGAGCTCGGCGTGGAAGCGGAGGTTCTGCTCAGCGGTGAGGTAGGTGTCCAGGGTCGTGTCCTGGAACACCAGGCCGATGTTCCGCCGGACGGCATCGCGCTCGGTGGCGGCGTCGTGTCCGGCCACGATGGCCGTCCCGGCCGTCGCGTTCGCGAGCGTGCAGAGGATCTTGATCGTGGTCGACTTGCCCGCCCCGTTCGGGCCGAGGAAGCCGAAGGTCTCTCCCCTGGCGACCGTGAAATCGATGCCACGCACCGCCTCCACGTCGCCGTACCGCTTGACCAGGCCGGAGACCGTGATCACGGTCTCCGGCCCAGCGCCGTCATGGAACTGCCTCGCGTCCGGCCCAGTGCCGGTCTGCGCCATGCCGGTCTGCGCTGCCATCCCCGCTGCCTCCCTGGCTCTGGCCCTGTCGGACTGGCCAGCTACGAGCGTAATCGCGTAGCTGACCGCCATCGGAGCGGCGTTACTCTCCATCGCCTGCGGGCTCGTCCTCGTCGGCAGCGAGGATCCGGTACAGGGCCTTGCGGGTGTCGGTCAGCAGCTTGCGCGCCTGCGCTGCCTGAGAGTCAGTGCCAGCGCTGATGACCTGGAAAGCCGCCATGGCGACCTGCCCGATCAGACTGCGCATCTCGACCGCCGCGCCGCCGGCGCTGCCGGCCACCACGTCCCAGGGGGCGTTGAGCTCATCCGGGTGCGCGGCAGCGTACGTCCGGCCCTCCTCGGTCAGCTGGTAGGCGCGCCTGCCGCCCTCGCCAGCCTCAGCCCTGATCAGGCCCTCATCCTCGAGCTGCTGGAGTGCCGGGTAGATGGAGCCGGGGCTCGGCCGCCACACTCCCCCGCTGCGCTCGCCGATCTCCTGGATGATCTGGTAGCCGTTCATGGGCTGCTCGGCGAGCAGCGCCAGCGCCGCGGCCCGCACATCGCCCCGCCGGGCACGCGGCCCGCGCATTCCGCGCTCGCGGCCCCACGGGCCGAATCCGTGCATCTCGGGTCCGCCAGGGAAGCCCGGACCCCCAGGAAACCCCGGACCGGGGAACGGCCCGGCGAAGTGTCCGCGGCCACGGCCACGGCCACGGCCGCCATGCCTCTCCTCGCTGTCGCCATGCCAGCGGCGTCCCTCGCCGTCGTCGGCGGGCTCCCACCTGCCTGATGCGCGACGCCTGCCGCGCTCTTCGTCGTATCGCATGGAAATTACTCCTTGTCTGGTGAGCTCCGGATTGTCTTCAGTGCGACTTCTTCGCCTGTCACCGTAGCTCGTCGATACGTCAACGATATATCGTTCACATCTTCATGGCAAGCCTGGGCAGAGTGGTGGTCGTACGCGCATTGTCGGCTGTGCGAGCGGGCGTCTGAGCCCGCCCGCGTTCGGGTTTCTGGACCGGCTAGCCAGCCCGGTCGCCGGGGGGCCAGGCGCTGGCGAGCGCGCGCAGGCGCGCCGCCGCGTGGTCAGCCGGCATTCCGCCGCCCACGGCCAGTCCCAGCAGGAACGCCGTGACCGGCGCGGCAGGCCGGTCCACCTGGTGTGCGGCGTCGCGCGCGAGATCGAGTATCTGCCGAAGATCGACCGCGGCCAGGTCGATGCCAAGCTCGGCGCACGCCGCAGCGGTCCAGTCGTCGAGAGTGGTCATGGTGCCCCTCCGGGGTCCGCCGCGTTGGCCAGCCAGGCGCTCCGGGCTGCTGCCAGGTCATCCGGAGTATCACAGTCCAGCCAGGGCGGCATCGCGGCCCCTGGCGTGCCTATGCTGGCCAGCGCTGGGCTGAGCGGGGCGAGCAGGCCGCGCAACGAGTCGCCGTCGTAGGCGGCCAGAGCCGACCGAAGCGAGCTCGTACGCCAGCAGCTGGCTAGCCACTGCGGTCTGCCTCCGGCGTCGGTCAGGACCACCCCCGCGGCGGGCTCCTGGTCATCCGCAGTCAGGAGGGCCGTCAGGTGCGCACCGGTGAGGAACGGCAGGTCGGCGGCGAGCACGGCCAGCCAGGGGGCGCTAACCTCCGCCAGGCCGCGCCGCAGGCCCGCGACTGGGCCGCGGCCAGCCGGCTCCTCACGTACCCACGCCAGCCAGCCCGGCCGTCCGGCCGCCAGCATCGTCAGCGACGCCGTGACGACGCCAGGCCGGGACGGGCCGACGACAATCAGCCGTCCCGCTCCGGCCGCTGCGGCGGCCTGAGCGACCGACACCAGCAATGGCGTACCGCCGACCATAAGGCCGGGTTTGTCGGCGCCGCCCATACGGGCAGCACTGCCGCCCGCCAGGATGACGGCGTCGAATTCGGATGCCGGGCGAGCGCGGGTCACCGGCGACGGCCTGCTGTCAGCCGCCGATGGCCGACATCGGCCGGGCGGGCTGGAGGAACCCGGGATCGTTGATGCCGTGGCCTGGCAGCTTGGCCTGGATGCAGCGCTGCCACTGGGCGATAAGTTCGTCGTCGGACGCGCCCGCCCGCAGCGGCGTGCGCAGATCATTCTCGGTCCGGGCAAACAGGCAGTTACGCAGCTGACCGTCGGCGGTGAGCCGGATCCGGTCGCATGATCCGCAGAACGGCCTGGTCACGGACGCGATGATGCCGACCGTCTGCGGGCCGCCGTC
>DATHQE010000286.1:0-9642 GCA_035483035.1 Streptosporangiaceae bacterium | reverse complement strand
ACTGGAACTGCTTCAGAAAGTTCGCCGCGGGGTGGCCGACGTGGCGACCTCGCGTAAGCGCGTCGAACTCCAGGTCAACACGCTGAACCAGAACGCGGCCAAGCTGGATAGGCAGGCCAGGGACTCACTCGCCGCCGGGCGCGAGGACCTCGCGCGCGAGGCGCTGACCCGTAAGGCCGGGCTCCAGACCCAGCTTGAGGATCTGCAGACGCAGTACGCCTCGCTCCAGAGCGAGGAGGAGAAGCTGACTGTTGCGTCACAGCGGCTGCAGACCAAGGTCGACGCGTTCCGGACCCGCAAGGAGACCATCAAGGCCACCTACACCGCAGCCGAGGCTCAGACGCGGATCAACGAGGCCTTCACCGGGATCTCCGAGGAAATGGGCGATGTTGGCCTGGCCATCCAGCGGGCCGAGGACAAGACGGCGCAGATGCAGGCTCGGGCCGGCGCCATCGACGAGCTGATGGCGTCAGGTGCGCTTGACGACGTGGTGAGCGGTCCGCGCGACGACATCCAGGCCGAGCTCGACCGGATGGGCGCAGGGCACGGCGTCGACCACGAGCTCGAGCGGATGAAGGCCGAGCTTGCCCAGGGCAGCGCGCCGCGGCAGATCGAGGGCGCGTCGGCCGGCTCGGGTGACGGCGCGACAGCAGAGCCCGCCAGCGCGGCGTCGGCCGCCGATCCGGCCCAGGCAGGCGAACCAGAATGATCGTCCGCATCCTCGGCGAGGGTCAGTTCGAGGTGCCGGAGGCTGCGGTCGCCGAGTTGAACGAGCTCGACGGGGTGCTTGAGGCTGCGGTGGAGCGCAACGACGACGCGGCATTCCGGCCAGCGCTGGATGCGTTGCTGGCCAGGCTCCGGGCGGTCGGCTCGCCCACCGAGGCCGACGACCTGCGGCCGTCTGAGCTGATCATCCCCCAGCCAGACGCGACCATGGCCGAGGTGCGCAAGCTCCTGACCGACGAGGGCCTGATCCCTGGCTAGCGTCGCGGTCCGCGCCTCGGCTCGCGGCGCGATGCCGGTCTTGGCATCGCGACGGTCCTGGCATCGCGGATTTAAATGCCATTTGTCGGGCGGGAACGCGCGAGGCGACTTTGCCGTTATCTCAGCAGATGCTAAGGCTGTTTGGAGCCAACAGCACGGACGTATGGGGCAGGGTAGAGACCCTGCCCTCAGCGCTGTCTGGCAGCACTGTCTGGCATCAGGTGTAATGAAGTAACAGGGCGGCACTGCAGCCGCTCAGATAAGGGAGGCGGCGCCGATGGCGCGCACTCGCTACGCGTCCGACCCAGGACTGATCGCGCGGATGGGCGCGACGATGTTCCTGCTCGGGCTGGTTTTCGCCGGTTTCGCGACCGGCCTGGTGTACCTCATCGCGTATTACGGCGCGCATCGCCACGGCGGCAGCGGCGGGATGGCTAATGCCGACGTCCTGATCTTCTTCGCCGCAGTGATCGGCGTTGGGAGCGCGCTCGGCTCGTATTACTGGTCCGACAAGATCGCGCTGCGGACCTCCGGCGCGCAGCTCGTCACGCGCGACGACGGGCCGCAAGCCCGCAGGCTGCACGAGATCGTGGACCGGCTGTGCGCGCTGGCGGACATGCCCAAGCCGCGGGTGGCGATCGCGCCGACCCAGATGCCGAATGCGTTCGCGACCGGACGCAACAGCAAGGTAGCCGTCGTCTGTGCGACCAGCGGCATCCTCAACAAGCTCGACGACGCCGAGCTTGAGGGCGTCCTGGCGCACGAAATGTCGCACGTGGCGCACAAGGACGTCGCGGTGATGACCATCGCCTCGTTCCTCGGCATCATCGCCGCGCTGATGGTGCGGTTCGCGTTCTACTCCGAGCTGTTCGGCGGCCGCGGCCGTAACAACAGCCAGAGCCAGCTGCTGGTGATCCCGATCATGCTGCTGAGCATCGTCGTGTACGCCGTCAGCTTCCTGCTGATCAGGCTGCTGTCGCGATACCGCGAGCTGTCCGCTGACCGGTCTGGCGCGCTCCTGACTGGCCAGCCGCACGCGCTGGCGAGCGCCTTGATGAAGGTGACCGGCGACATGGGACGCATCCCCATGAAGGACCTGCGCGAGGCCGAGCCGCTGAACGCGTTCTACTTTGCGCCGGCCATCCGGCCTGGTCAGAGCCTGGCCACGATCTTCTCCACGCACCCGTCGCTGGAGCGACGGCTCAAGGAGCTGGACAAGATCTCCAAGCAGCTAGGCCAGTAACGGGGCTCGGGCAGCTACGACGGGGGAGGTAGCAGGTGGGGTTCCTGGACGCGCTGCTCGGCCGGACCAAGCCGGTGCCGCCAAACCTCGACGAACTGTTCGCCCTGCCTGGCGCCGCGCTGACGCTCGAGGCCGGTACGGACTTCAGGCCGACCGGCTCGGGCTCGGTGTGCTTCCGTGCCGCCGAGGGCAAGGCCTTCAGCGACATCGAGAAGGATGTCCGCGATCTGCTCAACATGGACAAGGGCAGCAAGCCGGTGCAGGTGAGCACCGACAAGTACCGCTTCACCTGGCTCGTGTGCCAGCACTCGCCGGATGACCCCGAAGGCCTGGTCACCGACCTGCATGCGGTGAATTCGTCGCTCGAGCTCGGCGGCTTCGGCCCGCAGCTGCTGTGCACCATCATGGCGTTCCGCGACTCTGGCGGCCGCTCGCTTGGCCTGGTGTACCTGTACAAGCGCGGCACGTTCTACCCGTTCGCCCCCCTGTCCGGCCAGCAGCGCGACAACGCGCTGGAGCTCCAGATCCGCGGCGCGCTCGGCTCTGATCTCAAGATCGAGCCGGACCTCGGGCGATGGATGCCGATCTGGGGTGCGCCGGGCCTGTAGGCCCGGCGGCCGCCTCCCGGTGGCCGCCCGCGCTAGGCGGCCGCCCGCGCTAGGCGGCCGCATCCGCCGCTAACGGCAGCGCGAGCATCTGCTCCAGGGCGGCCCTCGCCTGGTTCGCGGTGCTGTCGTCGACGGTGATCTGATTGACGAGCTGGCCGCCTACCAGGGACTCCAGGGCCCAGACCAGGTGCGGCAGATCGATCCGGTTCATCGTGGAGCAATAACAGACGGTCTTGTCCAGGAACACCACCGACTTGTCCGGATTGGCGTTGGCGAGGCGCTGCACCAGGTTGAGCTCGGTGCCGACGGCCCACGCCGATCCGGATGGCGCCCGCTCGATCGTGGAGATGATCTTCTCGGTCGAGCCGACGTAATCGGCCGCGAGCACGACCTCGTGCTGGCACTCGGGATGGACGATGACGTTCACGCCGGGAATCCGATCGCGGACCTCGGTGACGCAGTCGAGCGAGAACCGGCCATGCACCGAGCAGTGCCCGCGCCACAGGATCATCGTGGCGTCCCTGAGCTGCTCGGCGGTCAGCCCGCCCGTCTCGCCAGCTGCGTGCGGATCCCACACGACGCAGTCCGCCAGGCTCATGCCCAGCTCCAGGACCGCCGTGTTGCGGCCGAGGTGCTGGTCAGGCAGGAAGAGGACCTTGCTGCCCTTGCTCAGCGCCCACTTCAGGGCGCGATTGGCGTTGGATGACGTGCACACCGTGCCGCCGTGCCGGCCAGTGAACGCCTTGATGTCGGCGGAGGAGTTCATGTACGTGACGGGTATGACCTCGTCGGCGATACCGAGATCCTCGAGCGCATCCCAGCACTGCTCCACCTGGTTGTAGGTCGCCATGTCCGCCATCGAGCAGCCCGCCGCGAGGTCAGGCAGGACCACCTTCTGCTGCGGCGAGGTGAGGATGTCGGCAGATTCAGCCATGAAATGGACGCCGCAGAACACGACGAACTCGGCATCCGGCCGCGCGGCCGCCTCGCGCGCTAGCTTGAAGGAGTCTCCGGTGACATCGGCGAACTGGATGACCTCGTCGCGCTGGTAGTGATGACCGAGGATGAATGCCCGGTCGCCGAGTGCCCGGCGTGCTGCTCGCGCCCGTGTCACCAGCGACGGGTCGCTGGCAGGCGGCAGCTCGCCGGGGCAGCTCACGCCCCGCTCGGCAGCCGGGTCAGCGCCGGCGCCGAGCACCAGCAGTGGCAGCGAGCGGCCAGGCCTGGTTGCCTCAGTGCGGTCTGTCTGGCTGGGCGACGTGGTCATGGCAACCCCGATCCCTAGAACTTATCGTCTGAGTGACGATACTCATTTCATCCTAGCCGAGGCAGCCAAGCCCGCGCTGGGCCGGGGCGGGCAATGCTGCGCCGCAGAGCCGGTCGGGTGGTTCGGAATCAGCGGGCGGGGACTATCGTTGTGAATGCAAGACGGCCGCGCGGGAAGGGCAGCGGCCACCCCGGTTACACCCAGGGCCTACCCGACGCAGGAGCTAATGCAGATGACAGTTCAGGACGAAGCGACTATCAAGGGCATCGTTCTCACCGATGCGGCAGCGGTCAAGGTGGGCGGCCTGCTCGAGCAGGAGGGCCGCGACGACCTGCGGCTGCGCATCGCCGTTCAGCCTGGAGGCTGCTCTGGCCTGCGTTACCAGCTGTACTTCGACGAGCGCGATATGGACGGCGACGTCGTCACCGAGTTCGGCTCGGTCAAGGTCGTGACCGACAAGATGAGCGTCCCGTATCTGAGTGGCGCCACCATCGACTTCGTGGACACGATCGAGAAGCAGGGCTTCACAATCGACAACCCGAACGCCAGCGGCTCGTGTGCCTGCGGGGACTCGTTCCACTAAGCACCGGGCTCATTAAGCACCGGGCTCATTAAGCACCGGGCACCGTCACTGCCGTCCCGGCCGCGCTAGCACGCGGCCTGGGCGGCAGTCGCCTATCCAGCATCCGCCTGGGCCGGTTTAGCCTGCGAACCACGCCACGGTGCTCAGCGTCCGCGCGAGCCGTTGCTTCACCTCGTCGCGGTGGGGGAGCGGCTCGGCAGCGCCCTCCGGGGCCGCGCGAACGCCGCGATCGGCCAGCAGGTACAGCATCCGCAGCGTCCGCATGCTGTTGCTGGCGTACGCGGGGACCGGACCGGGCTCGCCTGTGGCGAATCTCTCATCGACCAGGTCCAGCCAGCTGGTCGACTGGGCCACGGTCAGGTCTGGCCGGCCGAGCGTCAGGGCGATCGCGTAGCCAAGCCGGTCGTCTTCCTGATCACGCCAGACGTACTCGGTGTCGGCGAGCATGCGCCGCGCCGCGAGGATCAGCATCTGCTCCGGTTCGACCTGCGGGTGGCGGCCCAGGACGCCCAGCAGGTCCGCCCCGTGCGCGACAGCGTGCAGCCAGCCGAGCTCCTCGTCGTACCCCCGCACCTGCGTCTCGGCCGGATACCAGTGCTCGAACGCCTGCACCCACCGATCGTCGAACCCGCCGCGCTCGACGACCCAGGCAAGGACGAGCGGCGCGAACGTCCGCGCCTGGACGCGCGGGTCGGCGAACCGAGCCATCATCGTCTCGCCCAGCGACGTCAGCTGGTCATCCAGGACTCCGCGCCTGAGCCAGGTGGCGAGCACGGCATAGGCCGGCCCGTCCCGGACGCCGGGATCAGGGTCGGCTAGTGCCTCAGCCAGCTCAGCGGCGAGACCATCGAGGCCCGGGCCGTCGAGGTCTGGGCCGCCCGGCACAGCGAAATCAGCGTCGGCTATTTCCCGCCAGCTACTCATCTGCCGCACCCTAGCTGGCACGCTTCCCAGAATCCGTGCCGGTGCCCGCCCGGCGCTGCGCAGGGTCCGCACGCCGGGGCTGGCCTGGCGCGTTGCGTGTAGCCTGTGGCCCGCCAGCGCGGACCAACTCAGCGCGGATTAACGGAGAGCCCTCAATGCACATTGCTGTCACCGGATCGATCGCGACCGACCACCTGATGACCTTCCCCGGCCGGTTCACTGATCAGTTGCTCGCCGACAAGCTGGACAAGGTTTCGCTGTCCTTCCTGGTCACCGGCCTTGAGATCCGCCGCGGCGGAGTGGCGGCCAACATCGCCTTCGGACTCGGTTGCCTTGGCCTGCGGCCGCTGCTGGTAGGCAGCGTGGGCAGCGACTTCGCTGATTACCAGCGCTGGCTGGAGGAGCATGGCGTCGATACCAGCATGGTGCGCGAGTCGACCAAGTTCCACACCGCGCGGTTCGTCGGTACGACCGACGCTGACCTCAACCAGATCGCATCGTTCTATCCCGGCGCCATGAGCGAGGACGCAAGCCTCGACCTCAGCGGCCTGGCCGGCGTCGCCGACCTGGTACTCATCGGCGCCGGCGACCCGGCCGCCATGCTCAGCCTGACGAGACAGTGCCGAGACAACCATATTCCGTTCGCCGCGGACACCTCGCAGCAGCTCGCCGTGCTGGCAGGTGAGCAGATCCGCGAGCTGGTCGCGGGCGCTGCGTACCTGTTCAGCAACGAGTACGAGGCGTCGCTTACCGAGCACAAGACTGGCTGGACCGCTGCGGACGTGGTAGGCCAGGTCGGGGTCCGCGTCACCACACTCGGCGCCGACGGCACCCGGGTTGACCAGGACGGCGAACCGCCGGTGCTGGTCGGCCCCGTCAAGGACGTTCATCCCGAGGACCCGACGGGCACCGGCGACGCCTTCCGGGCCGGCTTCCTGGCCGGCGTTGCCTGGGGCCTTAGCCTCGAGCGCTCAGCCCAGCTAGGCAACCTGCTCGCCGTGCACGCGCTCGAGACCACCGGCACGCAGGAGTACGTGCTGGAGCCCGGCGAGCTGCTTGAGCGCTGCGCGGTCTCCTATGGCCGGGATGCGGCCGACGAGCTCGGCAAGCACGTCGGCTAGCTCCACGCCGGACCCGTTCCGGCTCAGGTGATCGCTCGCGGTAGCGTGACGTGCATGCCCGCTGCCCTCGCTTCCGGTTATCACGGTCCGGCGGAGCTCACGTTCGCGCGGGCGTTCACCACCTGGCACGTTGACCCGTGGACGCTGGCCGCGGTCCTGCTCCTCGGCGGCGCGTACCTTGCTGGCGCGCGCGCTGTGCGGCGCCGGGGCGGGACCTGGCCAGCCAGTCGCGCGGTCCTGTTCTGCGGCCTTGGACTGGGCTTCGCCGTCGTAGCGACGATGTCGTCGGTGGGCGTCTACGAGCCGGTCCTGTTCTACATGCGGTCGGTGCAGACCATTGTGCTGCTGCTCGTCGTGCCGCTGTTTATTGCGCTCGGCCGGCCGTTGTCACTCATCGTCGCCACCGTGCCGCGGCTTGGGCCGTGGCTCGAGTCGGCGATAGCGAGCCGCGTCGCCAAGCTGCTGACGTTCCCGCTCATCACCACGTTCGTCCTAGTGGTGATGCCGTTCGTCGTGTACTTCACGCCCTGGTACGCGGCTGGCTTCCGGTCGGTGCTCGTCGCGCAAGTGACGCACCTTGCGCTGATCCTGCCGGGCTTCGTCTTCTTCTGGACACTGCTGCGAGTCGACCCGGTGCCGAAGGCCTACCCCTACGTGGTCGCGCTGTGGATCACTGCAGCCGAGGTCATCGGCGATGCCGTACTCGGCCTGGCCGTGATCGCGGACACGAACCTGATCGCCGGGCCGTACTATCACGCGCTCGCCCGCCCGTGGGGGCCGAGCCTGGCGACGACCCAGGTACTCGGCGGCGGCGTGCTCTGGATCGTTGGCGACATCGTCGGGCTGCCCTTCCTGGCCGCTCAGCTGATCCAGATGATCCGCGAGGACGAGGCCGACGCGAAAGTCATCGACGCCGAGCTCGACGCCGCGGACGCGGTCGAGGAAGTTGTGCACGCGGGCTCGGCTGACATGGGAGCCAGGCCAGCCGAGGCGGCTCAGTCAAGCGCGCAGCGGCCCTGGTGGGAGAGCGATAGCCGGTTCGCGGACCGATTCCGCGCGCTCGACGACGCCGAGTAGCCCAAGAATCAGGGCAAACCGGCTATCCGTCGGCGCCCGAGCACCGAACGAACGTCATCGTTGTGGCAATCACGACGCTGTATCAGCAGCAGAGTCACAACCACGACGTTCGAGACCCTGCGGCGAGCGCAGCCAGAGTGGATCAGTAGCTGCGGCGGACCAGGAAGGACCAGCCGACGGGCAGGTCCGCGGCGCTGACGAACTCCTGAGACTTTAGGGCGCACCACGCCGGGAGGTCGGTCTTGGCGGCCGGGTCGTCGGCGAGTACCTCGATCGTCTGGCCGACCGGGATTTCCCTGATCTTGTCCGCCAGCATGATGATCGGGATCGGGCACTTCTTACCGAGCGCATCAAGCGTGAGCGCGGGCGGCGCCGCCTTGCCGGGGACGCGAGCGGGGAAGCGGCCGCCGGGTCCGGAGCCAGGGGCGCTGGCGCCAGCTCCGGCGGCCCCAACACGCGAGCCAGCAGCACTCGCGGCGCGGCGCTGGCGGGTCACTCCGTTACCTCCACGGCCTGATCACGACGCGGCCGAGGTGTTGGTGGCCGCCCTGACAGTGTCGCGTACGGTCGCCACGATGCGCGGCAAGACCTCAAGGAACTCCTCGACCGACTGAGCGCTGACCTCACGCGGGAGCGATACCCGCACATTGCCATGAGTAAGCGCGCCCATTGCCGCGAGCACATGACTCGGCTGCCGGGTGTCGGCGACGCATGCGCTGCCCGACGCTACCGAGAATCCGGCCCGGTCCAGCTCGGTCACCAGGGCCTCGCCGTCGACATAGAGGCAGGAGAACGTCACGATGTGCGGCAGCCGCGCTTCCGGGTCGCCGTGCACGACCGAGTCCGGCACTGTCTGCGGAACGGCGGCGCGGATCCGGGCGACCAGAGCGCGCAGCGCGGCGTCGGACGCACCCCGTTCCCTGCTTGTCGCGGTGAGGGACGCGGCAGCCGCCAGGATCGCCGGGACATTCGGGAAGCCAGGGACCCGCCGGTTCTCGCGATCATCGGACGGGAACGGCTCGCGCCAGCGCGTGCCCTTGCGGACGGCCAGCAGGCCGACGCCGGCCGGGCCGCCCCACTTGCGGGCGCTGGCGGTCAGCAGGGACCAGCCGGGCGGGACCGGTATCCGGCCCGCTGAGGCACCGGCGTCGACAAGCAAGGGAACGTGGTAGCGCTCGCACTCCGCCGCCACAGCCTCGACCGGCTGGAGCGTTCCGACCTCGTGGTTGGCCGACTGCAGGCAGGCCAGCAAGGTCCGGTCGCGCGCAGCGGCGGCCGTGAACTCGCCGACGTCGGCGCGGCCCAGGCTGTCCACGCCGCTGATCGTGATCGCGGTGCCGCTGACGCGCTCCAGCCAGTCGGCCGCGTTGAGGACGGCGGAGTGCTCCACGGCGCTGGCCACGAGGTGCCCTGGCCCGCGCGCGGCCGACTGGCGCGCCTGCACGGCGCCGAGGACCGCTAGGTGCACGGCCTGGGTGCCGGAGGTCGTGAAGGACAGCTCGTCCGGGCGGCAGCCGAGTTCCGCCGCGACGACCTCCCTGGCCTGGTCGAGCAGCAGCCTGGCTCGGCGGCCTTCGCGGTGCAGTCGAGCGGGGTCGGCCCAGCCGTCGGCCAGCGCGGCCAGCAGGGCCTCGCGCCCGCTCGGATGCAGCGGCTCGGCCGACGCCGCGTCGAAATATGCCACGTTCCCGACTCTAGGTGGTGGCCGGTCACGCGGGACGGCGCGGTGCGGCGGCGCCTGTTCGGCAACTGTTCGGTGGTCGTCCGGGGGCCGTGCGGGGGCCGTGCGGCCGCCCTCGATAACGAAGTCGTGGCGGAGGTCGGGGGTACCCCGT
>DATHQE010000285.1:0-1917 GCA_035483035.1 Streptosporangiaceae bacterium | reverse complement strand
GTGGCGGTGCAGCTGGTGCTCCGCGGTGAATCCGATCCCGCCGAGCACCTGCTGGCAGTGCCGCGCGGTGGTCAGCGCCGCCTGGCCGGCCGCGGCCTTGGCCAGCAAACTGGCCAGCTCGTCCGGTTCGGCGCTCGCGGTATGTAGCGTCGCCTCGGCGCCTTCGATCGCGACGAGCGTCTCGGCCAACCGGTGCCGGATCGCCTGGAACGAGCCGATGTGTCGGCCGAATTGAACACGGTCGAGGGCATGCTGGCGCGCCAATGCAAGCATCGCGCGGCTAGTGCCCACCAGCCACCATCCCAAGGCTTGCCGGCCCGCGGCCAGCGCCGCCATCGGCAGCGGGTCTCCTTCGCGCACAGGGTGTATCGGCAGCTCGCCGTCGATCGCCGAAGTGGGTGCAGGGGAGCCAGGGCCACGTTCCCAGGTCACCCAGGAGTTGCCCGTGAACGGCAGCGGCGTCGTACCGCCCGGCGCGCCCCCGCCCGCGTGCAGCACGACGTCGTTGAGCACGGCCGCGTGCGCGCCGGTCTCGCCGAGCAGCCGGAACACCAGAGGAATTGCCACATCTGGGATTTCGTCGAGCATGTCCAGCCAGCCGACGTCGGACAGCGCCGCATCGAGCTTGGCGCCTGAAGCCGCGCTCATCGTCGTGCGCAGCGAGTCGGTCAGCATCTGCAGTGCCTCGGGATCCATGGCTCACTCCTTCCCGAGGTCAAGCAGGCGGCGCGCGATGATGTTGCGCTGAATCTCGGCCGTGCCGCCATAGATGGTCGCCGCGCGCGAATACAGGTACTCGGAGCGCCACGGCGTGTCCTCGAGTTCGAGGGTTCCGGGCAGCAGGTCGCGGACGGTGTCGTAGAGCCGTTGCTCGGCGCTGGCGAGTAGCACCTTGTCGATGGAAGTGTCGGGTCCGAGCCGGGCGCCGTCGCGCAACCGGTGCTGGGTGATCCGGGAGCGGCAGCGCAGCGTGTGCAGGCCGAGATAGGCCGCGCCGAGCTCGTATTCGTCGTGGCCGTCGAACGTGGAATTGCCGGCAGTCGCTTTGATCAGCTCGTCGAATCGTGCGTAGAGGTAGGCGATCCGCTGCCAAAAACAGCTGGAGCGCTCATAGGGCAGCAGGTCCATCGCGAGTCGCCAGCCGTCGCCCGGCTTGCCGAGCATCCGGCTCGCCGGGATGACCACGTCGTCGTAGTAGACCTCGCAGAATTCGTCGACGCCGTGCATGGTGCGCAGCGGCCGGACCGTGATGCCCGGGGTGTCCAAGTCGACGAAGAAGGCGGTGATCCCGTCGTACCCGGGCGCGGTGCGGGTGAGCAGCACGCATCGCGTGGAGAACTGCGCGAAGCTGGTCCAGACCTTTTGCCCCGTGACGATCCAGTTGTCCCCTTGCTGGGTGGCACGGGTGGTCAACGACGCCAGGTCGCTGCCCGACCCCGGCTCGGAAAAGCCCTGACACCACTGCTCGCGGCCGCTGAGCAGCCTCGGCACCATCTCCGCGGCGAGTTCGGTTGGTGCGTAATCGATCATGGTGGGCGCGAGCACCTCGAGCATCGAGTACGGCCCGGGTTCGGCGAGACGCCGGCCGACCACTTCCTCGCCGACGATCGCGCGAAGCAACGCGGGACCGCCCAATCCGCCGACTTCGACGGGCCAGCCGTACCGCATCCAATCGGCGTCGTAGAGTGCCCGGCTAACCCGGGCGAATTGCTGCATATGGCCTTGCAGCGAGTGGTCGGGCCCGGGGGTCAGGTCGTGCTCGTCGAGCCACGCGCGCAGATCGCTCCGGAACTCCTCGACTTTCACGGCGTGGGGCGGCCGATGGCGTGCGGGCGCCCCGAGTCGTGCACGCCGCTCCGGCGAATGAACGTCATGGCCCGCGTCTTGAGCCGCCAGCCGTCGGCGGTGCGCAGGTAG
>DATHQE010000284.1:0-6319 GCA_035483035.1 Streptosporangiaceae bacterium | reverse complement strand
GGCGTGCCGGTCGAGGAACTCGAACACGTCGGCCTCGTCGACGCCGGGGAAGCTGCCTGATGGCAGCGCCAGCAGGATGTGAGAGTGGGCGCGGGCCGACGGCCACGCCATCCCCTCCCACCGCGCGGCGAGCGCGGTCGGCGGACGCTGGCAGCACTCGCCGTCCGGGCAGCGCGACGTTGTGCGGAGCGTGGTGTCACGACCGCGGAACCAGCGACTGTCGTCGTACCGGGCACCGAGAGTGATGGCGAAGCCGCGTTCCCGTCCCGAATCGACGAAAGCCGTGCACCAGTAGGTGCCCGACGGCGTGTCGGAGTACTGGAAGTACGGGCTGAACCTGTCCGGAGCGTGGAACACCTGCCGTCCCGACCACTGCCGGCACATCCGCTGACCCTCGATGGCCCCGGCCGGGTCAGCCGGGAAGACGACGCCGTCGTTCTCGTAGGCCTTGTAGATGATGCCGCTCTCGTCGTTCTTGACGAAGTGGCATGGGATGTCCAAGTGGTGAGTGGCGAGGTTGGTGAACCGGTGGGCCGCCATCTCATAAGAGACGGAGAAAACGTCCCGCAGATCCTCAACCGACAGATCCCGCGCATCCTTCGCCTCACGCAGGAACTTGGCCGCCGCGTGCTCAGGCACGAGCACGGCCGCGGCGAAGTAGTTCGCCTCGACCCGCTGGCGCAGGAACTCGCCGAAGTCAGCGGGCACCGAGTGGCCGAGCACGAAGTGACCGAGGGTCTGCAGCAGCACGGCGCGCGGCGTGTGCATACCGAGGGTCTCCTGCCGCAGGTAGATGCGCCGGTTGCGGAGGTCAGTCACCGACCGGGCCGAGCGCGGCAGGTCCTGGACATAGCGGACGGCGAAGCCGTGGTGGCTGACCACCGACAGCAGCATGCCCTGAGACAGCGCGCCGCCGGAGTAGCCGACGGGCGCGAGCGCGTCCGCGGCGGCCGCCTCGATCTCGGCGAAGTAGTTGCCCCGGTCGGCCATCATCAGGCGCAGGTCCGCATTGGCCGCCCGCGCTTCCTCCGGGGTGGCGGTCGGCCTGACCCGCTGGCGGCGCAGCTCAGCGTGCAGCGCGAGCAGGTGCTCGAGAACGTCGTTGGGCACCTTCGCGCCGATGCGCACCGGTGGCAGGCCAAGCTCGGCCATGACGGGATCGCGCTGAGCATCGGCCAGGGCGACCTCCAGCTGGGCCCGGCGGCTCGGCGGCTGCCGGCGCATTAGCTCGTCGGCCGAAACCGACAAGGCCGACGCCAGCGCCTCGATCAGCGACAGCTTCGGTTCCCGCTTGCCGTTCTCCAGCAGGGATAGCGCCGAGGGTGCGCGGCCGACGCGCTCGCCAAGCTCGGCGAGCGTCAGTCCTCGAGCGCGCCGGATGTACCGGAGCCGTTGACCGAACATGCCGAGATCAAGCCCAGCTTCTGGCAAGGATCTGGATTCTTCATCGGTGAAAATCTTCACTTTTTCACTATAGCCAAAGACTCGGCGAAATTCAGGTCCTTGGTCCCTAGTCGCGGCCCGATCGGCCAGGCAGCCTGGAAGCATCACCCGGGGACGACTGACCAGGAGGATTAACAGTGAGCGACCGTCGCCTCGAGGGCACCCTGAACGGCACAGCCCAACCGCACACCAACGGCCACCCGGTGGCTAGCAAGATCGACAGCCAGGCGGCGACGTTGCACCGGCAATGGGCGACAGACCCCCGCTGGGCTGGCATCGAACGCACCTACAGCGCCGCCGACGTGGTTAAGCTGCGCGGCTCAGTGCAGGAGGAGCACACGCTCGCGCGGCTCGGCGCCCAGCGGCTGTGGTCGCTGCTGCAGGAGGACGGCTATGTCAACTCGCTCGGCGCGCTGACCGGTAACCAGGCGGTCCAGCAGGTCAAGGCTGGCCTGCGCGCCATCTACCTGTCTGGCTGGCAGGTCGCCGCCGATGCGAACCTGGCCGGCCAGACGTACCCGGACCAGAGCCTGTATCCGGCCAACTCCGTCCCTGCGGTCGTGCGGCGCATCAACAACGCGCTGCTGCGCGCCGACCAGATCACCTGGGCAGAATCGCAGAACGAGGATGCACCGCACTGGCTCGCGCCGATCATGGCCGACGCCGAGGCCGGCTTCGGCGGGGTGCTGAACGCATTCGAGCTGATGAAGTCGATGATCGCCGCTGGCGCCGCGGCGGTGCACTGGGAAGACCAGCTCGCCTCCGAGAAGAAGTGCGGCCACCTGGGCGGCAAGGTCCTGATTCCGACCGGGCAGCACATCAAGACGCTTAACGCGGCGCGCCTTGCCGCCGACGTCTGCGGCGTGCCCAGCCTGATCGTGGCCCGCACCGACGCGCAGGCGGCGACGCTGATCACCAGCGACATCGACGAGCGGGACCAGCGCTTCGTCACTGGCGAGCGCACGCCCGAGGGCTTCTACAAGGTCCGCAACGGCCTGGAGTCCTGCATCGCGCGCGGCCGCGCGTACGCGCCGCACGCCGAACTGCTGTGGATGGAGACGTCGACGCCCGACCTCGCGATCGCGCGCCAGTTCGCTGAGGCGATCAAGGACGAGTACCCGGACCAGATGCTGGCCTATAACTGCTCGCCGTCGTTTAACTGGCGAGCGCACCTGGATTCCGACACCATCGCCAAGTTCCAGCGCGAACTCGGCGCGATGGGCTACAAGTTCCAGTTCATCACCCTGGCCGGCTTCCATGCGCTGAACGAGTCCATGTTCACGCTGGCAAGCGGCTACGCCGAGCGCGGCATGTCAGCGTACGTCGAGCTGCAGGACGCCGAGTTCGCCGCCGAGGCGCACGGCTACACCGCCACCCGTCACCAGCGCGAGGTCGGCACCGGCTACTTCGACCAGGTGACGTCCGCGATCAGCCCCGACGCCTCGACCACTGCGCTCGCGGGCTCGACCGAGAGCGAGCAGTTCGCCGCCGCGCACTAACGCGGTATGCGCGCAGCACCTCAGCAGCACAGCTAACCCCAGCAGCACAGCTGGCCCCAGCAATATCGGCACCGCGGACGGCGAGCACGCCGTCCGCGGTGCTTTTCCCGCTTCAGGCAGCCTCCCAATGGCATGGCTGCGGCAACGCTGTCCTTACAGCATCGTGGCCGTCACAGCCATGTCGTCGGATGGCCCGGTCATGGATTTTGCCGCCAGTCTTCGTCGCTTTCCGTTATTCAGCGCTCACTACGAGTAATCTGCTCGCCACCGTCAAGTTGGCGCCACTCGGAAAGGACCGCCATGCCAGTACCAGATGACGCCGCGACGCCTGTCATCCCGTCACCGCGTGACTCCCGGCCAGCGCCGTTGTCGCGCCGGTCCGTGCTGCGCGGTGCGGCGAGCGCTGGCGCCGCGGGCCTCGCGGTGACCGCGCTCGCCGCCACCCCTGCACTCGCGGCAAGCGAGCACGCGCGCGCCGACAGCCCGGCCGACGAGCACGTGCCTGACCACGTCGCGGACGGCGAGGCGGTCGTCGTGCATGTGCGCAACGTTCGCACCGGCGAGATGGACGTCTACCGCGGCACCACCTATGCGCGGGTACACGACCGTGCGCTGGCCGCCCGGCTGGCCAGGGCCAGCCAGTAGCGAGAGGAGAACAGCTGATGTCATCGCACCGCGAGGCCCCGGAGATCTCCAAGGATCCGGTCGCCGACAGTACCGACGTCTACGCGTTCGTGAGCCCGGACAGGCCGCACACCGTGACGCTCATCGCCAACTACGTCCCGCTGCAGACGCCAGCCGGCGGGCCGAACTTCTACGAGTTCGGCGAGGACGTGCTGTATGAGATCCACATCGACACCAACGGGAACGCCGAGCCGGACATTACTTACCAGTTCCGGTTCACCACGCAGGTCGGCAACCCGGACACGTTCTTGTACAACACGGGGGTCATCACCTCGCTGTCCAGCCCGGCCTGGAATCGCAAGCAGTTCTACTCGGTCACGCGCGTGGACCGCTGGGGCGTGCACCACCTGGGCTCGGGTCTAGCCAGTCCGCCGTGTAACATCGGGCCGCTCTCCACACCGAATTACGCCACTGCGCTCGCCCAGCCGGCCGTGCACAGGCTGTCCGACGGCAGTAAGGTCTTCGCGGGCCAGCGCGCCGAGGGCTTCTACGTCGACCTCGGCTCAATCTTCGACCTGCTGAACCTCAGGCCGATCCAGGAACTGAACGTCTTCGCCAAGGCCCTTGGCCTGATGTCGGCCGCCGGGGTGAACTCGACGGAGTTCCTCAACGTCCACTCGATCGCGCTCCAGGTCGATATCCACAAGATCACCGCACACAAGCGCCCGGTCATCGGCGTCTGGACGACGGCGAGCCGGCGCCGGGTCGGCATCCGGGACGAGCACGGTGGCGACTGGACCTGGAGCGGCCCGGAGACGCAGGTATCCCGGCTGGGAAACCCGCTGATCAATGAAGTGGTCATTCCCATGGGCAAGAAGGACTTCTGGAACACCCAGCATCCGGCGCACGACAAGCAGTTCGCTCAGTTCGTCGCGCACCCCGAGCTGGCCGGGCTGATCGCCGCCATCTACGCGCCTAACTTCCCGAACTTGCAGGCCGCGGTCACCGCCGGCACCGTTCGCGCCGACCTGGAAGCCATCCTGCTGACCGGCATTCCGGCCGGGATCGTGCCGGGCTTCACTAACTTCACCGGATCCGTCCAGGCCGACCTGCTCCGCCTCAACACCTCGATTCCGCCTGCCACCAAGAAAACGCTGAACCCGCTTGGCGTCATCGGCGGCGACCTGGCCGGGTTCCCCAACGGCCGCAGGGTCTTCGACGACGTCGTCACTGTCGAGTTGCGCGCGATCGCGGGCGCTACCCTGCCCCTGGTTGACCCGAGCTTCACGCCCGACGCCGCGGTGGGCGCCATCACCGATGGGCTGACCGACACCTCACCCGGCGGGCCCTACCTCACTCACTTCCCCTACCTCGGCGTGCCCTACGACGGCTACGACCACCCGTCCTGATGCACTCCCATGCTGAGCCTGTCGCCGGCCCGTCCGGTTCTGGCACCGTCGTGCTGGAACTGGGCCCCGGCGCGGGCACGCTTGTGCTCCACACGCCTGCGGAGATGAACGGCGCCGAGATCGAGATCAGCGAAGCTGGCGGCGGCGGCCAGCCCGGCTACCGCACGCACTCCATGGTCCGCCCCCGCCACGTTGCCAGCGGGACGCGGTATGCAGCCGTCTACCCTGCCCTGCCGCCTGGCCAGTACACGATCTGGCGGGCCGATGACACGCCGGCAGGCACCGTGACAGTCGCCGAAGGTGTCGCGACGACGGCTAACTGGCCAGCGCACTGACGCGCGTGGTCACGCGCGATGTGCCTGCAGGAAGCGGAGGAGCAGCGCGTTCACGGCGGCTGGCTGCTCCATGTTGACCATGTGACCGGCGCCCGGTACCAGGACACGGTCGGCAGCTCCGAGGCGCTGCCCCAGCACATCGGTCATCGCGCGGAATCCGGGCACGTCCTGTTCGCCTGCGACGACCAGGGCCGGCATCGTGAGCTGCTCCAGCAGCTCAATAGGCGCCGCATCGTCGGGCAGGTGCGGGTCGAGGCCGAGCCAGTGCTGGCCGGGATAGTCCGCCACCATCGCTGCGAGCCTGGCCTGCACCTCCGGTCGCCGTCGCGCGGCGGCGAACAAGGGGTGTGCCAGCCACGCCTCGCGCCCGGCCGCCACGCCGCCCGCCGCTAGCTGGGTATTGAGCTCGGCCAGCCCGGCCTTGGACTCGTCATCCCACGGCACCCCGTCCAGCAGTGAATCGAGAAGTACGAGGGCCCGGACCCGGTCTGGCGCGAGCAGCGCCGTCCTGAGGGCGACCTGGCCACCGAACGACAGGCCAACGAGCGCCGCGTGACCGATCGACAGGTGATCGAGCAGCGCCACGAGGTCGGCCGCGTGCGTGTACGGGACAGCAGGGTCGAACGGTCCACTCGCGCCGAACCCGCGGCAGTCGTACCGCACCACTCGAAAGGCGGTCGCCAGGTCGGGCAGCTGCGCATCCCACATCCGCATGTCGAGACTGAACCCGTGAATAAGGACCACGTCCGGGCCGGCTCCGACCACCTCGTACCGCAGGCTGGCGCCGTTAACTGGCAGCAACGCGCCCGACACTCGCGGACCGCTAGCGCAGGTCGCCGGTAGCCGTGGCCGGAGCGGGCGGGCCAGGCTGAGCGACATCGACCTCGGTCGGCTGGTCCAGGTGCAGCTTCGACGGCCACCAGTTCCACTTGCCGAGCAGCACGACGGTCGACGGCACCAGGAGCGTCCGCACCAGGAAGGTGTCCATGAGGATGCCGAGCGCGAGGCC
>DATHQE010000283.1:0-10227 GCA_035483035.1 Streptosporangiaceae bacterium | reverse complement strand
GCGATCTGCTACGAAGTGGAGCCTGTGAACGGTCCGGCACGCATCGGCGTGCATTCGGAACTGATCGCTAACGAGCAGCTGCCCGCGGCCCGGGCCGATCCGCGGTTGCCCGCGCCACTCGAGAATCCGCTCGGCCCCGAGTATCACCGCGCGATGGACACGTTCGTGCTGCTCATGCATAAGACCAGGAGCAGTGGGCTGCGCGTCGGTGCCGCGATGGATCACCTCATCGCATGCCCAGTCGAAGTTCAGACTGAATCCTGGGCGCTGGAGGACAGCGGCATGGTCAGCGCAGCGACGGTCCTGCAGCCGGGTCAGAAGCTGCGGGTGATCAAGTTCGTCGCCTACGGCTGGTCTGGGCAGCGGTCGCTGCCGGCCGTCCGCGATGAGGTGTGGGCGGCGATGCGCGCGGCCCGGCTAACCGGCTGGCACGGGCTGCTCGCCGAGCAGCGCGGTTACCTCGACGACTTCTGGGATCGCGCCGACGTGGAGGTAGACGGCGATGCCGAGGTGCAGCAGGCAGTGCGGTTCGGGCTGTTCCACGTGTTGCAGGCGGGGGCGCGCGTCGAGGACCGCGCCATTCCTGGCAAGGGTCTCACCGGCCCCGGTTACGGTGGCCACGCGTTCTGGGACAGCGAGACGTTCGTGCTGCCGATGCTGAGCTTCACCGCTCCCGCCGCGGCGGCCCAGGCGCTCCGCTGGCGGCGCAGCACGCTGCCGCTTGCCCTCGACCGCGCCGCCCAGCTCGGCCTGGAGGGCGCGGCCTTCCCGTGGCGGACGATCACCGGCCAGGAGTGCTCGGGCTACTGGCCCGCAGGCACTGCCGCTTTCCACGTCAGCGCCGACATCGCGGTAGCAACGGTCCGTTATATCGACGCCACCGGGGACGAGGAGTTTGGCCGGGGCGCGGGGATGGACTTGCTCATCCACACGGCACGGCTGTGGTGCTCACTCGGTCACTACGACGCCGAGGCCCGGTTCCATATCGATGGCGTCACCGGCCCGGACGAGTACAGCGCGGTCGCCGCCGACAATGTGTACACGAACCTGATGGCGCGCAGGAACCTGGTCGCGGCTGCTGACGCAGTGCAGCGGTACGCCAAGCGCGCCCGCGAAATCGGTGTCACCGACGACGAGGCCCTCCGCTGGCGCGATGCGGCGCGGGCAATGACAGTCCCTTTCGACGAGACGCTCAGTGTGCACGCTCAGTCGGCGGGTTTCACCTGCCAGCAGACGTGGGACTTCAGCCGCACGACGCCCGAGCAGTACCCGCTCTTGCTGCACTTCCCGTACTTTGACCTGTACCGCAAGCAGGTCGTCAAGCAGGCCGACCTGGTGCTGGCCATGCAGATGTCTAGCAGTTCCTTCACGCCTGAGCAAAAGGCCAGGAACTTCGATTACTACGAGGGGCTGACCGTGCGCGACTCGTCGCTGTCAGCCTGCACGCAGGCTGCTATCGCCGCCGAGGTTGGTCACCTCGAGCTGGCTTTCGACTACCTCGGCGAAGCCGCGCTGATGGACCTGCGCGACCTTGAGCACAACACGCGGGACGGGCTGCATATCGCGTCGCTGGCCGGCACGTGGGTTGCGCTGGTCAGCGGTTTCGGTGGCCTGCGAGACGAGGGAGGGATGTTCAGCTTCGCGCCGATACTCCCCGATGGCCTCACCAGGCTCGCATTCGCTCTCCTGATCCGGGGCCGCCGCCTGCGGGTCGAGGTTACGCACGCCGAGGCCACGTACACCCTGGCAAATGGCGACCCGCTGCAGATCGCGCACCACGGTCAGCCCGTCACGCTTTCGGCCGGCAAGCCGCAAGCTCATCCGATCCCGTCGCTATCGCAGCGGCCGCGGCCTACGCAGCCGCCGGGTCGCGAGCCGGCGCGCCGCGGCCGAAAGGGCCGCAGCCGGCGGTTACGAGCCCGTTACCGCATTACGGTGCGGCCAGGATGCACCTGCCGCAGCCAGCAGCCCCAGGCCTGCCAGGGCCCAGATCAGCAGGCACAGCAGCCCCGGAGTGATCCCCTGATTGCCGAAGTACTCGACGCCGCGCAGCGCCGACAGTGCGGCGCCCTGAGGCAGCACGGGATTCAGGCCGGAGTAGAAGCTGTTCAGCAGGGGGCGCGGTACTGGCCCTCCGGAGCTGGGATTGCCCAGCGCGATCAGCGCGAGGATGAGCACAAGCGAGACGGCGGTTCCGGCCCGGGCGGCGAGCCCGGTGACCGCGAGGCACACCGCGGCAACGAAAAGCCACAAAGTCAGGAAAAGAAGCCCGAAGTGGCCTATCAGCGCGCCGAAGACGATGTCGGCGAAGAACGTGACGACGAGACTGAGCAAGCCGGAATACAGCGACACGCAGGCCAGCCGCCACAGCGCGTCGGGCATGCGGCGGATCGGGCCAAGGATCTTGCCGAGCACCGTTGCGCCTAGCGCAGCGCCGAGAAACAGGAACACGATGCAGTAGAACTCGACCGTCCCGCTCGGGTCCTCAGAGCTGGTCGGCGCGACATCCACGGTCGCCAGCGGGGTCCCAAGAACGTGCGCGACCTGGTGCCCGAATTGCAGAAGGATGGTCTCCACCGCGTGGCCGCCGCCGTTAGCTACGAGCAGGGTCGCCGGGCCAGCCGGGGGGAGAGCGAGCGCTCCGTAGACGGCACGGTCCTCGACCATTCTGCGAGCGATGGCAAGGTTTGCCGCCGAGTGCACGCTGAGCTGCGGGGATGCGCCCAGCCTGGCGACCACGGCAGGCGGTGCAGTGACGGCGACCGGAAGGTGATGGGCCGTCGGCTTCCCGAGTGCGCTCGCGTAACTGGAAAAGAACGCGACTACCACCGCGATCAGCCCGACCACGGCAAGCACCAGCGTGCGGTCCGGGCTGCGACGCCTGCGTCCGGTTTCCTCGGCCGCCGTCGTCCTGGTTGGCTGCGCCGGGCTCGCGGTACTGCCTCGCCCCATGACTGTCGCCCCCTGCCATCAAGGTCACTGACCCGCGACCGCCTCCGTTGCATACCCCCAAGCCTCAGCGCCGACAGGGTGATCTCGCGTCACCTCATCGTCGTGATCCGGTCCAGCCACCTCGGCACCGGCCGCAGGCGGCAGCTCTCATCAAGCGCCGTGGAGTGGGTGGGACATATAGCTCGATAAGCTCCATCCATGAGCGAAGTGGATGAACAGTCCGACGCGTCGGCAGCTCCCGGTGAAGTGAAGTCCGTGCTGGGAGTTCTCGAACGAAACCGGCGGACTTTCGCCTGGAAGACCTCTGGTCTGGACGAGGCGGGTCTGCGCGCCACCACGGCTGCCAGCTCGATGACGCTCGGTGGTCTGGTCAAGCATGTGGCGTTGGTCGAGGCAGACTGGCTGGCGGTCAAGCTGGCCGGTCAGGGTTATGGGCCGCCGTGGGACGCGGTGGATTTCGATGCGGATCCCGACTGGGACTGGCGCACCGGGGCGCTGGATGCTCCGGAGGACGTCTACGCGGTGTGGCGAGACGCTGTCGAGCGGTCACGCGAACTGGTGGCCGAGGTCATCAAGGAACGAGGACTCGACGGCCCGGCGTCCTTTACCTGGCCGAACGGGCGCACGCCCACGGTCCGGGACATGCTGCTCGACATGATTGAGGAGTACGCGCGGCACACTGGCCACGCGGACATCCTGCGTGAGGCCGTGGACGGCCGCGTGGGTGAAGGTGCGCCCGAGGAGTTCACCTTCTAGTGCCTGCCGTCGTTGTGCGCTGAGCCATCCCGGGTGCTTCGCTGGAGCTGCCACGCTGCTTCGATCGCATCCTCGACGGCGCCAGCGTCGCCGGTTGCCAGGTCAGCGACCACCATCATGTGCTTGACGAAACGACGCGGGACGCTGAAGGTGCCGGGGAACTGCCGCAGTATCGAGTCGCGGTAGTCGAAATCCGCACGGATGACCACGTGCGCGTCGTCAAGCTGCCGCAGCACCAATCTGCCGTGGTAACGCCATTCAGCCAGTCCGTCTCGTGTGCTCTGGCGCACACCCGACAGGCCCTGGGCTCGGCGAGCGACGTCAGCGATTTCCATAGCGAGCCCGCGTGTCCCGATCGGCTTGGACGGCCACGTCATCAGTAAAGCATCAGTCCGCCTGATCGATCCGGCAGTCGGCGGGCCGGCTCCGCTACGGCGTTCGGCTGGGCCGGCTGGTCGGCCGCTAACGGCGATCATGCGGAAATATTGCGGATTGCATGCGGGTCGGCTGACTGTTGCGAGATACCGTCGATTGCAGGTGAGCCGGGCAGCCCAGTCGGGGCGAACCCGGTAAGTCTTCTCGCGCACCGGAGCACATAATGATGAGCGTGACACCGGGCCACGGCCGGCTAGTCGTCGGAACTAGCGGCTCGCCCGGCAACCTGCCCGCTTTGCGTTACGCGCACGACCTGGCACGCCGCAGCGATGTCCCGCTGGTAACCGTGCTTGCCTGGATTCCGCCGGGCGGCGATCTCGCCGAGCGGCGCTGGCCATCCCCCTACCTCCGCCGCATCTGGGCCGACGCTGCCCAGCAGCGGCTCAAGGATGCGCTCGACGCCGCATGGGGCGGGCCGTCGGCCGTGGCCATCGAGCCAGTCATCATCCGGGGCGAGCCGGGCCCGGCGCTGGTCGAGTTTGCGGACTCCGACGACCTCCTGATAGTCGGCGCCGGCCGCCGGGGCGCGCTAGCCCATGTGTGGCACGGCAACGTCAGCCGTTACTGCCTCGCCCACGCCCGTTGCCCGGTGGTGGCGATCCCGTCCGCCACCGCCGCGGAACTGGGGCTCGGCGCGGCGCGACGGGCGCTGCGCCACCGGGAGCTCACCCTGGACAAGGTGCGGCGCGACTGGGACGCCGCGTAACCAGCGGCGTCAGCCGGCATCGCCCGCCGGTGCTCCCGCTGCCGAACGGTCAGCGGCTGTTTGTTAGCTGTAGTGGGCAGGCACGGCTACGATCAGTGCCAGGTGAGCCGGGAAGCCTGGTCGGCAGCAACTAACGCACGAGTTTTTCGTGCGCCCACCAGGAGGCTGCCCGATGGCTGACCGATTCAGCGCAGGATGCTGCCGGTGATCCGTCGGCTGCTGCGCGGCTCTGACTGGCGCCGGGAGGCGCTGCGCACCAACTTGTGGCTGGTGCCTGCGGTTGAAGTAGTGGCCGCGGTTGTCCTGTTCGCGGGCACGTATGCGGTTGACCGAGCCGCGTTCGCCGGCGATTTCCGGTTGCCAGGCTGGCTGCTTAGTGGCTCGCCGGACGCGGCTCGGCAGATCCTCACCGCGATCGCCGCGGCCATCATCACCGTCGTCGGCGTGGTGTTCTCCATCGTGATCGTGGCCCTGACGCTGACGTCTACCCAGTTCGGGCCGCGGATGCTGCGGAACTTCATCCGCGACCGGGGCACGCAGGTGACCCTCGGCACGTTCGTGGCGACCTTTGTCTACGCAGTCCTGGCGCTCGGGGCCATCGGGCAGGGCGGTCCCGCCTTCGTGCCGCATATCAGCGTCACGGTGACGCTGGCGCTCATGGTCGCCGACCTGGCGGTGCTCATCTACTTTCTGCACCACATCACGACGCAGATCCAGCTGCCTCAGGTGATCGCGAGCATTGCCGGTGACCTGGCTGCGGCGATTGAACTGCAGGCGGGTGACGGCGCAGCGGAGTCAGGCAACGCAGCCGCACGGCTCCTCGCCGGGCTGCACGGGCCAGGCGGCGAGGTGGCGGCGCCGCGCAGCGGCTACCTGCAGTACATCCAGCACCGGCTGCTGGTCCGACTGGCCGCCGAGCTTGGCGTAGTGATCCACCTGCGCTACCGGCCCGGCCACTTCCTGGTGCAGGGGCATCCTTACGCGACAGTGTGGCCGACCGATGCCGCCGACCGGGTTGCCCGCGAGCTGTCCCGCGCGCACGTCACCGGGCCGTACCGGACTCTGGCTCAGGACGTCTCGTTCGGCGTCGACCAGCTGGTCGAGATCGCGATCCGCGCGCTGTCGCCGGCGGTCAATGACACGTTTACAGCGCTGACCTGCATCGACTGGATCGGTGACAGCCTGTGCAAGGTGACCGGCCGGTGGCACCCTACCCGGGTGTACCGGGACGCCGCCGGGGTTGTCCGGCTGGTCACCACCGAGACCACCTACGAGCGGCTCGTCCAGCGGGCGTTCGAGAAGATCCGGCAGGCCGGCCGGGGCATGCCCGCGGTGATGATCCGCCAGCTCGACGCGCTGGCCAAGATCATGGACCGGGCCGCCGCGCTGGGCGACCGCCAGCTCTTGCTCCAGCAGGCCGCGATGATCGAGCGGCTCAGCCTGTCGTCGGTCGACGAGGAATCCGATCGGGCCGACATCCAGCGCGCCTATCAGGCTGTGCTCGACGTGCATGCTGCGTTCCCGGAGATGACCCCGGAGCCGCTTGCCTGACGCGTCCCGACTCTGCTCGTGCCCAGAGACCCGGAGTCCCGAGCGAGTGGCTCCGCACGCTGTACAGATCGCGCTAGTATGCGGGTTTTGTCGGCGCAGCTCGGTGGCGAGCAGCCGGAGGGGAGACCAAGGCTCATGCGCCGGGCGTTCACTACGGTCGCTGTCGCCATTGCAGTCGCGTCGCTCGGCGTCACAGGCGCGGCTGCGGTTAGCCCGAGTGCGAGCGCCCAGTCTGCGGCGAGTGCCGGCGGACGCATCGACCGGTTCAACGAGGGCGCGACGCATTCGCCGGAGCTCGACAGCCAGCGGAGCGCCCCGGCGGTCGCACCGGGACCTGCTGTGCGCGTCCGGGCGGCCGCGCTGGCCGCGCCGGCGCTAGCGGCCGGGGAGTTGGCGCCATCCGCGGTCGAGGGCATCGACGTGGCGTCGCATCAGCACCCGAACGGCGACGCTATCAACTGGACGGAAGTGGCGTCGGCTGGGTACAAGTTCGCGTTCATCAAGGCGTCCGAAGGTAACTACTACACCAACCCGTTTTACGCCGGTGATGCCAGCGCAGCCACAAGCGCGGGGATGTTCGTGGCGCCGTACGCGTTTGCGATCCCGAACTATTCCGGCGGCGCGCTCCAAGCGGATTACGCGCTCGATCATGCTGGCTTCACCGGGGACGCCGCCAGCCGGACTTTGCCGCTGATCCTCGACATCGAGTACGACCCGTACGACGGCGCGCAACCCAGCGGCGATGGCACGAACGAGTGCTACGGCCTGACGCAGTCGCAGATGGTCGCGTGGATCACCGCATTCGTGGCCGAGGCCCACCGCCGCACCGGTCAGCTCCCGGTTATCTACAGCACGGCCGACTGGTGGGATAGTTGCACGGGCGCCAGCGCCGCTTTCTCTGCTGACGCTTTGTGGGTCGCGAACTTCGGCGTCACTACTCCGGCGGTGCCCGCGGCCTGGAACGGCACTTATACCTACTGGCAGTACACCGACTCCGTGACGCCGTCGGGCTTGCCGGCCGGGACCGCGACCGACGCGAGCTATCTGAGCAGCACCGCATTGGAGCTCGCCGCGCCCGGCAACCAGACCGATCAGAATCGCAGCGCAGAGGTCAGTGTCCAGCTGAACGCGCTCGCTGGTGGTGGGCCCGCCACGTTCAGTGCAACCGGGCTGCCGCCCGGCCTCAGCATCGACGCAAGCACCGGCGCGGTGAGCGGGCAGACGCGACTAAGAGTGGCCGCGTTCCCGGTATCTGTGACGGCATCAGCGCCTGGCGACCCGAGCGTTACCCAGAGCGTCACATGGAATGTGCATGGCCGGGTCTCGCTCGGCGCCCTGAGTAGTCGGTCTGGCTCGGTCGGCAGCCCGGTCCAGTATCAGGTACCGGCCTCGGACGGACTGGCAGGCTGCACGCTCCAGTTCTCGGCCTCGGGCCTGCCGCGCGGCCTGAGGATCAGCAGCTGCGGACTGATCTCAGGCTGGCCAGCGACTAGTGGCCGGTACACGGTCCGTGTGCACGTGACGGACAGCTCGGGAGCGGGGCTCGCGACCGGCTCGTTCACGTGGACGATCGCGCGCGCTGGCGGAAGCGGGCCGACTGGGCACATTCAGCTCAGCCGGGACGGTAAGTGCCTGACCGCGCGATCGGCGACCGACGTCGCTATCGAGCCGTGCACCGCAGCGAGCAACGAGCGCTGGACGATCGCCGCCGACGGTTCCATCCGGCTCAACGGATCATGCCTGGCGGCCACGGCAGCGAGTTCGTCGTCGGCGGGGGCGCTGGACCTCGCCTCCTGCAACGGCAGGCAGCGCTGGCAGCTCGGCTCGAACGCCGTACTGACCTATCTCAGCGACGGCAACTGCCTCGCGGACACCGGCGCCAGGAACGGCGCGCGCGCCGTCGCGGCTCTCTGCCAGGCCACCTGGAACAACACCGGCAGCGCCAGCACGCCGAGCCCGAGCCAGCAGTGGATCCTGCCAGCCGGCCCGCTGACATCGGGGATCGCCGGCTCCTGCGCGAGCAACTTGCGCGCGGCAGGTGAACGGATAGGAACCGTCACAATGCGCGCCTGCAACGGAACTGGCAGGCAAGCGTGGACGCTCGAACCCGACGGCGCGCTGAACGTCGGCGGCGAGTGCCTCGGGCTCACCGGCGGCGCAACGGCACCGGGCACTCACGTCCGACTCTTCGCCTGCAACGGGTCACCGGACCAGATATGGCAGCTCGCAGGCGGTCCGATCGGAGTGCGCGTTCTCAGCCCCGTCGCCGGCCTGTGCCTGGCCGCTCCCGGCGACAGGGCCGTGAGCGGGACGCCGCTTGTTATCGGCCCGTGCGTAACTGGTGACCCCGGCATCACCTGGCGCGTCAGCTAGCGCCTTCTGCGCCTCGCTAGCGGGGCCGACGCAGGCGGGCGGCGTCGAGCGGCGGGGCAGGCATGGGATCGCCCTGATAGCCCCCGACCGGACCGAACTCGCCTGCGCGCCAGGCGTCGGTTGCCGCGGCAATCTCTTCTGGCGTGCGGGCGACGAAGTTCCACCACATGAGCAGCGGCTCGCCCAGCGGCACGCCGCCGAGCAGGATCAGCGCGCTGTCAGCAGGCGCAGCCACCGCCGTCTCGTGCCGCCCGGTCGGGATGTAGAGGAGCTGACCCGGCCGCAGCCGAACGCCGTCGACGCCGGCCTCGCCGGCCGCTACGAAGATCACGTGCTCGTAGTCGGGGCGCAGCGGCAGCATGCAACTGGCCGGGCGCCCCGCCGCCGATAGCTGCGCGCCGACGATCGGCGAGAACGTCGTCGCCGGCGAACTCGCACCCGCGCCTGCCGGGTCACCGACCAGGACGGTGATGCGGAACCCGCCAAGTCCGACCTCGGGCAGCGCGCCGTGATGCTCGAATGCGGGCTCGGTATGCCGACTGGCGTCCGGCAGCGCGACCCACAGCTGGACGCCGTGCAATGTCGGATCGTGCTCGGCCGGCGACTCCTCGGCGTGTGCGATGCCGCGGCCGGACGTCATGAGATTCAGCTGCCCGGGCGTGATCAGCTGCTCCGAGCCCAGGCTGTCGCGATGCAGGACGTTCCCTGCCAGGAGCCAGGTCACCGTCTGCAGTCCGATATGCGGATGCGGCGGGACGCTCATCCCCGTCACGCCGTCCACGTCCATCGGGCCGTAGTGATCGATGAAGCACCAGGCGCCGACGCTGCGGCGCAGCCGCAGCGGAAGCAGCCGGCGGACCGTGATGGCACCGACGCGGGCGTTCCTGGCTTCGGTTAGTTCAAGATCATTCTTTTCCGGAACGGGGACGTTAGTGACCTCCACATCGGCATCCACAGTGCTCACCGGCGTGCTCCCTTCGACCCGCTGCGAATTCTGCCAGTGTCGCCGGGCGCGCGGAGGGCGCGCTAGCCCATCATCTGGGTACATCCCGGTCCGCCCCGTTTCCGCGGATCCGTCGGCCTGGTAGGTCCCGGACCGTGCCGGGGAAATGTCAGTGGGGTTCGATACTATGAGCGAAAGGTAGCCGGTACGCAGGGAGGTGGTGAGGCAGATGAACGAGTTCCGGGTCACCGACCAGGGCGAGCTGGACCTCGGCCTCACCGCCGCGCCCGCCCCTCCGCGGGCTGTCGCCCGGCCGGCGCGCCGCGCGACGGCCGCCGGCGCCCCCTGCCCGCCCGGCCCCCTGCCGGACGACGACTGGCCCGCCGGCGACGTTGGCGACTGGGACTTCGAGCCTGCCGACGACGGCGACCCGGACGCCAGCCCCGATGACTATCAGGCGTGGCTGGCGGGGCTGCCCGCTGAGGTCCGCGCGGAGTTCCTCGCCGGGGCG
>DATHQE010000282.1:0-3061 GCA_035483035.1 Streptosporangiaceae bacterium | reverse complement strand
GCGCGCAGGCCGCCCTGGTCGGGGCCGAGCACCGCGCTCGGGTTGCACAGGGCCGCGGCCTCCGTCGCGTACTCCGCGGTGAAGGTCGCTCCCAGTAGCAACGTGCGCGCCGCCGTCAGCTCACGCGCCCCCTCGATATGCGCGGAGACGATCGACGCATGCCGCCGCAGAAGCGCCTGATAATTGTGATGGCGACCACCGAAGTCGCGGAGCAGGCTCTCAGCCAGCCGCTCGACCTCGTCTTCCGGCAGGCCCATAACGCGGCCGACGACCTGGCTGGCCCGCGAATGGGCACGGTGAAGCTCCTCGCCGGGCAGGAAAAGCCGCGCGATGACGCGGGCCGGATCGAGGCGCAGCCCGGCCTGAATGCGGTACGCGATCACTCCAGCTCGCTGATCCGACGTGCCTGCTGCGCGGTCGCGAGCATCGCCAGGGTCGACTCGGCGCCCTGGTTGAGATTGCGGCCGTGACGTTCCAGGCCGTCATAGCCGCCACCAGTATGAGGGTCGAACATCGGCGTAGCGCTGTCGTTGTCACCACCGAACCAGTCCCATGCGAGGCTGACGCCCGCCAGCCAGGACGACTGGCGCGTGATCCGGAACGCGCTCCCGCAGGCATCAGCGAGCGCGGACACCTCGATGGGCTGCTGGTCGTAGCCCGGGCCTGCGTCGTCGCGGCCGCGGCCGCCCACCGGGGTCACCGACAGGTGGCCATCGCGAGTCTCGGTGCGCAGCAGGAACTCCAGGAGGCTTAGGCCGCGGTTGAGGGCTGACTCATCGGGAAGGGCGTCGCCCGCGACGATCAGCGCCTCGGCGATAGACGCGTTTCCGTAGCTCAGCCGTTCCTCCGGCCAGGGCCAGGCGGGATCGTCGACCTTCGGTCTGCCGATCGCGGCCAGCGCGTCCGTGAGCACCCGCCTGGCCGCGATTTCATCCGGTCGTTTTCTGAGCAGCTCAGCGGCGCCTAGCGCAGCAAACGCCATCGGCCGGATGTGCGGGGAACGACACTGCGCCGCTATCCGGAACCCGCCAAGCGCCCGGGCCCGCATGCCCGGCGTCCGCGCACGCGTGGCTGCGGCACCCAGGCCCCACAGCGCCCGTCCCCACCAGTCACCCACCGCCGCCTCGTCGCGCCATTGCCCGTCGACGGCCATCCTGTTGTGACAGGCTCCCGTGGGATCGAGCGCGTCGAGGACGAAGGCGAGGTAGCAGCAGGCCAGGCGGCGAGCGGTCGGCCCGGGCTCCGGCTCATGGCACAGGACGACGAGCCCGCGGGCGACGTCGTCGACGCAATAGCCGTGCTCGCGCCGGGGGACGGCGTGGAGGGCGTGCTCGAAGAGCCCGCGGTCGTCAGTGAGCCGTTCGAGGTGATCGAACACCGGCTGGTGAACGTCGCCTGCGGGAGTCACGCGGCCGGCGGTCATGCGGCCACGCTCGTCGTGATCAGCCGGTCAGCCAGCTCTCGGTACTGGTGCGCGATGACCGGCCACAGCAGCTGCGGCGCTGTCGCGGTGGCGGCGGCGGCCATCCTCGTCATCACGTCTCCGCGCATGATCACCGAGCGGAGCGCCGCCGCGATCGCGGCCGGATCGCGGTGCGGCACGAGCAGGCCCGCTCCCCCCGCGAGCACCTCTCTGGCGTGCGGGAACTGCGTCGCCACCACCGGCTTGCCGGCCGCCACCGCCTCGATGAGCACCCCCGAGGTGACCTGCTCGGTCGAGTCGTAGGGCAGCAGGACCACGTCGGCGGATCGGACGAGGGAGGCCAGCGCGCTGGTGTTCCGGTAGTGACCGTCGAAGGTAATCCAGGATCCCAGGTCGGCCTGCCGAACCTGCTCGCGGAGGCGATCACGATAGACGTCGCCTTCGTGGAGTAGCACCTTCGGGTGCGTCTGGCCGGCCACCATGTAGCGTGGCATGGGCGCCAGGTCGCGCAGCATCGCCATTGCCTCGATGCCCCACTCGATGCCCTTGCCGGGGCCGAGCAGGCCCCAGGTCAAGACGGTGAACTGCCCCGTGCGGAACGTCGGCTCCGCCATCGTCGTCTGCAGGGCGGACGCGCCGTGCGCGATGATGCACACCTTCGTCATGTCGACGGCGTACCCGGCCGCGAGCCGTTCGCGCGCAGTCATCGTCATCGCGACGACGGCATCGGCCTTGGCCATCACCGACTCGAGGACCTGACGCTGGTGTGGCGTCGGGTCGGTCAGCACGGTGTGCAGGACGACGACGCATGGCACCCGGACTTGGTCCAGCAGGTGCAGGATCTGGCTGCCGTCGGCTCCGCCGTAGACGCCGTACTCGTGCTGCACGATGGCGACGTCGCACAGGTTCAGTTGCTCGGCCGCCCGGCTGAGCGAGGCGGAGTCGTCCGTGATGAGCTGCGCTACCACCTCGTCGCCAGGTCGTGGTGCGGGCGCGTCAACCAGGCGAACGACCCAGCCCTCGTCGGTGGTGGAGTGCAGGAGGGCGCCGCGCAGGGCGGCGGTGAAAGTTGCCAGCCCGCACTGGGTCGGCGGGAACGTACTGACGAAACCGAATCGCGTGCTCATGGTTCAGGTGCCTTCCGATCGGACAGCCCCGAGAGAATCGAGAACGAAGCCTCACGCAGTAAGATGCTCCGGCTCGCAGGCAGCGTGTATGCCCGACCAACCGCCGCGATACGCCTATGTGCCTGGCGCCGACCAAGAGGGGTCAGTACCCGCTGAGCAGCAATTGCCGGCCTCGCCAGGCGCACCCAAAGGTGCGACGACGTCAGCTTATCCGAAGACGGGGACGGCCGGTGACGGCAGCCGGAGTCACCAGGCGCGAACGAGGCACGCGGCACCCGGTTCGAGGTCCGGAGCGACCTGACCGTCTGCGCACACTCAGAGCGGCACGAGCGTATCCGATCGACGGCGACCAGTTCGCGGACGTGGAGTATGCGCTGGACAAGGCGGGTTGGCAGCAGCAGGGAATAGCCGCCGGTGGCTGCCCGCTGGGCTAGGTGCCGGCCTCCTGCACGCGGAGTTCGGCTACGCACTCTGTGCTTCCGCAGGTCCGGCCCGAACCTAGGCGAGGCCT
>DATHQE010000281.1:0-6518 GCA_035483035.1 Streptosporangiaceae bacterium | reverse complement strand
CGACGCCTGCGAGGCCAACGCGGTCTGCGCGGGCCTCGTGCCCCAGGTCTTCGAGGTCGATGACGACGACAACCTGAACATCCTGGTCGACGAGATCCCGGAGAACCTGATCGAGGGCGTGCGGCACGCGGTCCGCTCCTGTCCCAAGGCGGCCCTTCGGCTTGATGAGTAGTCTCCGCCGCGATCGGCGGACGGGGCCGGGAGTGAGGCGCTCGAGCAGGCGAGCGCACGGGCCGGACCAATCTGGCCGTCCTCGGGCCCGGCGCGGACGCTCGCTGGCGGTGGCAGGCGCAGCCGTCGCCGTGGCCGCGGTGCTCGCCGGCGCCCTCGCCGCCGCAGGCGCACTCACCACCGGGCCAGCCACGCGCTCCGGTCACGTCAGCGCGGGCCAACCAAACACGGGCCAACCAAACACGGGCCAACCAAACACGGGCCACGCGAGCACGCGCAGCCCGATCCCGATCAGGCCAGGCCGCCGCGCGACGCCGGGACCCACAAGAGGGCTGCTCCCGGCGCAGATCGCGGCCGCTTATGACCTCGCGCCGCTGCGACGCGCTGGCATCACCGGCGCAGGCCAGACCATCGTGATCGTGGACTCGTTCGGCTCACCCACGATCGCCACCGACCTGGCGCACTTCGATGCCTATTTCCGGCTCCCGGCGCCGCCGTCGCTGCGAGTGATACAGCCCACCGGGACAGTGCCGCCGTTCCAGGCGAGCAACAGCAACCGGGTTGGCTGGGCGCAGGAGACGACGCTCGACGTCGAGTGGGCCCACGTCGTCGCGCCGGATGCCGGCATCGTGCTGGTCGAGACGCCGACCTCGGAGAACGAGGGCACGAGCGGTTTCCCGCAGATCGTGGCCGCGGAGGAGTACGTCCTGCAGCACAAGCTCGGGCAGGTGATCAGCCAGAGCTTCGCCGCTACCGAGCAGACGTTCCCCTCCACGGCGTCGCTGCTGGCGCTGCGCGGCGCCTATCTGCTGGCCGCGCGCGACCACGTGACCGTGCTGGCGGCGAGCGGTGACAACGGCGCGACGAGCGACGAGTACAACATGAAGGACCTGTACACCGGCCGTGCGGTGTCCTGGCCGGCCACCGATCCGCTCGTCACGGCCGTCGGCGGCACCCAGCTTGACCTCCGGGCCGATGGCACCCACCGGTCGCCGGACGTCGCCTGGCCCGACAGCGGCGGAGGCAAGTCTCTCGTCTTCGGCCGTCCGTCGTTTCAGGCCGGCGTGCGGGCTGTGACCGGCAGCTCCCGTGGCGTACCGGACATCTCGATGGACGCCTCGTGCGCGAGCTCGGTGGCGATCTACGGCAGCTTCTACGGCGGTCCAGGACGGTGGAACGCGATGTGCGGCACCAGCCTGGCTGCGCCGCTATTTGCGGGCATCGTGGCGCTGGCCGACGATTACGCCGGGCACGGTAGAGCGCACAGCCTCGGCCTGATCAACCCGGCGATCTACGCGATCGCCGCCAGACACGAACGGGGCATCGTCGCTATTCGCTCAGGCAGCAACACCCAGACGTTCGACCAGGGCGGCAAGGAGTACACGGTGCCTGGCTTCAGCGCGCGTGGCGGTTACGACCTGGTGACCGGCGTCGGCACGATCGACGCGGCCTACTTCGTGCCCGAGCTGGCCAGGCTGGCCGGCTAGCCCGGCTGGTTAGCCCGGTTAGCTAGGCCGGTTCGCTAGCTCAGCGCTCCGGCGGCGACCGCGATGCCGACCGAGATGAGCACCACGCCAGCGAGCTGCTCGCCCCGCTCGCCCGCCAGCTTGCCGATCCGCGCGCCCAGTTCCAGGCCGATGAGCGACAGCGCCACGCTGACGATCCCGATGACGATCGCGCTCGTGATGATCGAGGTGCCGTAGGTGCCGAGAGCGAAGCCGACGACAAGGTTGTCCAGGCTCAGGGCGAGGCCGCTGAGCAGCAGCCGCCCGGGCCGGGTCGAAACGCCGCCGGCTGGCTGGCTGCCGGCCGCCCGGCGCGGGCTGCGGATCGCCGTGACCAGCGCATAACATCCGACGCCGATCAGCAGACCGGCGCTGAGCCAGCGGGTGGCGTGCCCAAGTGGAACCGCGACCTGCTGCCCGATGAGGACTCCGAGGATCGGCATGCCGGTCTCGAACGCGCCGAACACGATGCCGACGCGGAGCCTGGTGCGGGCGTCCACGCCGGATACGCCGATGGCAATAGCGGCGGCCAGGTTGGACATCCCGACGGATGCCGCCACCAGGAGCAGGGCGAGCATGTCGTCACGTTAACCGGAATCGGGCCCTGAACGCGAGACGGCGAGCAGGTAGACCTGCCCCGCCCACGACCCGGTGTCCGGTGAATTCCGGTGACACAGCCCAGTTACGCTGCACCTCATGCGCGTCGCTCTTGGTCAGATCCCGATCAGCTCCGACCCTCAGGTCAACCTCGATCGAGTGCGGACGGCCGCTGCCGCAGCCGCCGCGAAGGGCGCCGAGCTGGTGGTGTTCCCGGAGGGCACGCAGGTGCGATTTTCTGCTGACCTGCCGGCGGTGGCCGAGCCCCTGGACGGCGAATTCTGCCGCGGGCTCGCCGCGGCGGCGAAGTCCGCCGGGCTGGCCATCATCGCCGCGGTCTTCGAGCCGGCTCCGGACGGCCGGGTCTTCAACACCACCGTCGGGCTCGACCGGGAGGGCAGCCTGGTCGCGGTGTACCGGAAGATTCACCTGTTCGACGCGCTCGGCCATCGCGAGTCCGACAGCGTCGCGCCAGGCGACGAGGTGGTCATCGCCACCGTCGGCGGACTCCGCATCGGCTTCATGACCTGCTACGACGTCAGGTTCCCCGAGCTGCCCAGGGCACTAGCGGCTGGCGGCGCCGAGCTGCTCGTCCTGCCGGCCGCGTGGGCGGCCGGTACGTTCAAGGAAGAGCATTGGGTGACACTCGTCCGGGCCCGCGCGATCGAGAACACCATTTGGCTAGCTGCCGCCGGCCAGGTACCGGACCCGGCCGAGCGCCCCACGCACGCTCCCACTGGCATCGGCCGCAGCATGCTCGTCGATCCGATGGGGGTGGTCAGGCTGGATCTTGGTCCCGCCGAGGGCCTCGGCATCGGTGATGTCGACCTCGAGGAGACCGCGCGCGTGCGCGCCGCGCTGCCGTGCCTGGCGAATCGGCGCCAGGATGTCCTGTCTCGCTAGCTGCTGCGACTCGGCGGCTGCGGACCAGGAGTTATTCCGTCTCGCCGACGCCCAGCGCGCCCGCCTGCTCCGGCACGCTGGCGACGGCGCGGTGACGGCGAACCGCCCAGACGGTCACCGCGATGACCACCGCGACGCCGATCGCGATGGCGAGGCCGGATCCGACTCTGCGCGCGACGACCGCGTATGCCGACCCGGCCAGGTAGCCGAGCGCGCAGTAACCCGCCCCCCAGATCAGGCCGCCGAGGACGTTATAGAAGGCGAAGGTTCGGTACCGCACCGTGGCGGCCCCGGCTGCAGCCGGCATGATCGCGCGAACGATAGCGAGGAATCGGCCGAGCAGCACCGCTATGCCGCCCCGGTTACTCAGCACGGTCCTGGCCCGCTCTGCACCCCCGCGCACGCGGCTCAGCGCTCTGCTCGCGAAGAGCCGGTCCCCGAGGCGCTTGCCGATCTCGTAGCCCACGAAGGGCCCGGCGATAGCCGCTACGACGACGATGACTATCAGGAGCGGCAGCGACAGGTGCCCTCGGCTGGCGAGCACGCCGCCGAGAATCGCGGCGATCTCGCCGGGAAGGAAGAAGCCGATGAAGACTGCCGTCTCCCCGAACACCAGCGCCGCGATCACCAGGTAGGCGACCCAGCCGCTGAGCTCGGTCACGTGGCTGGCCAGAGAGCTCACTGCCTGTCCTTCCCGGCCCCGCGCACTGGCGGCTAGTAGCGGCAGCCGGCGAGACTGCCTGGTCTTACCTGTGCCGGTCGTGGTCTAGTAGGAAATCATGCGTCGCTTGCCGAGCCACCGGGAAGGGGACGGGAATGCAGGCTGGAGAGCCATTCCCGGCCGGCCCAGTGACCGGCGGCCCAGTGACCGGTGGCCCAGCGACCGCTAGCTCGGCCGGCCAGCAAGTCGGCTATCCGGCATATGACGGCGGCGTCAGCGGGATCCGCGGACCTGCAGCGATCACCGGGCGCTTCAGCCGGGACGGCTCGTCGGGCTTCCCCGTCGAGCCGGGCCGCTACCAACTCTATGCGTCGCTGGCGTGCCCATGGTCGCAGCGAGCGCTGATTGTGCGCCGGCTGCTGGGGCTGGAGCGCGCGATCGGGCTGAGCCTGACCGAGCCCGTGATCACCGAGCACGGCTGGCGGTTCCCCGATCAGACTGGGGGTCGCGACCTGGTCACCGGCGCCCACTATGTGTCTGAGCTGTACCTGGCCAGCGATCCCGGCTATTCGGGTAAGGCGACGCTGCCGCTGCTGTGGGACATCAGGGCGCAGCGCATCGTCACCAACGACATGGTGCAGATCCCCGTGCAGATGGAGACGGCGTTCAGCCCCTTCCACCGGCCGGGCGCGCCCGACCTGTATCCGTCCCCGCAGCGCAGGGAGATCGAGGCGGTCGCGACGCTCATCCAGCACACCGTGAGCAACGGCGTGTACAAGGCCGGAATGGCGACTTCCCAGGCTGGCTACGAGGAGGCGTTCGACGCGCTGTTCACCACGCTGGACGCGCTCGAGGAGCGGCTTGCCCGGCGGCGGTTCCTACTCGGCAGCCAGCTCACGGAGGCTGACGTGCGGCTGTTCCCCACCCTGGCCCGCTTCGACGCGGTGTACTACCTGCTCTATAAGTGCAACCTGCACAGGCTGGCCGACTACCCGCACCTCTGGGGCTACGCCCGTGACCTCTACCAGCGGCCGGGATTCGGAGACACCACCGACTTCTTCCAGATCAAGCGACACTATTACCAGACCCAGATCTGGATTAATCCGACCGGCATAGTGCCGAAAGGTCCCTATGTGAGCTGGCTGGAGCCGCACGGCCGAGACCGGATGGCCGACTAGGCTTGGGCGTGCCCCGCTTACCGAACGTCGCTCGGCCGTCGCAGGGCCAGCTTTCCGCGCCGGGTAGCCTTGGTGATGCGCACACGTTTAGCCAAGCAAGCTCCGGAAGAGGGCGATGTCCGCCGTGTCTGCCGAGTCCCCGCGTGGGTCCGCGGATCTCACTACGTCAGCCAGTTCTAACCAGGCGACCGGCGAGCAGTCGCACAACGGCACTGCCGCGCAGGCGGATTTCGGGCCTAATCAGTGGCTTGTTGACGAGCTGTATCAGCGGTACCAGGCTGACCCCGGCTCGGTGGACCAGGCCTGGTGGAGCTTCTTCGCCGATTACCACCCGCAGCCCGAGCAGGCGGCGGCCCAGCCCGCCGGCCGGGCTGCCGGCCACACGGCGGGGCAGCCGGCCAGCGCGGCCCCGGCTGTGACGCCCGCGGCGCCTGGTGCTGCCGACGGGCAGGCGACACCCCGGACCGCCGCCGGGCAGGCATCGCCGGCTGACGTCGCACGCCCGCCGGACGGGCAGGGCACCGCAACAGCCGCGTCACGCACCGCGGGCCTTGCGGCTGCATCGCCAGCCGACTCGGCCGCTGCAACCGCGGCCGGGACGGCCGCCGCAGGTGCTCCTCAGCCAGCGCCCGCCGCGGACTCGGCCGAGCACGCGGTCCGGCTGCGCGGAGCGGCGGCGCGCACAGTCACGAATATGACGGCCAGCCTGACGATGCCAACCGCGACCAGCGTCCGCCCCGTTCCGGCAAAGCTGCTGGTGGACAACCGGATAGTCATCAACAATCATCTAGCCCGTGGCCGCGGTGGAAAGATCTCGTTCACGCACCTGATCGGCTATGCGATCGTGCGGGCACTCGCGATCGTGCCGGAGATGAACTTCGCGTACGGCGAAGCTGACGGCAAGCCGATGCTCCTCGAGCCCGAGCACGTCAACCTCGGCCTCGCCATCGACGTACGCAAGGACGACGGGTCGCGCCAGCTGCTCGTGCCGAGCATCAAGAACGCCGAGACGCTGGACTTCCGCCAGTTCTGGGTGGCCTATGAGGACATCATCAGGAAGGCCAGGACCGGCAAGCTCGCCGTGGACGACTTCGCCGGGACCACCATCAGCCTGACTAACCCGGGCACGATCGGGACTGAGCATTCGGTGCCGCGCCTGGTGACCGGCCAGGGCTGCATCGTCGGCGTCGGCGCGATGGAGTACCCCGCCGCTTACCAGGGCGCCTCGGCCGAGACGGTGGCACGGCTGGCCATCAGCAAGACGGTCACGCTCACGTCGACCTACGACCACCGGATCATCCAGGGCGCGCAGTCAGGCGATTTCCTGCGCGTCATCGCCGACCTGCTGCTCGGTGGCCAGGGCTTCTACGACGACGTCTTCAAGGCGCTGCGGATCCCGTACGAGCCGGTCCGCTGGGTGCAGGACATCCCGGCCGGGCACGAGGACGACATCAGCAAGGCCGCCCGCGTGCACGAGCTGATCCACGCCTACCGGGTCCGCGG
>DATHQE010000280.1:0-2783 GCA_035483035.1 Streptosporangiaceae bacterium | reverse complement strand
CGCTCGAGCACGCTGATGATCAGGTAGTTGACCGGCAGCCACACCGGGCCGCGCCAGTTGGAGTTCCCGCCGAACAGCGGGGTGGTCGACTCGGCCGGCTCGTAGTCGATGCTGGCCTGGTAGCCCTCCACGTCGATGGTGTACGGGTGGTCGCGGTGCCACGCGGACAGTGCGCGCAGGCCGTGCGGGGACAGGAACTCTGCCTCGTTGAACAGCACGGCCAGCAGCCGGCGCAGGCGGTCTGGTCCGGTGAGGCTCAGCAGCAGCCGCTCGTGCCCTGGCGAACCAAGCAGCAGCCCGCTTCCGTGCAGCAGCCCGCCGCCGTGCTCGGCGAGCAGCGCAGCGAATCGCTTGCCCACGACCAGCGCCAGGTCGATGGTCTGCTGGTCGACAACGCTCATCGCGAGCGCCGGCAGGATCGCCACGAACGACCTGACCTTGAGCGGGACCAGTTCGCCGGCCGGCGTGATCAGCCGGTCGTAGTACAGGCCGTCGGTCTCGTCCCACAGCCCGCGATCGTCGAGTGCCTGCTTGATCGCGGCGAAATGCTCGACAAACTTCAGCACGACGTCGGTGCCAGGCCGCTGCCCGGTCCGGTGCAGGATCTCCGCGATCGACATCATCGCCATCGCGTAGAACGCCATCCAGGCGGTCGCGTCAGCCTGCTCGAGGATGCCGCCCACGGGCAGGTGGGACCTGTCGATCGGGCCGATGTTGTCCAGGCCCAGGAAGCCGCCCTCGAACAGGTTGTTGCCCTCGGCGTCCTCGCGGTTCACCCACCAGGTGAAGTTCACGAGCAGCTTGTCGAAGATCCGGCTGAGGAAGTGGATGTCGCGGCCACCGTCCACGGCGAACACCTCGAGCGCGGCCCACGCCTGGACTGGCGGGTTCACATCGCCAAAGTCCCACTCGTAAGCCGGCAGTGCGCCGCCGGGATGCTGGAACCATTCCCGGCACAGCAGGATCAGCTGGTACTTGGCGAACGCAGGATCCAGGTGCGCGAGCGCGATGCAGTGGAACGACAGGTCCCACGCCGCGAACCACGGGTACTCCCACTTGTCCGGCATCGACATGATGTCGAACGCGTCGAAGCTGCGCCACCGGCTGTTGCGGCCGCTGCGGCGTGACTCGGGCGGGGCCGGCTGCGCGGGGTCGCCGTCCAGCCACCGGCTCACGTCGTAGTAGTACAGCTGCTTGCACCACAGCATCCCGGCGAAGCCCTGGCGCATGACCATCGCCTCGTCCGCGGTCGCCGCCGACGGCGTCAGCTCGGCGTAGAACTCATCGGCCTCAGCCCGCCGCTGCGCGATAACGGCCGCGTACTCGGCGCCGAACGGGTCGAGCGCCGCGCCCGCCGGACGCAACCGTACCCGCAGCTGCGCTGACGCTCCGCTGGCGAGCGTGAGCTTGTACCAGAAGGCGCACTTGGTGCCGCGGCCCGCCGGGTTGACGGTGGCCGCATTGTGCACGACGTGATCGTTGATGCCGTCTTTAGGGAACGGGGTCGTCGCCCCTGTCCCGAACAGCCTGGCGACGTTGGTTTCGTTCTCGCAGCACAGCGTCGCCGGCGGCGCGCCATCGGGGCCGTCAGCGGCGAGCAGTTCCATCGGGCCGACAAGCGGGTGGGTGAGCGTCACGCGCGCGTTACCGGCAGCCGCCAGCTCGGGCCTGACCGCGCTCTTATCCCAGGACCACGTGTTGCGGAACCACGCGGTCGGCAGCACGTGCAGCTGCGCCTCGTCCGGCCCGGCGTTGGTGACCTCGATGGTCATCAGGATGTCGTCCGGCCCCGCCTTGGCGTAGTGCACCTCGGTGATCCAGTACCGGTCCTCGGCGAAGGCACCAGTGTCGATCAGCTCGTATTCCGGCTCCTGGCGTGAGCGTTCGCCGTTCCGGGTTATGAGGTCTTCATACGGGAACGGTCGCTGCGGGTAGTGGTATCGCCAGCGGTTCCACACGTGACTTGGCACCGCGTCCAGGTACCACCAGTACTCCTTGACATCCTCGCCGTGATTGCCCTGCGCCCCGGTCAGGCCGAACGGGCGCTCCTTGAGGATCGGGTCCTGGCCGTTCCACAGCGCCAGCCCGAGGCAGAGGTGCTGCTCGATGTCGCAGAAGCCTGCCAGCCCGTCCTCGCCCCAGCGGTACGCCCGCGAGCGCGCGTGGTCGTGCGGCAGGTAGTCCCAGGCCTCGCCGTCCGCGCTGTAGTCCTCGCGGACGGTGCCCCACTGGCGCTCGCTGACGTAAGGACCCCATCGGTACCACTCGCCAGCCTGTCGCAGCCCGTCCTCGAGGCGGCCGAATCCGGCGACCCGTTCGCTCTCCGCGCCCATCTGCCCGCCCCTCGGCCGGATCCCTGACAGGTCACTATAGGAGTGCGAGCTGCGGCGCTGCGCGGCGTGCGCAGAGTAGGCTCGGCTGGCGATGGCCGAGGTGATCAGCAGCGCGGCGAACCCGCTGGTCAAGCGTGTCCGGGCGCTTGCCGACCGGAAATACAGGCGGCGCGAGTCCGCGTTCGTTGTGCAGGGCATCCAGCCGGTGTGGCAGGCCGTCGAAGCAGGCGCCGAGATCGACGCGCTGATCGTCGCGCCTGACCTGCTCCGCCATCCCGGTGCCGTCGCGATGGTTGCCGGGCAGCAGGCTGCGGGCGTCCGGGTGGCCCGGTTGTCGGGCGAGCTGTTCGCGCGGATAGCTGACCGGGACGGCCCGTCCGGCCTCGCCGCGATCGTTCGGTCCGCGCCGCAGGCGCTGGCTGACCTGCCGGTGGGCACCGGCTCGCTGTT
>DATHQE010000279.1:0-2510 GCA_035483035.1 Streptosporangiaceae bacterium | reverse complement strand
GCTGCTGTCGGCGCTGGCCCCGCAGACGCGGCGACTGCGATTCGGCCTGCTGGTGACCAACAACCAGATCCGGCAGCCTGCCGTGCTTGGCAAGATCGCTAGCACCCTCGACGTGATCTCCGGCGGCCGGCTGATCCTCGGTATCGGGGCCGGCGGGACGCTGCCAGCAGGTACGCCGAAGGAGGCGGATCAGCATCCCGGACTAGCGGAGTATCTGGCCTACGGTCTGCCGGTGACGACACCGGCCGACGGCCTAGCCAAGCTGGCCGAAACGATCACGATCCTCCGCCGCATGTTTACCGACGACATCTTCGACTTCGCCGGTCGCTACTACACCCTCACAAGCACGCGCAACGAGCCCAAGCCGGTACAGCCTGGCGGGCCGCCGGTGCTGATCGGCGGGACTGGCAACCGGATGCTGCGGCTCGTCGCCGAGCATGCTGACATCTGGAACGTGCCCGGCCCACCGCACGGCAGCGCCGAGTTCCTGGCGGAGCGCAATCAGGCACTCGACCGGCACTGCAAGGCCATCGGCCGCGACCCAGCTGAAGTGGTGAGGTCGACGCAGGTGATGTTCCGCGGCGACGACCCGGTGGTCGCCAGGTCGAGCGTCGGAGACGTGATCGCGGCCGGTTTCAGCCATATCGTGATGGCGGTGCGACCACCAGCGCCCGACAACATCGCGCGATGGCTCGCCGACGAGATCATCGCGCCTATCCGGGACCAGCACGGATAGCGGGATCAAGCCTGAGACGATGACCCTGAGACGATGAGACGGGTGACGATGAGCCGGGTCCTGGGCGTGGATGCGTGCCGGGCGGGCTGGGTCGCCATCGCGTGGGATGGCCACGGCATCCAGGCTTATGTGCACTCGGACATCAGCGCGATCGCGGCGATGGCGGCGGCCGACGGACCGGCGGAGGTCATCGGCATCGATATCCCGATCGGCCTGGCGGACAGCTCAGTCAGGCAGGCTGACCTGCTGGCCAGGAAGGCGGCAGGTCCGCGGTGGGCATCGGTGTTCGTCACTCCAGTCCGGGGAGCGCTCGTCATCGAGAACTATCAGGAGGCCTCGGCGCTGAACAGGCAGCAAACCCGAAGCGGCATCTCGCGGCAGGCCTTCAACTTGCGGGACAAGATCCTGCAGGTAGACGCCTGGCTGCCGGGTGCGCCTTGTCCGGTTCTCGAGGTGCATCCTGAGCTGAGCTTCGCCGAACTGGCTGGGGCTCCGCTGACGGACAGCAAGTCGACCTGGGCGGGCGCCGTCCAGCGCCGGCAGCTGCTGGCAGCGGCGGGCATCGAGGTCTGCGGTGATCTGGGGCTGATAGGTCGGCAAGCCGGCGTCGACGATGTGCTGGACGCCGCGGTGGTGGCCTGGACCGCCGCCCGGTTCGCGCGCGGTGCGGCCCGGTGCGTGCCTGATCCGCCCGAGCGGTTCAGCGACGGCGTCGCCTGCGCCATCTGGACCTGACCGCCCTTCGCGATAGCGGTGGCCGCCCGACGGCCGACGCAGAGCTCAATGATCTTCCGTCGGTGTGAACTTGCTGTTGCCAGCGCAACACTAAGTCCGCACCCATGACCAGCCTCGCGCCGAAAAAGGCGGTTGCCGAGCCTGCGGACCGGCTGCGAGGATCCGCGCCATGCCTGCTCAGCTGATCCGCGCAGATGGCCTGTACCCCGGCGCTCCCTACGCGTACGCCGCCGTGGCGCCGCCGGGAAGTCTCGTCTTCACAGCGGGGGCGTGCCCGATCGACGCCGACGGCGTCGTGACAGCACCCGGTGACTACGTTCGGCAGGCAGCGGACGCAATGGCCAATCTGGTCGCTGCGCTCGCCGCGGCCGGCGCGAGCCTGCACGACGTGCTGAAGACAACGGTTTACGTCGCGTCCGCCGACAAGCGCGATCTGTACAGCGTCTGGCAGGTCGTGGCCACGGCTTTTGGCGAACACGAGGCGCCGAGCACGCTGCTGGGTGTCAGCGTGCTCGGCTATGCAGATCAGCTCGTCGAGATCGAAGCCGTCGCGCTCGCGGGCTAGCAGGCCGCGGCAGCCGAGCCTGGCACTCACCTGCCGGTAACCGCGTGTGAGCAACCGTCGCAGCCAGGCGGCGTGATGCGGCCAGACCGGCGGATCAGGCGCGGAGCGCGCGTACGCCGGGCGATGGTCAGAACGACCAGATCTGCTCGCCCGTGCTGGCGGCGGGGCTGGTGCATGAATCTAAGATCGTCGCATGGCCAGGCATTTCGACGTCCATCCGGCCGACCCGCAACCGCGCGTCGTTGCCCAGATCGCCGATATCGTCCGCGCGGGCGGCGTGATCGCCTACCCGACGGATTCCTGCTACGCGCTGGGCTGCCGGCTGGGCAACGTGGACGGCATGGCGAGGATCAGGTCGATCCGCCACCTCGGTGACCGGCATCACCTCACGCTGGTGTGCCGGGACTTCGCCCAGCTCGGCCAGTTCGCGCGCGTCGGCAACTCGGTGTTCCGGGCTGTCAAGGCGGCGACCCC
>DATHQE010000278.1:0-31666 GCA_035483035.1 Streptosporangiaceae bacterium | reverse complement strand
TGTAACTTAGCCGGTCCTGTGCCCGGATAGCGGCCATGCCGATGTAGTGCATGCTCGCCACACCGCATCCAATGGCCACACCGCCGAGCAGCAATGGCCCGGCGCCCCCGCGGCTATATCCAACGATGAACAATCCGACTCCCACCACCGCGATGGCGATCAGCATGGAGAGGATCGTGACGGGCACGCTATAGCGGATTGACTGGCCTGGGATGGTGAATCCGAGCATGGCAATGAAGTGCATCACCCAGATCCCCATGATCCCGATGGCCAGCGCGGCGATGACAAGCCAGGAGGCCCGCGCCATGCCCTGGGACGCCCGGGCTCGGGTCGTGCACCGGAGGCCGATGAAGCAGCCTATGCAGGATGTCACGTAGGCGAGCACCGGATTCAGCGCGCCGTACGAGAAGTTGTTGACGTGAACCATGATCGGGTCTCCGCTCGGGCCTCTCCCAATGCCGGCCAAGGCATTGATTACGTTAGCGGCCCGTTTGGCCCGTGGCGCAACTATCTCATACCACAGTGAGTCACCTACAGGCTGACGAACCGGTGGGCTCGGGAGTTAGCGGCCGTGTACATTTTGCGGCGGGCCAGCAGGCAGAATAAGCGGTCCTGGCGGAAGGCAGGGTGAATGTCGTCGGCTGCAGTGACGGGCAACACGTCATCGCCGGGACGGAGCGAAGTCGAGCTCTTGATCCGTGGCATGACGTGCGCGGCGTGCGCCGCCAGGGTTGAGAAGAAACTCGGCGAGATTCCGGGCGTTGTCGCGTTCGTCAACGTGGCGACGGGGAAGGCCACGGTGACCGCGCCGTCGTCGCTGGATATCGAGCGGCTTATCGACGCGGTGGAACAGGCCGGTTACAGTGCCGATCCGGCTCTGTCCGCAGAGGCTGCAGGCTCGGGGTCTGGGGATGAGACCGAGGATGCGGCCAGGGTCGCCTACCTTCGGCGGCGACTGATCGTGGCACTGGTGTTCTTCGTCCCGCTGAGCGATCTGTCGGTGCAGTTGTCGCTGTTCCCGTCGTTCCGGTTCCCTGGCTGGCAGTGGGTTCTGCTGGCGCTGGCCGTGCCGGTGGCGGGATGGGCGGCGTGGCCGTTCCACATTGCGGCACTGAGGGCTGCACGCCATGGCTTTACGACGATGGACACGCTCGTGTCGGTCGGCATCATCGCGTCCTGCGGGTGGTCGGTGTACGCGATGTTCGTCCTCGACACGGGGCAGGAGCGGGCGAAGCCCGTGCAGCTCCTGATTCATGCGTCCGGCGGCGGGATTTACCTGGAGGTCGCCGCATCGGTGACGACGTTCTTGCTGGCGGGCAGGTGTTATGAGGCGCGGGCCCGCCGCGACGCCGGCGATGCGATGCGGGCGCTAGCCGCGGCGGGGGCGCGGGACGCCCGGCTGCTGGACGCGGACGGCACTGAGCGCTGGGTGGCGGTCGGGCAGTTGCGGCCGGGGAACCGCTTCGTGGTCCGGCCGGGGGAGGTGGTCGCTGCTGACGGCGTAGTGGAATTCGGCGAGTCGGCGGTGGATACGAGCATGATGAGCGGCGAATCGGTGCCCGCTGAGACCGCCGCGGGCGGGACGGTGACTGCGGGTACCGTAGTGGTGAGCGGCCGGCTGGTCGTTGTCGCCGTCCGTACTGGCGATGACACTCAGCTAGCGCACCTGATCGCATTGGTGGAGCGGGCGCAGGCGGATAAGTCTGCCGTGCAGCGGCTGGCTGACCGGATCTGCGGGGTGTTTGTTCCGGCAGTAATCGCGGCTGCGGCGCTGACCCTGGCCGGCTGGCTGGCGGCGGGCGCGCCCGCGGAAAGGGCATTGAGCGCTGGCCTGGCGGTGCTGATCATCGCCTGCCCGTGCGCGCTGGGCCTGGCGACACCCGCCGCCCTTGTCGTTGCTTGTGGTCGGGGCGCGCAGCTGGGCATCTTCATCAAGGGATATCAGGCCCTGGAAGCCTCTCGCAGCGTGGACACTGTGCTGCTGGACAAGACCGGGACCATCACCACGGGCGTCATGTGCGTGACCGGCGTGGAAGCCGCGGCTGGAGTTGAGCGGGAGATTCTGCTGCGCAACATTGGGGCGGTGGAGGACGCGTCCAGCCATCCGGTGGCAGTTGCGGTCAGCGCGTTCGCCCGCGCCGAGCTGGGCGAACTCCCGCGGGCGGCTACCTTCGAGGCGCTGCCGGGCCTGGGCGTCCGTGGTGTCGTTGACGGCGCCGAGGTGACCGCCGGGCGTGCGCAGCTGCTCTGCGACCGCGGGATGACTATTCCGGCGGACCTGGCCAGCCAGTGCGCGCAGTGGGCGGCGGCAGGCCGGACGATCGTGCTGGCCGGCTGGGATGGCCAGGCCCGCGGCGCGATCGCGGTTGCCGACACGCTCAAGCCGTCGGCGCCGGCCGCGATCGAGCAGTTGCGTCGGCTGGGTCTGCGCACCGTGTTGCTCACCGGGGACAGCGACGTCGTTGCGCAAGCGATCGCGGCTGAAGCGGGCGTGGACGAGGTAATCGCCGGGGCGCTGCCGGCGGACAAGGCGGCCGTCGTTGCTGGCCTGCGGGCGCAGGGTCGGCGGGTGGCGATGGCCGGCGACGGCATGAACGACGCCCCCGCGCTGGCCGCCGCGGACCTGGGCCTAGCGCTCGGCTCGGGTACCGACGTGGCGATCAGCGCGGCTGACGTGATTCTGCTCCGCGATGACCTAGCCGTGGTTCCAGCGGCGATCAGCCTGGCCAGGGCCACCCTGAGGGTGATCCGCCGCAACCTGGCCTGGGCATTCGCTTACAACGTCGCGGCGATTCCGCTGGCCGCTGCCGGCCTGCTGAACCCGCTGATCGCGGGTGCTGCAATGGCAGCGTCGTCCGCGTTCGTGGTGGCCAACAGTGTCCGGCTGCGCGGCTTCCGCCCTGCCACCCGGCCAGCTGGTGACCGGGGCGCGTCGCCCTCGGTGATCGAGGAACGGCGTACCAGGCAACCAGCCGAAGCCAGTGCTGCGCCCTGACTGACGCGGGGAGCCAAGGTCCGCTTCGCCGCGAGGGTGGGGGAGCGACGCCCGCGGGTATGACGCGGCTGTGGTGGCGGGGTCGCCACGCCGGTGCGCCGCAAGGGGCTGGAGCGGCGCAGCCAGGACGTCATTGACTCGATACGGGTGCGTTCCGGTCTTATTTGCTCATACGCCAGGTGAACGCTCCGGACGCGCAGGAGGGGGCCTGATGGATAGCCACGTTGTCGCGGCGCCTGAAGAGAGTCTGGACTCGGCCCGCACGGTCGCGCTGAACGTCAACGGCCATGCGCGTGAGCTGCGGGTTGAGCCACGCGTCAGCTTGCTGGATGCGCTGCGTGAGCATCTTGGGCTGGCCGGCTCCAAGAAGGGCTGTGACCAGGGAACTTGCGGTGCCTGCACGGTGTGGGTCAATGGCAGACGGGTGCTGGCGTGCCTGACGCTCGCGGTTACCTGCGAGGGCCGCGAGGTCACCACGATCGAGGGGCTGTCCGCCGACGGGCAGCTGCATTCGATGCAAGCCGCCTTCGTCGCCCACGACGCATTCCAGTGCGGTTACTGCACGCCGGGCCAGATCATGTCGGCCGTGGCGCTGCTGGCGGAGGGCCATGCCGCGGATGACCGCGAGATCGCCGAGTGGATGAGCGGTAATATCTGCCGTTGCGCGGCATATCCGCATATTCGGGCGGCGATCCGCGATGTCCGCGACGCAGCCGGAGGTGAGTGACGATGCGGCCGTTCGGCTATGCGCGGGTGACAGACGCGGACAGCGCGATCGCGATGGTCCAGGAATCCCGCGACAGTGCGTTTCTGGCCGGCGGCACCACGGAGGTCGACCTGGTGCGCCAGAACGTGCTCCGGCCAGCCCTGCTGGTCGACATCAATGACCTGCCCCTGAACCGGGTCGAGGAGCTACCGAGCGGAGGGCTTCGCATCGGGGCGCTGGCGAGGATGAGCGACGTCGCCCAGGCAGCTGGCGTCGTAGAGCGGTTCCCGATGATCTCCCAGGCGCTGCTGCAGGGAGCGTCCGCGCAGTTGCGGAACATGGCCTCGATGGGAGGGAACCTGTGCCAGCGGGTGCGGTGCAGCTACTTCCGCGACGTGACGTCGCCGTGCAATAAGCGCGATCCCGGCAGCGGCTGCGCGGCCCTGAGCGGTTTTAACCGCGGGCACGCCATCCTCGGCACAAGCGACAAGTGCATTGCGACGCATCCGTCAGACGTAGCTGTCGCGCTGGTCGCCCTCGACGCGGTCGTGCACACGCGCGGGTCTCGAGGGGAGCGGGCCATCCCCATCGACGATTTCTTCCTGCTCCCCGGCGACACCCCGGAGCAGGAGCATCCGCTGGAGCACGGCGAGCTGATCACCGCGATCGAGATACCCGCGACACCCATAGCGCACCAGTCGGTCTACCTGAAGTTCCGGGATCGCGAATCGTACGAGTTCGCCCTGGTTTCGGTGGCGGCTGCCCTGCGGGTTGCGGACGGCGTCGTCGCCGAGGTGCGGCTGGCGCTCGGCGGGGTCGGGACTAAGCCATGGCGCGCCCGCCGCGCAGAGCGGAGCCTGCTCGGCCAGCCAGCTCAGGAAGCCAGCTTCGCCAAGGCGGCCCGGCAGGAGCTGTCCATGGCCACACCACGGCCGCTGAACTCCTTCAAGGTCGAGCTCGCGCAGCGTGCGATCGTCCGGGCTCTGACGACACTGACGAACGGAGACGCGCGATGAGCGGGTTTATCGGCCAGGACGTCAGCCGCGTCGAGGGCCCAGGGAAGGTCAGCGGCTCAGCGCGCTACTCGGGCGAGATTGCGTTGCCGGACCTCGCTTACGCCGAGATCGTCGGCGCGGGGATAGCGAGCGGCCGGATCACCTCGATCGATACCGCGCAGGCGGAGCGCGCGGCCGGCGTCGCCGGGATCCTGACGCACCGCAACTTGCCGAAGGTGAATCAGGTACCGCTGGTCCCGTCGCTGATGGGCGGCCCGGCGCCCGGCGAGACGTTCTTCCCGATGCAGGATGACCTCGTTCACTACGCCGGCCAGCCCGTCGCGATTGTCGTAGCCGACAGCCTCGAGCGAGCTCAGCACGCCGCGACGCTGGTGCAGGTCAGTTACGCCGAGAGCCCGTCGGTTACCACCATCGACCAGGGCCGCGCTGATGCCTATATCCCGGAGAAGATCTTCGGTGGCTTCGTTCCGGGCCAGATGCAGCGCGGGAATGTCGACGACGGGCTAGCGGGGGCGGACCTCCGTATCGACGCGGCTTTCCGGTTCGCCGCCAACCACCACAACCCGATCGAGGCGCTGACGACCACGGCGGCCTGGGATGACGACCAGCTGACCCTCTATGACTCCTGCCAGGGCATCAAGGCGGTCCAGCTGACTGTCGCCGCCCTCCTCGGCATGTCGCTGTCGAAGGTCCGGGTGCTCGCGCAGTACGTCGGCGGCGCGTTCGGCTGCAAGGCGATGGTCTGGCCGCACGTGACCCTGACGGCGCTGGCCGCCCAGTACGTCCGGCGTCCCGTCCGGCTCTCGCTGCCGCGCGGCCAGATGTTCACCTCGTGCGGCCACCGCGAGGAGCAGGAACAGCACATCCAGCTCGGGGCGACCCGCAACGGCAAGCTCACCGCGATCCGCAATCACAAGATCTCTGTCACTTCACCGTTCGATGACTGGGCAGAGCCGGCCTTCGGCGTTGCCTCTCAGCTGTATGCCTGTCCGAGCTTCGAAGGTGTCCATCGCCTGGTCCGCGGTAACACGATGACGCCCACCTTCACGCGCGGGCCCGGCGAGGCACTCGGCGTTTTTACCCTCGAGTGCGCGATGGACGAGCTGGCCAGCGAGCTCGGCATCGACCCGATCGAGCTGCGGCTGCGCAACATCACCGACGTCGACCCCAACACCGGCAACCCCTGGTCGAGCCACGGGCTGCGGGAATGCTACGAGCGCGGCGCCAGCCGATTTGGGTGGGCCGGGCGCAACCCGAAACCGCGCTCGGAACGCGATGGCAACTGGCTGATCGGCACCGGGATGGCCAGCGCTGCCTATCCCGTCGCGTTCTTCATGCACACGCAGCGTGCCCGGGCGCACCTGTACGCCGACGGCACCGCCATCGTTCAGACCGCCACCCAGGAATTCGGAACCGGGACGGCGACCGTCATGACCCAGGTAGCCGCCGACGGACTCGGCATCGACCTGCAGAATGCGCGGTTCGAGTACGGCGACACCGACCTGCCGACGGCCGGCTCGCCAGTCGGCTCCAACGGCGCGATGATGATCAGCGCCGCGGTGCACAACGCTGCCAGCGCCCTGCGCGATCAGCTCATCGCTCTGGCGGTCGCCGATAGCCAGTCGCCGCTGCACGGCACCGACCCGGCCCGCATTGTCGTGTCAGGCGGACGGATGGCAGTGGCCGACGACGCTGCCAGCGGCGAGACCTACACCAGCCTGATGCAGCGGCATTTCATGAATGACGCCGAAGCCATCGGCAGCTGGGATCCGCCGCCGCTGGACACCCCATACGGGCTGCTCACATTCGGCGCGCAGTTCGCCAGGGTCGCGGTCGATGCCGACCTCGGCATCATCCGGGTCCGGCACATGACCGGAGCCTTCGCCCCCGGCCGGATCCTCAATCCGAGGACAGCGCGCAGCCAGCTCATGGGCGGCATGATCTGGGGCATGGGCCAGGCCCTGCTCGAAGGCACCCATATGGACACCACCCTGGGCCGGTGGGCGAACGCCAGCCTCGGCGACTACCTCGTCCCCGTTAACGCCGATGCACCCGATGTCGACATCGAGCTGATCGAAGTCCAGGACGACGTTGTCAGCCCGCTCGGCGTTAAGGGCGTCGGCGAGATCGGGCAGGTGGGATCAGCAGCCGCGATCGCCAATGCGGTGTACCACGCGACCGGCTACCGTGCTCGCGAGTTGCCGATCGCCGTCGAGCATCTGCTAGCGCCCCTTCGGCCCGATCTCGCGGTGCCTCGGCAAGACGCGCAGCCGACGGCGAGATGACCGGCCGGGCCCCAAGCAGCCCGTGGTCAACCGGCCCGCCGCGCAGCGTCCAGCAGGAGCCGCTGCCCAGCCGGCCGACGCTGACAACTCCTGCGCATCTCCAGCGCAGCGCGGTCGTGGACCTGCAGCGCCGGCACCTCGCGGCGCAGCCCTGGATCGGCATCGGAGGAGTGCTGCTCGCCGCGGTGGTCTTCTTCGCCCTGGCCCTCGGCACCGGCAGCACTGAGACATCGCTGCTGATCCTTGGCCCGATGTCGACGTTCGCGCTGCCTGCCGTCGCCATGATCGCGTTCTGGTGGAACGACTGGCCTGGCTCGAACCTGACGACGCCGTGGACCGGCCTGATCGACACCGTCCTGGTTGTCGTCGCCGCGGTGGTCCTGACGATTGCGGGTCAGGCCATCGTCGAGCGGTCCGATCTGCGGGGAGTCGTGGAGGCTAACCCCGGCCCGGGTGTACCTACCACCTTCCCCTCGACGCTGGCGCTGGCCGGAGCGGCGTTCACCGCCACGCTTCAGCTGTCGCTGGTCTGCGAACGCTGGCCGCTCGGGGGTATCGGCCGGCTGCGGTCCGGCATTGCTGCGCTCGCCCTCTCCTGGGCGGTCGGGATCGGCGCCTACTTCCTGTTCGTCAACGTGGACGCCGTGCCAGCCGCCGAACGCGCCGCTGTCGGGCTGCGCAACCCCGGCGGCCCGATCCCGGCAGCGGACTTCGGCTCGGCGCTGATCGCCGTCGGAGTCTGGCAGGCAGTGATCTTCATCGCCCTGCGCGGCTGGCCCGTCAACACCATCACATCTCGCCCGCATCGGCTGCTCGCGGGCAATGCCCTCGTGGTTGGCCTTGGCGCCCTGACTTACATCGTGTCCCGCAATGTCGCACACTGGCAGCCCGCCGCTATCAGCGCTGTCTGCGGATGCGTCATCAGCGCAGCCCTGATCGTGGCCATGCTGTTCGAAGGGTGGCCAGCCGCGCGGCTCGCTCCAGCGCCTTGTCGTGCTCTCACCCTCGGCCTCACCGCCGTGGTAGCGCTGGCGCTCTACCGCGCCCTGGCCGCCTACGCCAACAGCGTGCACTGGGCAAAGGCCACCCCGGACGACTGGATCACCACCGCCGCCCTCAGCTTTATCGGGGCGGGCATCATCCTGCACGTCGGCATCGGGCTCCGCTGGCCGTTCGCCGCGAAGACTAAGGAGAGCTCGTGACTTCCCGCCGTTGTCCGATTGCTGAGCCTTAGCTGCGAGGCGTGATCCGGCTGACGGCGTCAGGCCGTGCTGGGGGGACGGCATCGGGGTGGAACACTGCGGCTAGTGCTTCGACGCCGTCGACGAGGCGCGGACCGGGGCGGACGATCAGGCCGTCGGCGTCGATCGCCCATACGGGCACGCCGGGCAGGGCTTCCGCGACCGTGCGTGCTTGCTCGATGGCGCCGGGAAGGTGGTACCCGCACGGCGCGACTACCACGACCTCGGGTGCCGCCGATTCGATCGCCGCCCAGTTTGTCGCGACTGACCGCCGGCCAGCCCGGCCCGCGACCGGCTCGCCGCCTGCCGCGCTGATGAGGTCGGGTATCCAGTGCCCGGCTGCAAACGGCGGGTCCACCCACTCGATGACCGCGACCCGCGGTCGGCGTCGTCCAGCCACGCTGGCGGCGACGCGATCAAGCCGAGCCCGGAGCCCGTCGGTCAGCTGACTGGCTCGGTCCTGCACGCCGGCTCGCCGCCCCACCTCCTGGATGGAGGCCAGTACGTCCTCGAGCGAATGCGGGTCGAGCGAGACGACGTCGGCCTGGCAGCCCAGGTAATCGAGGGCGTCCGCAACCTGGCCCGAGGGCAGCGCGCAGACCCGGCACAGATCCTGGGTGAGGATCAGCTCTGGGTTGAGGCCGGCGAGCGCGCGAGCGTGCAGGGTGTACAGATCGTGGCCGGCCGCCGTCTGCGCGCGGACATAGGAGTCGATCTCGCCGGGGGTCATACCGCGGGTATCCCGGCCGGCCACGACGACTGTCTTGTCCTGCCGAGCCTGCGGCGGCTCGTCGCATTCGAAAGTGACCCCGACTAGCTGGTCGCCGAGGCCCAGCGCATAGACGATCTCGGTGGCCGAGGGGAGCAGGGATACCAGACGCACCAGGTCAGGATAGATCTTGCGGCGGCGCGAGCTCCGGTTGTCACGTCCAGGCCGCCAGCGGGGTGGGTCAGTGGGCCGCGCACAGCGGCCGGTAGTAGGCCATGTCTGTGGAATAGGAACGGCCCGTGTGCGGGTCGCGGTGCTCGTTTGGATCGAGCCCGTCGTAGCTACGGTGTGTAGCCGGGTTGCCGCACACGGCGCAGGGCGTGATCAGCTCGCTGTTGCCCGTTGTCCCTTCGACCTCGTTCCGGCGGACGCGAATCACGATCATGACCACGAACGCGGCGATGTGAATCAGGGTGATGAGAACGATCAGGGTGGTCAGACTGCTGCTGCTCACGTTGCCCCTCCGCCCGGCACAACGTGCACCCACAACGAATTCGTCCAGCGTCACGGCGCGATCTACGTCACAAGTTTTGTCCATGGACACCGGGGAACCCGTGTACGTGAGCCCCAGTCGAGTAGGGAGGTGGGTTATGGCTACGCGTGACACTCCATGGCCGGACGGAACGCCGTGCTGGACAGACCTGGGTGCGCCGGACGTAGCGAAGGCAAGAGAGTTCTACAGCGACGTCTTCAGCTGGACGATCCAGGCCGGGGGGCCGGAGACCGGCGGGTACTCGGTAGCAGAACATAACGGCCGGGGAGTCGCCGGCGTCGGCCCGAAGATGGGCCCGGCAGAGGCCCCCACGATCTGGATGACCTACCTGGCGACATCGGACGCCGACGCGACCGCCCGCAAGGTTATACGCGCCGGCGGCGAGCTGGTCATGGAAGCAATGGACGTCATGGATGTCGGGCGGATGGCGGTCGCCGTAGACCCGGCCGGCGCCGTGTTCGGCCTCTGGCAGGCCCGTGCGTTCCCCGGTGCGCAAGTCGTGAACGAGCCAGGGGCGATGTGCTGGAACGAGCAGATGAGCCGCGATTTCGAGGGCAGCAAAGCGTTCTACGCGGCCGTCTTCGACTACGAGTACGGCGACATGAGCGGTGACGACTTCAGGTACGCGACGTTCAAGGTCGCCGGCAGGGACGTCGGGGGCATCGGCGACCTTCACGCTGGCGTGCCGGCCGATACGCCGGCTGGCTGGAGGGTGTACTTCGGGGCCGCGGACACTGACAGGTCGGTCGCCGTAGTGCAGGCCGATGGCGGCTCTGTCATCCGCGAGCCGACAGACCATCCGTACGGCCGGATGAGCACGGTCGCTGACGATCAGGGCGCCGTCTTCTCGCTGCTTGGCGTCAAGGCCAGCTAAACCAGCCAGCTATACCAGCACGGGCGCAGCACCGAGTTCCCGGCCGTCAGATGGTGACCCGGCGCAAGGTGGTGAACCCGCCGAACCCCAACGTCAGGGCGATCGCGGCCAGCACGCCGGTCAATGTCAGGGCCGTCACAGTGGTGAAGAAGTGCGCGATGGCAGGCCAGTCGTGCGTCACTGACACGACGATCACGACGCCGAGCGCCACCACTATCTGGGCGGCGATGAACGCGAGCAGCCCGGGCAGGTTCCAGCGCCGGAAGACCAGGCCATACCACATGCCGTACAGGAAGAACAGCACTAGCAGTACGAAGGACATGAGCCACGTCTGGTACCACGGCCCGTCCATGATCCACGGCACCCTGAAGAAATGCACTCCCATACCCCAGCCGCCGGTCACGCGCTCGATGGCCTGCAGGACTGTCAGCCCGAGGCCGTCGAGGGCGCCGAGCAGGACCACCAGCAGCGCGGTACCGAGATAGTAACCGCGGCGGCTGACGCCGAGCATGAGCCCGAACGGCAGCGACCTGGTCATGCTCAGCGTTCCGCAGATTAGGAGGAAAATGTAGATCGTCAACAACCCGCCGGTGTAGTAGCCGTGCGCGCTGGGCGGCACTACGGCCGCGATGGCCAGGTTCACCAGGAAACTGAACACCATGACGCCCCACGGCAGGATCAGGTAGGTCAGGGGGTCTACCAGGTGGTAGCGGGCGACATTCACCAGCGTTGTCATGCGCTTACCTTCTCCTCGGCGGCAAGACTGGCGGCGTGGACCAGCAGTTGCTGTAGCGACAGGGGCTCCAGGCTCAGGTTGAGCGCGCGAGCGTGAGCGTGCGCGGCGACATCGAATGGGCCAGCCACGGTGACCGAGGCCCGCGCGCCGAGCTGCTGGCGGTGCCAGACCGCGCGCCCGGCCACGAACTCGTCCACGGCGGTGGCCGGCCCGCTCACTGTCACCGTGGTACCGCGCACGTCGTCGGCGGGCGCGTCCAGCACGACCCGGCCACGGTCGAGCATCACCACCCGCTCCAGCATGTCCGCCGCCTCGTCGATGAGGTGGGTGGACAACACCACGGTGCGCGGATGCTCGGCGAAGTCGGCCAGCAGCCGGTCATAGAACAGCTGGCGTGCCACCGCGTCCAGGCCGGCGTATGGCTCGTCGAATAGCGTCAGCTCGGCACGGGCCGCAAGCCCGATGGTGATCCCGACGGCTGAGCGCATTCCGCGCGACAGCTTCCTGATCCGCCGCCGCAGCGGTAGGCCGAAATCAGCCAGCAGCTGCCGGGCTAGTTCCTCGCTCCAGTTCGGGTAAAACCATGAGGCCACGCGGACCGCCTGGCCAACGCGGAAATCCGGATAGGCCTGTTCCTCACGCACGAACACCATTCGTCGCAGCACCGCGTCATTCTCCGCCGGAGCCTCTCCGAATACCCGGACAGCGCCGCTGGTGGGAAACTCCTGGCCGGTGATGATGCGCATGAGCGTGGTCTTGCCTGCGCCGTTGCGGCCCAACAGCCCCGTCACGGTGCCGGGATCGACCGTGAGCGAGACATTGTCGAGCGCGACCTGGTCGCCGTAGCGCCGCCCTAGCGCTGTCGTGGAGATCGGCGGGATCATTCTGCGAATCCTCCGTTATGCCAGCCAGATCCCCGAATCAGGGACACCAGCGTGTCTGTGTCGATGCCGAGCCGCCTGGCCTCGGCCAGCGCCGGGTCGAGGTACTGCTCGGCGAACTGCTTGCGGCGGCGCTCGCGCAGCTGTTCCCGTGCGCCGGCGGCGACGAACATCCCGATGCCGCGGCGCTTCTCCAGGACCGCTTCGTCCACCAGCACGTTGATCCCCTTCGCTGCGGTGGCCGGGTTGATGCGGTAGAAGGCTGCCAGCTCGTTGGTTGACGGCACTCGGTCGCCCTCGGTCAGAACGCCGTCAACGATGTCGTCGGCCAGCTGCTCGGCGATCTGCACGAACAGCGGCGTTCCCTCGTCCAGCGACGGCACGGCATCTCCGGTTAGGTGGTTAGTTACTTGAGTAACGTACCAACGCGGCGCAACAGCGTCAAGCTGCGGCCGGTCAAAAGACGTCCAGCATGGGTCATGGTCGCCGCGCTTCGGGCTGATAGCTGAGGAGCAGTACGCCTGTGGTGGTCGGCGTGCACCTGGTGAGCCGCAACGGGATGGGTCGCGCGGTCTGCTGAAACAGCCGCTTGCCGGTGCCGAGTACCAGCGGGTGCACGAAGAGCTGGTACTCGTCGATGAGGTCGTGCTCGATCAGCGTCTGTACCAGGACACCGCTGCCGAGCACAACGACGGTGCCGTCCCCTTGCTGTTTGAGAGCGGTGACTGATGCGACGACATCGCCGCCCAGCACGTGGGAGCCGGCCCAGTCCAAAGTGGTCAACGTCCTGGTCACGACATATTTGGGGGTGGCGTTAAGGTGTGCCGCGATCGGATTGGTATCAGGCTCGGCGGGCCAGTGCGCTGCCATTTTCTCGTAGGTCTTGCGACCGAATAGATACGCCGTGGTACCCGCCAGCCCCTCGCCGGCCGCCTTGCCGAGCACTTCATCGCCATACGGCGCGGACCAGCCGCCGTACTCAAAGCCGCCATCGCGGTCCTCGTTGGGCGATCCCAGACTCTGCATCACTCCGTCCAGGGTCACGAATTCGATGACTGCCAGCTTCCGCATATCCCATTCCCTCCTCGGGGCCGGTACGTCGCCGGCCGCTCACCTCCTACACGAACGAATCTGCGCCAACTCGACACCGGCGGGATGGATGGCGTGGGCCGCGATGGCTTGCTTAGGCGTGCCAGGACGATCGCGTCATCTCGGACGAGTGTCTGGTGCTCCGGCGGGCTGGCCTTCGGGGTGCTCGGGGGTGCGGTTAGCCAGTTGCCGCGGTTCGAACGGGCTCCATGCGTGGCGGCGTGTGCCTGACCAGCGGGCGGGGACCGCGTCGAGGCCTGAGGCTAGCTTGTAGGCGGCCGCCTCGTAGTTGATTCGCCAGCCGCGGAAATGCGGCCAGGCCTCCTCGGCTGTCCGCTCGACGGGAAACCCGACGGAGGTAATCCGTTCCCAGCCTTGCAGGAACTCCTCCCAGCTGAGCTGGACCGGGCCGTCAGGCCGCGGGTCCTCGTCGACTGGGATACGGAGCGTTCGGGTCAGCTTCCGCAGGCAGGTGAAGCCCATCTGCACGCACAGCCGTGCCGTGAATGGCGCGCTCGCCGGGCAGGCCGCGAGGTGGAGAGCAGCGGCATCCAGCACGGCGAGCTGTGAAACCACCCAGGAGCTGTGCGGCTCGGGTGACCGGAAGCGCAGCAGCGACGGGTAACTCGAATGCGACTCGGCCACGTCGGCTGACCAGCGCTCCCAGTCGTCGTAAATGACCGTCAGCTGCTCGACACCGTGCACCATCTGCGCTCTGGCCAGCAGCTCCGGCCCCCACGCTGGGCTCCCGGCGCGGGGACCGAGCAGCGTCACTACCGTTTCGCGGCGGTTGTAGGCCGCGTACAAGGTGGGCAGATAGGCGATCTGCAGGGCAACGATGACCAGCCCGGAGGCAGCCGCCAGGAACTCGACAACACTCGGCTCCGTGCCGCTCCTAGCGGCGAATCCCAGGGTGAACAGCGACGAGCCCGCTTCGCGAAGGGCGGTCGGGAAGCTTCCTCCGGGCAGCCACAGCAGCAGCCCGAAGCCGATCAGGAAGCCGGCCAGCCAGATGAACAACAGCAGGGCGAGCGTGGCGACAGGCTGGCTGGCGAGCAAGGCGTCGCGCCGATCCCAGCGCCTCACGAGGCGGCCGCTCGCGGTGTATACCCGGTCGACCCACCGGTCGACGACCTTGATGAATCCGATGCGGCCGCGGGGGATAACGAGGGTGATGGCCACGTTGACCCACACGGCGCCGATAAGTAGTACCCCGAGAACTGCTCCTGCGATACGCACGCCTCGATGCTAGAGCCGGCTTACATCGGCCCGGTGGCACGTCTCGCGCGTCGTCCTGGCCAGGCCGGCTGACGCAGAATATCGACGTCTCCGGCATGATCTCGATCGGCCCGGAAAAGATCGAAATAGACCTGGACGTTGGGAGTGCGACGGCGTAGCGCGGGGCGGTGCACAACATGCCAGTCTTGCTGTCCGTGAACGTGGGACTGCCGCGCGATGTCGCCTGGCAGGGTAAAACCGTGCACACCGGGATCTGGAAGGAACCTGTGCACGGGCCGGTCATGGCACGCCGGCTGAACATCGACGGTGACGGGCAAGGAGACCTCCAGGGCCACGGCGGCGAGCAACGGGCCGTGCTCGTGTACCAAATCGCGTCTTACCGGCACTGGGAGCAGCATTTCGGCCGCTCCGACTTCCGGCACGGCCAGTTCGGGGAAAACCTCACGGTCGACGGCCTGGCTGACGACGAGGTATGTATCGGAGACCGGTACCGGATAGGCGAGGCGGAGTTTGAGGTTACCCAGCCCCGCGTGACTTGCTACCGGGTCGGCATGCGGCTCGGCGAGCCCGAGCTGCCGGCGCTGCTGGTCAGTCATCACCGCCCCGGCTTCTACATGCGCGTCGTGCGCGAGGGACAGATCCAGGCCCGCGACCAGGTCATCAAGACCAGGACCGGCCCGCACGCGCTCAGCGTGACCGATACGGACGCGCTGCTCTACCTGCCCGGCCGCGACACTGCGAAGCTGCGGCTAGCCATCCAGATCCCCGCCCTGAGCCCAGGGTGGCAGCAATCCTTTCGCGAGCTGATCGACGCGGCCGAGCGTGGCGGCCCAGCCACCGCACCGCCGCCTGGCACCGAGCCGGGCGCGCGCCCCGGTCCGGCATGGACCGGATTCCGGCCGTTGCGCGTCACCAAGGTGGTCCGGGAAACAGCGAGTGTCTCCTCGATCTACCTGGCCACCGAGGACGGCACCGTTCTCCCGCTGGCGCAGGCCGGAATGTACATCACGCTACGGGTAGGCGACGCTGGGCGGCCCGCCCCGGTACGCAGCTACTCGCTGTCGTCCGCGCCGGGCAGTGATACGTATCGGATCAGCGTGAAGATCGAGGCACACGGCGTGGTGAGCTCGTACCTGGACCGCACCCTGCGCGCAGGCGCAACCCTCGAGGTAGCCGCACCCCGCGGCGATTTCATGCTTGATGACGGCTCAGGACCGGTCTTGCTGATCTCCGCCGGCATCGGCGTGACCCCGGTCCTGTCGATGTTGCACCAGCTCGTGCGGGCAGGCAGTGAACGCGAGGTCTGGTGGATCTACAGCGCGCGCCACCCGCGAGAACGTCCGCTCGCCGCCGAGACCCGCTCCTTGCTCGGGTGCCTGCCGCACACGCGAGAACACGTGTTCTACAGTCGGGCCACGCCGACCGAGCTTCACCGCGAGCACGTCATTGCCGGACACGTCACGGCCGGACACGTCGCCAAGGACTCGCTCGCTGCGCTAGGCCTGCCAGCCGGCGCTCAGGCTTACGTGTGCGGGCCGCCAACGTACATGGCGGACGTGCGCGACGCCCTCGGCGCGGCCGGCATAGGGCCCGCCAGCGTCCACACGGAGCTGTTCGCAGCACTGCCGCCGACCAACCCTGGCGTTGTCGGCCATGCAGTCCCTGCGCCGCACCCGCCGCCCGGACCCGCAGGGACTGGTCCGCTGGTAACGTTCGCCCGCAGTGGAGTCTCTACGCCGTTCGCCGCGAGTTGGCACAGCCTCCTCGACCTGGCCGATGCCTGCGATGTTCCCAGCCGGTGGAGCTGCCGGACTGGCGTATGCCATACCTGCATCACGCCGCTGCTGTCAGGCGCTGTGTCGTACTCTCCGGACCCGCTGGAGCCGCCGTCCGATGGCCAAGTGCTCATCTGCTGCTCCCGGCCGCGATCCGACATTGTCCTCGACATGTAGACACTAGGCCGATGCACGACATCAGCCTGGGAGGTCCTCCGGGCGCTTCGCGGCAAGCTTGCCGTGCAGCAGGCCGGTGGCCTGGCCGACCTCGATGAGATATCCGTCCGGGTCGCGCATGTAGCAGCGGATCTCCGCCTCGCGGTCGATGGGCGGCGTGACGAACTCGGCCCCCTTCTCCTTCCAGGCCTCGTAACAGGCCTGGATGTCATCGACCCGCAGGTTCAGGAAGATCGAGGTAGTGTCACCAGGCTGGTAGTCAACCACCGAGATGCCTGGCTTGTCGGGGGTAGGCGGCCCACCCGGGTTCATGATTATCCACGAGTTGGACAGCCTGACGATGCACGGATTCTCGGCCAGGACGACCGTGCCGCCCAGCACGCGGGAGTAGAAGTCTCGTGACCGCGCAACACTTCGGACGGTGATGAACAACGTCACTAGGATGCCCTCTTCGGGCGGCGTGGGGAGGTTGGCGTAGTCGATGCGGGGCGCGGGTTCTGTCATGGTTGCTCCAGCTGTCACAGGTGGGAGGTGAGCTCAGCCACGATGTCCGCCGCTGACTGTGGCTGGTTGGCGAGTGCGACGCTCTGTCCGGCCCACATCGAGAGCGCTTCGATGTCCCCGGTGGTCCCGATCATGGGCGGCGCTCCCTCGTAGCGGACGATTGCTTCGCCGGAGGCGAGGTGCGCGATCACGTCGCCTATTCCTGGCCGCTGGTCGTCTGGGGGGCAGCCCGCGGCTTCCCACGCCGCGGCTGTCGAGTTGCGCAGGGCGCGGTGGGGCGAGTCGGGCCAGCCGACGTCGTACAGGTTGGGGTACCAATGCGGGTCGGTCTCGGTAGCGGCTATCAGCCGGCGCCGGTAGTCGTCGTGGATCGGCATTTCCTTGGCCAGTAGGAACCGCGTGCCCAGCCACGCGGCCTGGGCGCCGAGGGCGAGCACCGCGGCGATTCCGCGGGCGTCGCCGATCCCGCCAGCCGCGATGACCGGCACCGGCGTGACCGCGTCGACCACGGCGGGCACCAGCGGCAGGGTCGCGACGGTACTCCCGACGTGCCCGCCGGCCTCCCAGCCCTGGGCGACGATCACGTCGACGCCGCAGGCGACTGCACGTCGTGCTTCCTCGGCGCTGCCGACTGTGTGCATGACAATTCCGCCGGCGTCGTGCACAGCCTCGACGTAGCCGCTCGGGTCTCCCAGGAAAAACGAGACGATCCGCAAGCCGGCGTCAAGGGCCTGGTCAAGGGGACGGTGACGATCCGAGGTAAGCACGAAGTTGCCGCCAAACGGCCGCGCGGTCAGCGCCGCCGTCTCCCGGACCACGGCTCCGATGTCATCGGACCAGGTCAGCGTCACCATACCGAGCGCACCGGCATTCGAGACCGCCGCCGCCAGGCCGGGAATGTCGACCATGGGCGCCAGGACGATGGGACGTTCAATCCCCAGCAGTTCGCATACCGGGGTGCTCACTGCCGTCGGCCCGCTTCTGCGATCTCCGCTGGACGGGCGGCAACGGTCGTTACCGCGTCACTCATACGATGTCGGCGTCGACGCGGGGGTCCGCCGGTCCCACCCGTGAAAGCTCGAGTAGTCGCCTGCGTCCCAGGCTTCGCGGAGGCCAGGGGTGCTCAGATCCCAGTCCGGGCGGATCTCGCTGGTGGCGACACGCAGGTCGCGCCACAGGTCGGAGAACGACGGTCGACCCCAGAACCAGTAGCCGTTATAGACACTGTGAATGACCAGCCCCGGCTTGAGCACCAAGGTGTGCGGGATCATCGGGTTGTGCTCGGGGTCGGTGTACTCCTGGATGTCCAGGTCCTGCTGCACCGTCCGGCCGGGATCGGACAGGAACGTCCACTGGGCGCCGACCGACGCGCGGAACTCCTGCAGGACGTGATGGTCGTCGGTCGCGATAGTGGCGATCTGGGTGTAGGCCACCGCGACCTTTGAGTAGTTAGCGGCCAGCTCGAGGTGCTGCTGGTGCTCTTTGGGACAGTAGTTGCCGCGCGCCAGGGTGAGGATCAGTGGATCGCGGCCCTGAAGCTCGCTGAGCGTTCGCAGAGTGTCGGTGTGGTCCGGTAGAGCGTAGTCAGGGAAAATGCCGCCAGGCCTGATATCAGGACGCATCGCACGACTGCCTCTCGCAACCTCGAGTGCCAATCTGCCGTGGTGCCGCTGTCAACTGCGTCACAACGTGGCCGTTGTACCCAATACCACTAGGCCGACACCCGGAGCTGCGCCCAACCGACCGGACAAAACCTCCCATAGCTAGTTTCCGTTTCCTCCCGGCTTCCGGCAGACTTAACGGGGATCGACGACCTGGAGGTGGTCCCGGTGACGCTACCCCGGCGGGCGGGGCAGCGATGAACGCGGCGCCGTCAGGCACGGTAACGCTGTTGTTCACTGACGTGGAAGGCTCCACCCGGCTGTGGGACGCCGAGCGGGACGCGATGGCCGCTGCGCTGCGGCGCCACGACGAGATCATGCGAGAGGCGATCGACCAGGCCGGCGGCTACGTCTTCAAGACTGTCGGCGACTCGTTCTGTGCCGCGTTCTCGGCCGCTCGAGCTGGGCTGGACGCAGCCCTAGCGGCGCAGCGGAACCTGGCCACGCAGTCGTGGCCGACCAGTCGGCCGATTGTGGTGCGGATGGGCCTGCACGCTGGCGTCTGCGAGGAGCGCGACGGAGACTACTTCGGGCCGGCGGTAAACCGGGTCGCGCGCCTGCTGGCGGTCGCGCGCGGTGGCCAGGTGCTGGTATCGGGGGTGGCGGCTGAGCTGCTGTCTGATGAGCTGCCAGCCGGTGTGGACCTTCGGGAGCTTGGCACGCACCAGCTGAAGGACCTCAGTCGGCCGGAGCGGATCTATCAGGTCGAGGCGCCGTTCCTGGCTGAGCAGCTTGGTGTCCCCGCCTCGACCCGGCCCGGCCAGCCGGCCGGGCTGCGGGCCGGGCAGCGGGCCTCGGACGCCGACCGGGACCGGGTAGTCGAGGTGCTCAGGATGGCCGCGGGCGACGGTCGGCTGTCCGCTGACGATCTCGACGAGCGGCTGGAGGTGGCACTCGCCGCACGCACGCTGGCTGACCTCGAGCCGTTGCTCGCCGATCTGACCGCTGCTGCCGCGGTAGAGGTGCCAGACCTGGCACGCATCGAGTGCGGCTCCGGCTCCGCCAAGAGGGAAGAGCCCTGGACGGTACCCCGACGTCTGGAAATCGAGATCGGCAGCGGCTCGGTCCGACTCGACTTCGGGCAGGCGGTGATCGCCTTGCCGGAGTTGCGGATCGACGCCCAGATTGCGAGCGGCAGCCTGAAGCTCATTACCCGGCCCGGCATCGTGGTAGACGCCGACGACCTGATCGTGAGCAGCGGCAGTGTCAAAGTGGTCCCGCCCGGCGGGCCTGACACCCCAGTCGAGCTGCGGGTGAAGGTCTCCGGCCGGGTCGGCAGCGGCTCGGTATCCGCCCGGCCCGCCCGCAGCTGGGGCTGGTGGTCTGCGCTGTGGCGGCGGGTCCTGCGTCGGCTGGCGGGCAGCAGTCAGCCTGCACTGCCATCCGCACCACCCTGACCGAGGAGGCTTACGCGTCCTCTAGGCAGTCTGGCTGCTCGGCCATGATCCAGTCGAAGAGCGGCTGGGCGCTGAACCAGCCGGCCAGGGCAGTGCCGACCTGGGCATAGGTGGCGCGAGCCGTCGCGTCGTCGATCGGCAACGGGTCGCCGGCTGCCATGGCCAGCAGTTCGGCCTGGCAGGAGCGTTCCATGCTGACAAACCAGAACACGGCCTCATCGACCGACTGGCCGACGGTTATCAGCCCGTGGTTGGCGAGGATCGCGGCTTTGGAGCCGCCGACGGCCGCGGCGATGCGCTTGCCTTCTTCGACGTCATTAGCGACACCGCCGTAACCGTCGTAGACGCCGTGGTCTTCGAAGAAGATGCAGGCGTCCTGGGTGATGGGCCGGAGCGGCCGGTGCAAGGAGGCGAAGGCCTTGCCGTGTACCGAGTGCGAGTGTGCCGCCGCTACCACGTCGGGGCGGGCGGCATGGACTTGCGAATGAATGGCGAAGGCGGCCTGATTGAGCGGCCACGTGCCTTCCAGGACCGTGCCGGCGTGGTCGACGAGTATCAGGTCCCTGGCCCGGATCTGCTTGAAGCTCATCCCGAACGGATTCACCCAGAACTGGTCGGGATGCTCCGGGTCTCGTGCTGTGATGTGGCCAGCTACGCCCTCCTCGAAGCCCAGCCGGCCGAAGATACGGAACGCGACGGCGAGTCGCTGCTTGCGGTGACGGCGCTCCTCCGCCGTGGTCCGCTCGACAAACGGGTCGTGCGGAATGCGATCACTCATGCTGCCCTCTTTCCTGCCCCGTGCGCCTCTTTCGGCCCTATTCTCCCAGGCCGTCTGACCGCCTGAGAGACCGCGGTTGCGAGGGGGTATGAACGGAGCGGCCGGAACGCAGGGGCGCAGGAGGGACGCAGTAGTCGCTCGATCGCGGGACAGGGGGCAGGGGCGATGGAGTTCCAGGGCGCGATCTTCGATGTCGATGGGGTACTGGTGGACTCGCCGCACGAGCAGGCGTGGCGTGAGGCTCTCCAGGAGCTGATGGAGGGCGAGTGGCGCGATATCCGCGACAAAACCACTTATTCCCCTGAACGGTTCACGAAAGCCGACTACCAGCAAGTGATGGCAGGGATGCCACGGCTGGCTGGCGCACGCGCGGCGCTGGAGCATTTCCACGTGCCGGACGTGGACAGCAGGGCCGAGCAGTACGCGGCGGTGAAGCAGGAGCACGTGGTCAGGCTGATCGAGGCGGGTCAGTTCGTGGCCTTCGCTGACGCGCTGCGCTTCATCCTCGCGGTCAAGGCCGCTGGCGTCCCGGTGGCCGCGGCGTCGTCGTCGAAGAACGCCAACCTGTTCCTGCGCCAGATCCGGCTGGATACCTTCGCTGCCGAGCAGCGGCTCGACTACCCGTTCATCCGGCCAGGGCTATCGCTGCTCGGCCTGTTCGACGCGGACATCTCCGGACGCGACTTTCCGCGGGGCAAGCCCGACCCCATGATCTTCCTGACTGCGGCGGAGGAGCTGGGCGCACCGCCAGACAGGTGCTTTGTGGTGGAGGACGCGGCGGCCGGAGTCCAGGCCGCCAAGGCCGGCGGGATGGCAGCGCTTGGCGTGGCCCGCCTCGGGGACGAGCAGATTCTGGCTGACGCGGGCGCGGACCTGGTTGTGACCACGCTCGACGATGTCTCCCGCAATGCCCTGCGTGCGGGCATGCTCGAGCGCAGGAATGCGCCCGCCGATCGAGTGCCACGGCAGCGGGAGCAGGGGCAGCAGCCGCCAGGAACGTGGTCGTTTGCCTACGACGGCTTCGATCCGGAGAGTCAAGGGCTCCGCGAGGCACTGTGCGCGCTCGGCAACGGTTACTTCGTGACCCGCGGCGCCTTGCCCGAGGCACAGGCCGACGGCGTCAACTATCCGGGCACCTATGTCGCTGGCCTGTACAACCGGCTGCGGAGCCAGGTGGCCGGCCGCGGCGTCGAGAACGAGGACCTGGTCAACGTGCCGAACTGGCTGCCCTTCCGGTTCCGGGTAGCAGCCGGGCCATGGTTCGACATGCGGGATGCCGACGTCCTTCAGCACCGACTCGATCTGGACCTGCGGACGGGCGTGCTCATCCGCAACTTGCGCTGGCAGGATCCGGACGGACGCCGCACCGCCATGGAGCAGCGCCGCATCGTCAGCATGAAGGACCCGCACCTGGCCGGGCTGGAGACAGTATTCACGGCCGAGAACTGGTCGGGAACACTGGAGGTCTGGTCCGGCCTGGACGGGCGTGTCACCAACTCCGGGGTGAAGCGCTACCACGACCTGGACGGGCATCACCTGGCCGTGCTGAACGCTGGCGAGGCCGGCGAGGAGACAATCGAGCTACAGGCCGAGACGGTCCAGTCCCACGTGCGGATCGGGATCGCCGCCAGGACCAGGGTCCGGCTCGGCGGGACGGCTGGGGCGCCCGAGCGCCGCCTGATCCGCGAGCCGGGCTTCGTCGCGCACGCGCTCACCCTTCAGCTTGACCAGGACCGGCCGGTGACCATGGAGAAGGTCGCCGCGCTCTACACCTCGCGGGACCGGGCGATCTCCGAGAGCCTGCTGCAGGCCAGGCAGACGGCGCAGCAAGCGCCGGGGTTCGCCGAGCTGGCTGCACGGCACGCGGCCGCGTGGGACGAGATGTGGAGCCGATTCGACATCCAGCTGGACAGCGCAAGCGACTGGGTCGAGACCGTCCTCCACCTGCATATCTTCCACCTCCTGCAGACCGTCTCGCCAAACTCCATTGACCTGGACGTGGGCGTTCCCGCCCGTGGCTGGCATGGCGAGGCATACCGCGGTCATGTCTTCTGGGATGAGATGTTCGCATTCCCGTTCCTGAACTTCCAGCGGCCGTGGCTGGCCAGCGCCCTGCTCGACTACCGGCACGCACGCCTCGACGCGGCCCGCGCCGCAGCGAGCGCGGCGGGATACCGCGGCGCAATGTACCCGTGGCAAAGCGGCAGCGACGGACGGGAGGAGACGCAGCTGCTGCACCTGAACCCGCATTCCGGGCGCTGGCTGCCCGACAACTCACACCTTCAGCGGCACGTCAACATCTCGGTCGCCTACGACGTGTGGCAGCACTACCAGGTCACCGGCGACACCCAGTACCTCCGCTTCGGCGGCGCCGAGACGCTGATTGAAATCGCCCGGTTCTGGGCAAGCCTGGCGACCTACAATCCCGAGCTGGACCGGTTCGAGATCCTCGGTGTCATGGGGCCAGACGAGTATCACGACGCATACCCCGGCGCTGACCGGCCTGGAGTGGACAACAACACCTATACCAACGTGATGGCGGTGTGGGTGCTGCTGCGGGCTGCGCAGGCCGTCGATGAGCTGCCGCCGCACTATCGCCGCGAGGTGATCAATGAGCTCGGGCTCAGCGCCGACGAGCTGAGCCGCTGGCGCGACATCACCAGCAAGATGCGCGTGGTGCTCCAGGACGACGGCGTCCTCGCCCAGTTCGAGGGCTACGACCAGCTCCTGGAGTTCGACTGGGACGCCTACCGTGCCCGCTACGGCAACATCAAGCGCCTTGACCGCGTGCTCGAGGCTGAAGGCGACAGCACCAACCGGTACCAGGTGTCCAAGCAGGCGGACGTCCTGATGCTGCTCTTCCTGCTCTCGCGTAATGAGCTGCGCGAGATCCTGCGCAACCTCGGCTACGACGTCACCATGGAGCAGCTGACGCGAACCGTGCACTACTACCTCGACCGCACCACGGACGGCTCGACCCTCAGCGGCGTCGTCAGCGCCTGGGTACTGTCCAGGCTGGACCCAGCCCAGGCGTGGCGCTCGTACATCGCCGCCCTCCAGAGCGACGTCAGCGACGTCCAGGGTGGCACTACCGCCGAGGGCATTCACCTCGGCGCCATGGCCGGCACTATCGATATCGTGCTCCGCTGCTTCACCGGCATGCGGGCCCAGGGCGGCACACTCAGATTCGACCCAGCCCTGCCGGCCGAGGTCAAGCACATCAAATTCAGCGTCCACTACCGCGACCACCGGGTCGAAGTCTCCCTGGCACAGGACCTGATGTCGGTCACGTCCCGGCCTGGAAACGGGTCGCCGATCAAGATCCTCGTCCGCGGAGAGACCCGCGAGCTTGCCCCCGGTACGCACGCCGACTTCACGCTGGCACACGCTGAAACCGCCGTCAGATAGGTTGTCGCTCACAGGCTCGGCCAGAGGACGAGGAGGCAGGGACGCATGCCCTCCCTGAACGACCGCGTGGTTCTGCTGACTGGCGGGGCCACGGGTATCGGCCGGGCCATCGCCCTCGACATGGCGGCCGCCGGCGCGGCCGTCGCCATTGGCGACACGAACATCGATGACGGGCAGCGAACAGTTGCGGAGATCCGCAGCGCGGGCGGCAAGGCGTCATTCCTGCCTTGTGACGTGGCCGAAGCTGAGCAGGTGGCTGCCCTAGTCGACGGCGCCGTCGCTGAGTTCGGCCGACTCGACGTGCTCGTCAACGACGCTGGCATCTCCGGCGGGTCGGCCCGCCTCCATGAGCTCGACATCGACGCCTGGGATCGGACGATCGCCGTTAACCTGCGCGGGACCTTCCTCTGTGCCAGGGCGGCGATCCCGCACCTGCTCCGGCGCCCACAAAGCGCGATGGTCAACATCGCCTCTACCTATGGCATCGTCGGCGCACCGTTGGCACCGTCGTACTGCGCCTCCAAAGGAGGCATCGTCAACCTCACCCGACAGCTAGCCGTTGACTACAGCCCTGACGGACTTCGCGTCAACGCCATCTGCCCTGGATACATCGACACGGACATGGGCGGCCGAAGAGGATCCCTCCCGCCCACCGAGCGCGCCGCCGCTGAGGCGCGGCGGGAAGCGAACGCCGCCCTGCAACCCCTCGGGCGCCAGGCGCAGGCACGAGAAGTGGCCCGCGTTGCCACGTTCCTTGCATCTGACGACGCGTCATTCATGACCGGTTCGATCGTCACCGTCGACGGCGGATGCACGGCCACCTTCCGCCACGGATCATGACGGTGGCGGGACCAACAGAAGCGACTCCGCACCTTCCGGCAGCCAGTCATAACTGACCGATCCGATCTCTCGCCCGGCCCGATCTCGGCCAGCGTGCGGACCAGGCCGGATCCGTCAGCTCCGGTACGGGCCAGCACCGTCAGGCTGGTGCGGATATCACCCACGCCTGGCAACGTAAGCGCGGACTCCGCGATCGTCAACAGCAGCGAACCGCCGTCGGTCAGCTAGTCGCGGGCAGCGCGGCGATGAACTGCTTGCCTTCTTCTTTGCTGGGCGTCGGGAACAGGATCTTCAGGTTCTTGTCCTGGCCTTCGAGACCTAGCTCAACTTCGATGGCCAGCCCTAGACCCTTCCCTCTAGCCGATGACACGGTCACCAGGTCGCGCGGCACGGTCATCAGGTGCTTCCCCGGCCGACCGGTTGCAGTGTGCCCGTCGAAGAAGAGAATCCGCCGGTCGGTCAGCACGAGATACATCTCCCGCGGATGCACCGAGACCATCAGAATCCCAGCGCTGAGGACGGCCGCCGTCGCCGCAGTCGCGATCTTCCGCTTGGCCGAGACCGAGCCCACTCTGGCGAACGTCATGAGCTGCACCTCCTCAAGCTCTTGCAGCATTGGTGCCGCGGCAGCCAGCAGCATGTCCCGACGAGCTTCCTTCATTTGCTGCCCTTCAAGAACGCGTACCGGGAGGATTGTGCCGAATAGTAACGTAGGCGGTCATGGCTCTTCAATAGGTTGGCTTCTGGTGCGCAATGGGCCTGTTTCGTGCTCAAGTGTCTAGCGCCAGCATTGGGCGTGAGGATGGCCTGCTGGTCCGGGGAGGCAGACTGTGACCGAGGAGATCCAGGCGTCTGACCGGCACCGGCGAGTTCCTGGGGACCCTGGACTACTGCGCTCCTGAGCAGATAGAAGGACGGGCAGTCGATGGTCGCGCAGATCAGTACTCGCTCGCCTGCACGGCATTTGAACTGCTGAGCGGGGCGCCGCCGTTCCAGCGGGACCAGCCCGCGGCCATGATCTGGGCACATATGTCGCAGCCGCCGCCGTTGCTGACGCAACGGCGTCCGGACCTTCCGCCTGAGGCCGATCAGGTCCTTGCCAAGGCGATGGCGAAGGCGCCTGAGCATCGCTACGAGACCTGTCACGAATTCGCCCAGGCGCTTCGCCAGGCGATCGGTCTGCCCCCGTACCACTCCAGCCCCGCCGAGGCCGCCGCGGCAGAGCCTTTGGCGGTGGACAGCGACGGCGTCGCAGCGGCACCAGGGCGCGGCAACATCGCGCCGGGCAAGTCCCGCCGGACTAGGCAGCCATGGAAGAGGGACTGGACGGCGTGGGCGCTGATCCTGGCTCTGCCCGTCGTGGTGATCGCGGCACTCATCGGACAGGCGGGGGCCGTCGGCAACGGCATCGGCCTGGCCATGTTCGTTATTGCGGTGCTCGCGGTCCCTGTTGCGCTGCTCTCGAAGCTAGCTAGGTGGGTACGGAGGCGCCGCGCCTCGCGGTAAGCGAACTTGCCGTACTCGCCGGGAGCGACGGGGTTAGCGGTCCAGATAGGCGATGACGGCCAGGACTCGGCGGTTGTCATCATCGGAGGGCTGCAGGCCCAGCCTCATGAAGATCGACGCCGTGTGCTTGGCTACCGCGCGCTCGGTGATCACGAGCTGCTGCGCGATGGCGGAGTTCGACCGTCCCTCGGCCATCAGGCCGAGGACCTCGCGCTCGCGCGGGCTCAGCGCGGCCACCGCGCCGTCAGCCGCGTTGCTGGCGAGCAGCCGTGCCACCACCTCGGGGTCCATCGCGGTGCCGCCGGACGCGACCCGCCGCACAGCGTCGGCGAACTGGGTACCGTCCAGCACCCGGTCCTTCAGCAGGTAGCCGACACCGCCGCTGCCCGCAGCGAGCAGTTCGCGCGCATACAGCTGCTCGACGTACTGGGACAACACAAGGACGGGCAGGTCTGGCAGTTCGCGCCGGGCCGCGAGCGCAGCCCGGAGGCCCTCGTCTGTAAAAGTGGGCGGCAGCCGAACGTCGACGATGGCGACGTCCGGCTTGTCCGCGAGCACGGCGGAGAGCAGGTCCTCGCCGGTCTCGACGGCCGCGGTGACCTCGAAGCCGTGAGCTTCGAGCAGGCGGGTGAGGCCGTCACGCAGCAGGAAGAGGTCCTCGGCTATGACAACTCGCACGGGATCTCCAGGTTCACCAAAGTCGGACCGCCCGGCGGGCTGGACACGGCCAGCACGCCGTCGAATGCGCCCAGCCGCTTCTCGATCCCGCGCAAGCCAGTGCCGTGCTGCTGGTCCACGCCGCCACCGCCGTCGTCCGCGACGCTGATCCGCAGCATGCCGGCCGAGTACCGGAAGTCGATCCAGGCATCGCAGGGCGCCGCATGCTTGGCCGCATTGGCGAGCAGCTCGCTAATGGCGAAGTAGACGGCGGACTCTACCGGCGCGGGTGGGCGGCCCTGCAGTTCGGAGGCGACGTGTACGCGCAGCGGGCTGTCCAGGGCGAGGGCACGGACTGCTTCCACCAGCCCCCGGTCCGCCAGAACCGGCGGGTGAATCCCGCGGACCAGGTCCCTCAGCTCCGACAGGGCCTTCACCGAGGAATCCTTCGCCTCGGCTAGCAGCGCCCTGGCCACCGCGGGGTCGGCGTCTAGCTGTCGGTCGATGGCATCCAGCGTCATGCCCATCGCGACCAGCCGGGCCTGCGCGCCGTCGTGGAGGTCGCGTTCAATCCGGCGCAGCTCGGCCGCGCCGGCGTCAATCGTGTCTGATCGGGTCCGCACCAGACGCTCGACCTGCACGGAGAGCTTGCTGCGGCGGGTGGGTCCGAGCAGGAGGGAGATGAGTGCCCCGTAGCTGGACAGCAGGCGCGGGGCGAGCCACAGCCCCGCGACTATCAGCGCCACTCCGACCAGGCCAGCGCCTGGACCCTTGGCCGTGATGATGCCGACATACGGCAGGCGGGCGGCCGGCACCCCGATAGCTGGCAGTATCGCGAAGACGATCCCGTACACCACCATGGCGACCGGAACGACCACGAGAAGCGTGCCGGCGAGTGCGTTCACGGTCAGCCAGAGCAGATCGCGCCACGTTGCCGGGTCCGTGGCGAGCCACCTCAGTCGTCGCCAGATGCCTGGCTGCTGCGGTGCGGGCCGGTACGGCTGCAGGATCGGCGTGCCGCACCACCGTCCCGCCAGGCTTCTGGTCAGGTTTGCGAGCCAGCGCAGGTACAGCAGGGTGGCCAGGATCAGGACAACCGGTGTCGCCCCGGCACTAGTCAGGTAAGGGCCGCCCACCCGCTGGCCGGCGAGCGTCATGATTGTGTCCCAGGCCTCAAGAATCACGATCAGGACGGCGAGCAGCGGGCCGAGGCCAAGCAGCAGCAAGGCCGAGAACGCGAGGGAATGCCAGCCCCCCAAGAGCGACCGGTGCGCGAGCGGCCAGAGTCCGCGCCGCGACGTCCTTGCCGTCGTCGGGCTCGCCGCGCCGCTCATCAGGACTTCCTCTGGCTCAGGCTGCAGGTTTCACTTCAGTCTGCCGGTTCGCCCTGGATCCGCACAGTGACGCTGAGCCCCGGGATGCGGGTGTACCTAAGTACACCGCCTAGACGCCGTCCAGCCGTATGTCGCCGTCGTAGCGAGCTCACTTAGCGTAACGGCGACCGGATAGCCCGGCCATCCCGCTATCGCACCGAAAGTGAGATTCGCCATGAACCTGCAGACGGGGCCAACGGTGAGCGCCGCTATCGAGGCCCGGAACGTCAGTCGTGCGTATGGCTCTAACTGGGCGCTTAAGGACTGCTCGCTGGATATTCCCGCCGGGAGCATCACCGGCCTGGTCGGCCCGAACGGGGCTGGCAAGACCACGCTCCTCAGCCTGGCTACCGGAATGCTGCGGCCCACTACCGGCAGCATTCGCGTGCTCGGCGCCGTTCCCGGCCACGGAACTGCACAATTGCGCAAGGTCGGCTTCGTGGCTCAGGAAACCCCGGTGTACGCCGGGCTGTCTGTGGCCGGCCACCTGAAGCTGGGTCAGCGCATGAACGCGCGCTGGGACGCTGAGCTCGCGGCTAGCCGGATCCGGGAACTCAAGCTGGACCCCCGGCTCAAGGCAGGGCGGCTGTCAGGCGGGCAGCGCGCCCAGCTGGCCCTGACCATGGCCCTGGCCCGACGGCCTGACCTGCTGATCCTGGATGAGCCGGTGGCCAGCCTGGACCCGCTCGCCCGACGGGACTTCCTGGCAGGCCTGGCCAAGGCAACGGCCGGCCCGCAGATGTCGGTCGTCATGTCGTCGCATCTGGTGTCCGACCTGGAACGAATCTGCGACTACATCGTCGTTCTCGTCGCATCCAGGATCCAGGTCGCCGGCCCGGTGGCCGATGTGCTCGCCGGCCACCATCTGGTCAGCGGTCCCAGCGTGGACCGCAGCGACCTGCCCGGCGACGCGGAGATCATCAGCGCCGCGCGCAACCTCGGCCAGACGACGGCTTTGGTCCGGGCCGCTGCGGCTCCGCAGCAGCTGGCCTGGACCGTGACCAGGCCGAACCTGGAAGACGTGGTCCTGGGCTACCTGGGCCGGGCCGGCGAGGGCGCCGTGGATGACGCAGCAGTGGAGGCAGCAGCAGTGGAGCCAGCAGCAGTGGAGCCAGCACCGTGACCTGGCTGACGTTCCGACAGTTCCGGGCCCAGGCGATCACGGCACTCGCGGCAGTCGCCGTGCTCGCCGTTGCCTATGGGTACACAGGTCCGCACCTGGCGGACCTGTACGACAAGAGCGGCCTGCGCGGATGCGGCAGTGGCCCGCACTGCCTGAGCCTGGCGACGGCCTTCATGAAGTCCCTGCGGGCCGACCAGGTCTACCCGGCGCTTTTCTTCGCGGGCATCCTCATTCTGCTGATCCTGCCGGCGGTCATCGGCGCGTTCTGGGGCGCGCCGCTGGTCGCCCGCGAACTGGAAACCGGCACTTACCGGCTGGCCTGGAACCAGGACGCCACCAGGACCCGGTGGATGGCGGTCAAGCTGGGGCTGATCGGGCTCGCCGCCATCGCGACCGCGGGTCTGCTCAGCCTGCTCTTCAGCTGGTGGGCCGGGCCGGTCAACGCGGCCGGCGGCTTCCCCGACAACCTGGGCCAGTTCACCCGGATCACACCGCTGATGTTCATTGCGCAGGGCGTGGCCCCGGCCGCCTGGGCGGTGCTCGCTTTCGTGATCGGTGTGGTGATCGGGATTGTGGTGCGCCGCACCATCGCCGCGATGGCCATCACGATCGTCATCGTCGTGCTGCTGCAGTTCCTGTGGCCCAACTTCATCAGGCCGCACCTCCTGACGCCGGTACGAGCCACAGCTCCGGTGACCCTCGAGGGCCTGAACAGCATGCTGGTTTCGAGTTCGGGCGGGGTGGCGGTTGCGGTCAATCAGCCCGGAACGCCGCGCCTGCCAGGTGCCTGGGTCCTCAGCAACTACACCGTGACGCCCACTGGCAAAACGTTCTACCTGCCGGGAACGGCCTCGTCGGCGTGCGCCAAAGGCAGTCCTGCGCAGTGCGATGCCTGGATTGCCGGCCAGCATCTCACCCAGGTGGTCGAGTACCAGCCGGCCAGCAACTTCTGGCAGCTGCAGTGGATAGAGACAGCATTGCTGCTGTTCGTCACGGCCGGGCTAGGCGGCGTTGCGACCTGGCGGACCCGGCGCCTGCTGACCTGACCGGTTTACTCGCGGCGCGCGCGCAGGACGCCAGTCAGCATAGGCAGGGTGAACTCGCCCGCGGACGTCTCCGGCAAGCGCGCCAGGTAGTCGCCGATCCGGCCGAGCAGGGCGGTCCTCGCGGCGTCGTCCATGACGAGCAGCCTCGAGTGCGTGGCGATCGTCGCGAGCAGGGACTCCGCGGTGCGACGCAGCCCGTGCGGGAACTCGGCTCGATCCGGCGGGCTGAACAGGCCAGGCAAGTCCATCGAGGCTAGCCGGATATCGGCCGAGTGGGCGTTCCAGTCCGTGAAGGTGAGACTGGCCGAGCCCTCGCTAAGCTGCTCGATCGCGCTGACCCAGTCCACCCGATCGTCGTTGACGTTCCACAGGCCGGCCAGGATGCCACCCGGAACCAGTACGCGCGCCATCTCCGGGCCCGCTACCGCCATGTCGAACCAGTGCAGTGCCTGGCCGGCCACGATCGCGTCGACAGAGGCGTCGGGCAGCGGGATGGCCTCGGCGCTGCCCGCCATCGCCCGGACGTCGGGCAGCAACTGCTGCAACTCGGCGAGCATGGCCGGGTCGGGCTCGACTGCGGTGACGTCCGCGCCGAGCGCGACCAGCGTCGCGGTCAGCTTCCCGGTGCCTGCCCCGAGGTCAAGGACGCGGGGGCCGGGCGCGGGTGCCAGCGCCCACCGCACCGCGTCCTGCGCGTAATCCGGCCTGTGCTCGGCGTAGGCGGCTGCCGCTCCGCCGAAAGATGACCCGCGAATTACCCGTTCGTCCGCTGCCACGACGGTAACTCTAGCGGCGGCGACCAGGGGATGGTCACCCGGAACGGGTCTACCCGTACGACCCGGCTGTCGTCTAGCGCAGTGTCCGGAACGTCGCTCGAACTTCCTCGGAAAGGAGCTGCGGCTGCTCCCAGGCCGCAAAGTGCCCGCCTCTGTCGAGCTCGTTGTAGTGGATGAGGTTGGGGTAGGCCCGCTCGGCCCAGCTCCGCGGGGCTTGGTAGATCTCGCCAGGGAAAACGCTCACGCCAGCCGGGACGGAGACGTTCTTGGCGTCGAAGAACCCGAACTTGTTGTCCCAGTACAGCCGGCCTGATGAGACGC